>JAUHXZ010000007.1 GCA_030426725.1 Actinomycetes bacterium
ACCTCGGAGCCGGTGGCGATGAGGATGACCTTGGCCTCGCCGTCGGCCTCGCTCAGCACGTAGGCGCCGTTGGCGAGCCCCTCCGCGGAGGCGTACTTCTCGCCGCGCGCGACGGTGGGCAGGTTCTGCCGCGACAGGATGAGGCCGGACGGACCCTCGGTGCGCCGCAGGATCTCGCCCCAGGCGACGGAGGTCTCGTTGGCGTCGGCCGGACGCACGACGGACAGGCCGGGGATGGCGCGCAGCGCGGCGAGGTGCTCGACGGGCTGGTGCGTGGGGCCGTCCTCGCCGACGCCGATGGAGTCGTGGGTCCACACGAAGATGCTTGGCGTCTCCATGATGGCGGCGAGCCGGACCGCGGGGCGCATGTAGTCGGAGAACACCAGGAAGGTGCCGCCGTAGCTGCGGGTCAGGCCGGACAGATTGATGCCGTTGAGGATGCCGCCCATGGCGTGCTCACGGATGCCGAAGTGCAGCGTGCGGCCGTACTCGTTGCCCGGCCAGTCCTCGGTGACGCGCTCGGCGGGGAGGAAGCTGGGCTCGCCCTTCATGGTGGTGTTGTTCGAGCCGGCGAGATCGGCGGAGCCGCCCCACAGCTCGGGGAGCTGGGGTGCCAGCGCCGAGAGCACGTCGCCGGAGGCGGCGCGCGTCGACTTCGAGCCCTCCTCGAAGACGGGCAGGCTCAGGTTCTCGGGCAGCTTGCGGGCGACGGCCCGCTCGAGCAGCGCGGCGCCCTCCGGGTTGGCGGCCTTCCATGCCTCGAACTTCTCGTTCCACTGCTCGCGCGCGGCGCGACCGCGCTCGGCGGCGTTGGCGCGCGCGTGGTCCACCGCGGCCTGGTCGACGGCGAAGGGCTCGGCGTCGAACTTCAGAAGCTCCTTCATCGCGGCGATCTCGTCGCCGCCGATCTTGGCGCCGTGCACACCATGGTGGCCCTGCTTGTTCGGCAGCGGCCAGCCGATGATGGTGGTGAGCTTGATGAAGCTCGGCTTGTCGGTGACGGCCTTGGCGGCCTCGATCGCGGTGTAGAGCGCCTCGACGTCCTCGCGGTACTCGGTGCCGCCGTTGGTCCAGTCGACGTGCTGGACGTGCCAGCCGTAGGCCTCGTAGCGCGCGCTGACGTCCTCGCTGAACGCGATGTTGGTGTCGCCCTCGATGGAGATGCGGTTGTCGTCGTAGATGACTACGAGGTTGCCGAGATTCTGGGTCGCGGCGAGCGAGGAGGCCTCGGAGGTGATGCCCTCCTGCATGCAGCCGTCGCCGGCGATGGTGTAGACGAAGTGGTCGAACACGGACTCACCGGCGGGCGCCTCGGGGTCGAACAGGCCGCGCTCCTTCCGGGCGGCCATCGCCATGCCGACGGCGTTGGAGATGCCGGCGCCGAGCGGGCCGGTGGTGCACTCGACGAAGTCGGTGTGGCCGTACTCCGGGTGACCGGGGGTCTTGGAGCCCCAGGTGCGCAGCGACTCGATGTCGTCGAGCTCCAGACCGAGACCGCCCAGGTACAGCTGCGTGTACTGGGTCAGCGAGGCATGGCCGGCCGACATGACGAAGCGATCGCGTCCGATCCACCGGTCGTCGGCCGGGTCGGTGTTCATCACCTTCTGGTACAGCAGGTAGGCGACGGGCGCCAGGGAGATCGGGGTGCCGGGGTGTCCGTTGCCGACCTTCTCCACGGCGTCGGCTGCGAGGATTCGGGCTGTGTCGACCGCCCGGGAGTCCTGTTCGGTCCACTCAAAAGTCACGTTGTGGTTCCTTACTTGGTCGTGCCGCGCCAGCGGGCACTGCTGCGCGGTCTCGAGGGACAGCTTAACGTCAAGCCCCGGGCCGACCGCGGTCGGGATCCGGCTCTGAGCGGATGCTCAGCCGTCCACGGAGGCGATCGGGGGCTGAGCCGACCACGGGAACACGATCCACTTGTCGGTGTTCTTCCACACGTAGTCCGGCTGGACCAGCGTCTGCGGCTTGGCGTAGAGCACCGCGCTGCGGACGTCGGCGCCGAACCCGCGCAGCAGCTTCATCACCAGCCCCAGCGTGCGGCCGGAGTCGGCGACGTCGTCGGCGACGAGGATCCGCTTGCCGGCGATGGACTCGGTGTCCATCATCGGCGCCAGGAGGATCGGGTCCGGAAGCGTCTGCTCGACGTCCGTATAGAACTCGACGTTGATGGCGTCGGTGAGCTTGACGCCCAGTGCGTAGGTGAGCGCCCCTGCCAGCGGCATACCGCCGCGCGCCACCCCGACGATGATCGAGGGCCGGAACCCCGATGCGTGGATGGCGTGGGCGAGCTCGCGCTGGGCATCGCCGAAACCTTCCCAGGTCAGGATCTCCTTGTCGGCCAGGTGGCTCGCGTCCGCGTGGTATGCCATGCCGACATGGTAGTGGGCGGCCGGATTCAGGGGGTGTCGTCGAGGATGCGTGTGACGAAGACGACGTCGAGCCAGCGGTCGAACTTGCGGCCCACCTCGGGCAGGCGCCCGGACTCCTCGAACCCGAGGCGGCGGTGGAAGGCGAGGGAGTCCTCGTTGGCGCCGTCGACCACGCCGATCATCACGTGGACGCCCCTGCCCCGCGCGTAGTCGATGAGGGCCTGCATGAGCATGCGGCCGCCGCCGGCGGCGCGCCGGTTCGACGTGACGTAGACGCTGTGCTCCATGGTGCGGGCGTAGCCGGCGAGCGGACGGAACTGCGCGTAGCTCGCATAGCCGACGACCTCGCCGTCGTCCTCCAGCACGAGGACGGGGAAGCCGGCCGCGGTGCGCTGCTCCCACCAGGCGCGCCGGTCGTCGACGCTGACGGGGTCGAGGGCGTAGGAGGCGGTGGTACCGACCCCGGCCTCGTTGAAGATCTCAGTGATCGCTGGGAGGTCGCTGGCCTGCGCGGGACGGATGATCGGCATGCGCTCATGCTAGGGGCGGGGTCAATGCGCCGGCGAGGCCACCCGGGGCGCGATGACGTCGACGTACAGCGGTGCGAGGGTGGGGTCGTCGCCGAGGTCGGAGGGATCGGACCAGCGCACCGCGTCGATCTCGGCCGCGGGCTCGACCGGCCCTTCGACCGGGTCCGGCCACGCGACGACGTGCGCGACGACGGTGTGGCCCGGCTCGTTCGCGGCGACCGCCTCGAACAGCCCGACGGGCTCCAGGCGCGCGGGGTCCAGGACGAGGCCCAGTTCCTCGCGCACTTCGCGGGCGCCGCACTCCTCCGCGGTCTCACCGGCCTCCGGCTTGCCGCCGGGGTTCATCCACATCCGGGTGCCCCGCTTGCGCACGAGGAGGACGGCGCCGGCGGCGTCGCGGAGCACGACGGCGGTCACGTGGATGCGTCGGGTCATGGTGACGAGGCTAGTGGTTAGGCTGGAGCGACCGACTCGTCGAGGGAGGACCGGACATGGCAAAGGCTCTGATCGTCGTGGACGTGCAGGTGGACTTCTGTGAGGGCGGCGCGCTGGGCGTCCCGGGAGGCAACGCCGTCGCCACGCGGATCGCGGACCTGCTCGGCACGGACCACGGCTACGACCGGGTCGTCGCGACCCGCGACCACCACATCGACCCCGGCCACCACTTCTCCGACAACCCGGATTTCGTGGAGTCCTGGCCCCCGCACTGCGTCGTCGGGACCCCGGGGCAGGAGTTGCACGAGGCGCTGCGGGACGCGCCGTTCGACGCGGTCTTCGACAAGGGGTCGTTCGACGCGGGCTACTCCGGTTTCGAGGGCACCATCGGTGGCGGGACCGACGGCCCGGGGCTGGCGAGGTGGCTCGGCGAGCGGGGCGTCACCGCCGTCGACGTGTGCGGGATCGCCACCGACTACTGCGTGCGTGCCACCGCGATCGACGCGGCGCGCGAGGGGTTCGACACGACGGTGCTCAAGGGGCTCGTCGCGGCGGTGCACCCGGACGGTGTGCCGCGTGTCGTCGACGAGTTGGCGCGTGAGCGGGTGGCCTGGGAAGGCTGAGGGCCGTCACTCCCCCTGGACGTAGTGCAGGAGGTACTCCTGCTCGGTCTGCAACTGTTCGATCCGCCCCTTGACGATGTCGCCGACGCTGACGATGGCGATGAAGCGGTCATCCTTGACGACGGGCATGTGCCGGCTTCGGTACTCGGTCATGATCCCCGCGACGGTGGCGAGGTCGTCGTCGGGCACGCACGTGTGGACGTGGGTGTCCATGATCTCGCCGATCGGGGCCGCGAGTGCTGCGACCCCGCGCTCGGCCAGGGCACGCACGACGTCGCGTTCCCCGGCGATGCCCGCGACCGATTCGCCGTCGTCGGTGACGATGACGGCACCGATGCGGTGCCCGGCCAGCAATTCGATGAGCCGCTCCACCGTCTGATCGGTGCGCGCCGTGACGACGGTGTGCCCCTTGGCGTTGATGACGTCATTGATCCGCATGCATCAAGATTGCCTTCCCCGGCGAGAGATTGCCGGGGAAACGCCGCGACCCGGCACACGGGGGTCAGGCGTCCTCGAACTCCTCGTCGTCGATGCTCTGGTCCATGTCGAGGGCGGGGAGGGCCGAAGCGGGGATGTTGACGATCTTCGCAGGGACCCCCGCAACGGTGGTGTGGGGTGGCACCTCGTGGAGCACGACCGACCCTGCGCCGATCTTCGCCCCTTGTCCGACCCGAATGTTGCCCAGCACCTTGGCCCCGGCGCCGATCATGACACCCCGCCCGATCTTGGGGTGACGGTCGCCGCCGATCTTGCCGGATCCACCCAGGGTCACCTCGTGCAGCATGGAGAAATCGTCCTCGACCACGGCCGTCTCACCGATCACGACACTCGTTGCGTGATCGAACATAATCCCCTTTCCGATGCGTGCACCGGGGTGGATGTCGACGGCGAAGACCTCCGAGATCCGGCTCTGCAGATAGAGGGCCAGGGGCTTGCGGTCGTGCTTCCAGTAGTAGTGCGCCGCCCGGTAGGCCTGGATCGACTGGAACCCCTTGAAGTAGAGCAGCGGGTTCGCGTAGCCGGGGCAGGCGGGGTCGCGGGAGACGACCGCCTGGAGGTCGCACCGGATGGCCTCACGGATGGAGTCGTCCTTGACGATGACGTCGTGGATGATGTCTCGCAGGCTGAGCGCCGGCAGCGTGCTGTTGTCCAGCTTCGCGGCCAGGATGAGACTGAGCGCGTCCTCCAACCCGGGCTGACTCAGCACCGTCGTGTAGAGGAATCCGGCCAGCAGGGGTTCGTTCGCGGCGGCCTCGGCGCACTCCTGCGTGATGGCCTCCCAGATCTTCTCGTCCGGGACGAGTCGGGATCGGTCCATGGTGCTCCTCCTCCGGTGGCTGACGCCGGCAACGTTACCCACAGGTCAGGCGCCGGCGGCGTCAGTCCGCTGACGGCGAACCCCCGTCGGGCTCCTTCGCCGGCATCGTGATGGTGACGACCCCGGACTCCAGGTCCAGGGGTCTGGGGCCGGGCGCGCCTTCGTCCTCCTCGACGATGAGGATCTTCTCAAGGTCCTTCTGCCGTCTCGTGTACTCGAGGCCGGGCTGGAAGATGGACATGAAGTCGGTCACGACACACCTCCTGCGGTGTTGATGTCTCCCAGTATGCGCGCACCCCGGGCACGGTGCCGCCGTGCCCGGGGCGGAGGTCACGCGTCGACGGCCACCGGCGCAGTGTCGTCGGCCTGCGTCCTGGCATGGCGCGGGGCCCGGACGAGCAGCCACAGCGCGAACCACATCTCGGCGATCATCGACGGCACCATGACGATCATCAGCATGATGTCGGCGACCGCCGCGTAGTCGGCGTAGAGGATGTGGGCGAAGGTGTCGACGATGTAGGCGCCTCCGGCGACGGCGAGCAGGATGCCGAGCACCCGGGGCCCGATGGACGAGACGGTGATGATCCGTCCGACCACGATGAGATGGAGCCCGAAGACGACCAGCCCGATGAGCCAGACGATGTCGAACCCGTCCATGGCGAGCGCCGTCACCGCGGCGCGTCCGCCGTCGCCGAGCCCCGCGAATCTCTGGGAGCCGATGGCGGTCTTGAGGGCGAGGTACATGAAGCCCACCGCGACGGCGAAGACGACGCTGTACCCGAGCCGTAGCCAGGCGGCGAGCAGGGAGCGGCGCTCACCGGTGGGGCGCAGCAGGACGTGCAGGGCCCATGCGATGAGGATGTCGATCACCGCGATGGCCGCGAAGGCTCCGATGCCGAACCGGAAGGCGGTCTCGTTGCCGGCGATGTTGGCCATGGTGGCCGCCGGGTCGCCGGCGACGACGAGGGGGTTGCGGACGAAGAAGTTGGCGCCGATGGCGAGCACGAAGATGGCGAGGTAGCCGACGCCGGCGATGCGGGCGGCCGCTGGGCGGGTGATGGCGGTGGTGGTCATGGTGTTCTCCTGGATTGGCTTGCGGTCAGGCGGGGTCGCCAACGGTGATGACGGCCTTGCCTGCGACGCGGCCCGCGACGAGGTCGGCGAGAGCGTCGGCGGCGCGTTCGAGTGGGTAGGTGGCGGTGACGGCGGGGCGGACCCGGCCGGCCTCGATCGAGTCACGGAGCGCGTCGAGCGCTTCGCGGGTCGTGACGGAGAGGAGTCCGGTCAGGGTCTGGCCGCTGAAGATCGAGAGCACGCCGGCGAGCAACTGGCGGCCGGCGCCGCCGGTGAGCGCCCCTCCCCCTTCGCCGCCGACGATGACGAGCGTGCCCTCCGGGGCGAGGATGCGACGCAGCCTGCGGAGCGGGGCGAGACCCCCGGTGTCGATGATCGCGTCGAACTCCCGGCCCGACGCGGTGATGTCGGTGGTGCGGTAGTCGACGACGTCCTCGGCCCCCAGGTCGCGGACGAGGTCGGCCTTGGCGGCGGAGGCGACTCCTGTCACGCGCGCGCCGGCGGCGACGGCCAACTGCAGGGCGAACGACCCGACTCCTCCGGAGGCTCCGAGCACGAGCACGCGCTGCCCCTTGGACACCCGGGCCCGGTCGACGGCCGCCCGGGCCGTGACCCCCGAGACAGGCGCGGCCGCGGCCTCCACGAAGGACAGACTTGCCGGCATCCGGGCGATCTGGTCCGCCGACGCTACGGCGAACTCCGCGTAGGAGCCGCGCGCCGTGCCGAAGACCGGATCGCCGACGGCGAGCCCCTCGACCCCGTCGCCGACCGCCGTGACGATCCCGGCGACGTCGGAGCCCTGGACGGGCTGGGCGGGGCGGCTGAGCCCGAAGCCCATGATCCGCATCACGAACGGGCGGCCCGTGGCCATGTGCCACACGCCCCGGTCGACGCCGGCCGCGCGGACGGCGATGACGACGTCGCGCTCGCCAGGCACCGGGCGCGCCACGGTCTCGACGGTCATCTCCTCAACCCCTGCGTAGCTCCGCTGCACGGCCGCGCGCATCGTCGCCGTTGGCGCGTCGAGGCCGGTTGCTGGTGCGGTCATGACAATTTCCTCTCCCGACTGGTTCGTACTTAGTACGACTGATAGGGTCACTCTATGCGTACTAAGTACGAGAGTCAAGCCCTGACCATGGAGGAGTCTTCATGACGGCTGAACCGACCAAGCGGCGTCGGCTGTCGCCGCCGATGGTCATCGACGCGGCCATCGCGCTCGCCGACCGTGACGGCATCGAGGCGCTCACCATCAGAGCGCTCGCCGACGAACTCGGCACGAAACCGATGACCCTCTACCACCACGTCGACGGCAAGGACGGGGTCCTCGGCGCGATGGTCGAGCGGGTGTTCGGCGAGATGGCCACGCCCCCGGATGACCTCCCGTGGCGCGACGCGATGAGGACACGCTGCCTGTCGGCTCGCGAGGTGCTGGTGCGACATCCGTGGTCGGTGCCGTTGCTGGAGTCGCGCACGACGCCCGGCCCCGTGTCGCTTGCGCACCACGAGGCGGTGCTCGCGACGCTGACCCGGGGCGGACTGCCGCTCCCCCTCGTCGCCCACGCCTACGCGATCCTCGACTCGTTCATCTACGGCTTCGCCATCCAGGAGGCCAATCTGCCCGTCCAGGGCAGGGAGGAGGACGCTGCACTGACACAGGAGATCTTCAGCGGCTTCGACCCGCAGGCCTACCCGAATCTAGTCAGACTGACCGCCGAGCACGTCATGCAGCCCGGCTACTCCTTCGGGGCGTCATTCGAGTTCGGCCTGGACCTGCTGCTCGACGGCCTCGACTCTGCGGCCACAGCCTGAGCCTCAGAAGTCGCGGCGCGTGTCCGGGATCGGGGAGCCCAGCTTCTGGATGTGCACATGGCGCGCGAGGCGAATCACGGGTCGGATCAGCAGTTGAAGACTCCCGATCAGGAACAGCCAGGTGCCCGCCGTGGCCGTGGCCTCGTCGAAGAAGAGGACGCTGCCGATGACGAACCAGACCGCCACGAGGAGGTCGTTGAGGATGCTGAGAACCTCGTACCGGCGTCGCAGGACGATCTCGTCGGGCCCGATGTGGAAGGCGATGTCCGCGTCAGCCATGGAGCCAGCCTAGTGTTCGCGCCGCTCGGGTCGGCGTCAGCCCAACCGGCCGAGGGCGGCGAGGACGAGGTCGCGGGCGTAGGGGGCCGCGACCACCTTGAGGAACTTCGGGAAGTCGACATGCGCGTCGTCGTCTGCGCGGTCCGAGATCGTGCGCGCCACGGCGAACGGCACGCGGGCGGTGTCGCACACCTGCGCCACGGCGGCGCTCTCCATCTCGACGGCCAGTGCCTTCGGCAGCGCTTCACGCAGTTCGTCGGAGTGCCGCTTGGATGTGACGAACTGGTCGCCGGAGATGATGAGGCCGCAGTGCAGGCGCGGCGCCGGGAGCCCCAGGCCCGCAAGGTCCTCGCGGTGCCCGGTGGTCACGTCGCCGGCGGCGGCGAGCAGGGCAGAGGTCGTGATGTTGTCGGTGCGGTGCGAGATCTTCCCGTTGCTCCACCACCTGGGGTACAGCGGCCGCGGGTCCGCGTCGTGCTGGATCAGTTCGTCGCCCACCACGATGTCCCCGGGGTGCACGCCATCTCCTATGCCGCCCGCCGTGCCCACCATGATGACCCGCTCGGCCCGCTCCACGAGCACCGTCGCCGTGGAGGCGGCCGCCACCTTGCCGACGCCGGACCGCGCCAGCACGACGTCGTGGCCACCGAGCCGCCCGGCGAGCAGCCGGTGCCCCGCGACCAGCTTCTCCCCCACCGGCGCCTCGGTCCTGGCGGCCTCGACGATGGCGCTCAGCTCGTCCTCGAGTGCGGCGATGATGGCGATCACGGGGTTCTCCTTCGGCTCGTCCCGCTGTCAATGCTCCCAGACGTCGGGGCGAACGGCCCCCGGGGGCTGGCGGCCCTGACCCATAGACCTCCGGCTGATCTACCCTGAGGCATCCGACAGGCCCCGGAGGTGGACCATCATGAACTCAGCCTGGCCCCTGATCCCCAGCGTCATCGCGCTGGTCGCGGCCGTCGCGGCCGTGATCCTCGTCGGAGTGCGGCTCGCGCGGACCGCCGACGAGCTGGCCGACCGCACCGGCATGGGCGAGGCGCTCGCCGGGGCGCTGTTTCTCGGTGGCGTGACGAGCCTCCCGGGCATCGTGGCATCCGCCACCGGCGCCCTGCAGGGCGACGCGGCGTTCGCGCTCGCCAACCCCGTGGGCGGCGTCGCCGTCCAGTCGGTGTGGCTGGCCATCGCGGACCTCGCCTACCGGCGCTCGAACCTCGAGCACGCCGCCGCGAGCCTGGAGAACATCCTGCAGGCGCTCGTGCTCATCGCGTTGCTGTCACTGCCGGTGGTCGCCTTCGCCACCCCGGATCTCTCGATCGGCTGGGTGCACCCCGTCACGTTCCTCATCCCGGTGCTGTACCTGTACGGCCTGCGGGTGGTGAAGCGCTCGCGGGAGCAACCGTCGTGGCTACCGGAGAAGACCGGCGACACCGTCGAGGACCAGCCGGACGAGCCCACCGACACCCCGGTGAGGGTGCTGTGGATGCGGCTGGCGGCCCAGGCCGTCATCATCGGCGTGACCGGCTGGGTCATCGGCCGGGCCGGGCTGGGGCTCGTCGCGGCGACCGGGTGGCCGAGTTCGGTGACCGGCTTCACCATCACGACCATCATCTCGTCGCTGCCCGAGCTCGTGACGCTGCTGGCGGCGGTCAAGATCGGGGCGCTCACGCTGGGCGTGGGCAACATCATCGGCGGCAACGTGTTCGACACGCTGCTCATCTCGGTGTCGGACGTGTTCTACCTCGACGGCCCCATCTACGCGGAGGCCGGCCCGTCGAGCCTCGTGTTGCTGGGCGGCACCCTGCTCATCACGGCGATCCTGGCGGCGGGACTCCTCGTCCGCGACCGCAAGGGCGTCGGCTTCGAGGGAGTGGGGTTGCCGGCCACCTACATCGGCACGGTGGTGTTGGCGGTGATCGTCGCCTGAGAGCGCGACGATCTAGACGTTGAAGCGGAACTCCACGACGTCGCCGTCCTGCATCACGTAGTCCTTGCCCTCGAGGCGCATCTTGCCTGCCGCCTTGGCAGCGGCCTCGGAACCGGCCTCTACGAGGTCGTCGAAACCGATGACCTGTGCCTTGATGAAGCCCTTCTGGAAGTCGGTGTGGATGACGCCGGCCGCCTCGGGCGCGGTGGCGCCCTTGGGGATGGTCCAGCCGCGGGCCTCCTTGGGGCCGGCGGTGAGGTAGCTCTGCAGGCCGAGGGTGTCGTAGCCGACGCGGGCGAGGACGTCGAGGCCGGGCTCCTCGATGCCCATCTCGGCGAGGAACTCGCGGGCCTCGTCTTCCTCCATCTCGACGACCTCGGACTCGAACTTGGCGTCGAGGAAGATGGCCTCCGACGGCGCGACGAGGTCGCGCATCCGCTGCTTGAGATCCTCGTCACCGAGCTCGTCCTGGTCGCAGTTGAAGACGTAGAGGTAGGGCTTGGCGGTGAGCAGGAACAGGTCGCGGAGCTCCTCGACGTCGAGGCCGGCGGCGCGGACGCCCTTGCCGGACTCGAGGACCTCCTTGGCGGCCTGGTAGGCCTCGAACCTCGGGCGCGACTCCTTCTTGATACGCGCCTCCTTCTCGACGCGAGGCAGTGCCTTCTCCACCGTGGCGAGGTCGGCCAGGATCAGCTCGGTGGTGATGGTGTCGATGTCGTTGGCGGGGTCGACCTCGCCGTCGACGTGGGTGACGTCCTCGTCGTCGAACACGCGGGTGACCTGGCAGATCGCGTCGGCCTCGCGGATGTTGGCGAGGAACGCGTTGCCCATGCCCTCACCCTGGGAGGCGCCCTTCACGATGCCGGCGATGTCGACGAAGCTCACCGTCGCGGGGACGATCCGCTCGGAGCCGAACAGTTCGGCGAGCTTCGGCAACCGCGAGTCCGGGACGCCGACGACGCCGACGTTCGGCTCGATCGTCGCGAACGGATAGTTCGCCGCCAGGACGTCGTTGCGGGTGAGCGCGTTGAACAGGGTCGACTTGCCGGCGTTGGGGAGTCCGACGATTCCGATGGTGAGTGCCACGGGCGAGCAGTCTACCGACGCACCCCCGTGCGCCGAACCACACTCCCCCGCCGGGGGGGCGTTGAGCCGGACACGCGTGTCAACGGGAGGCCACGAGCCAGACTCGCGTGTCGAGGGCGATTTCCGTCGATCTGAGCGCTCTCAGCCTCACGAGACATGGCTCAGGCTCAACGCACGCCGACGAACCGCGAGTCAGGCTCGTGCCCCCACCCAACCGGGACTAGGGGCTCCGCATTTCGGACAAGTTTGCGTGACTTAATTCGGTTGGTTAGGCTCACCTAAGTCGCGACACCCTGGCACACCACCTCAGAAAGACCGATATGTTGCTCTCCCGCATCGCCGGCGCCTCAGCGGCCGTCCTGGCTCTCCTCCTCACCGCCTGCGGCTCCCAGTCCGCCGCCGACAAGGGCTCCCCGGCCGGCGACCCGATCACCATCACCCACGCGCAGGGCGAGACAATCATCGACGGCCCCGCCCAGCGCATCGCCGTCCTCGACCTCGGCTCCCTCGACACCGTCCAGGCCCTCGGCGCCTCCGACCGGGTCGTCGGCGTCACCAAGGGCAACGGCCTCCCCGAGTCCCTCTCCGCATTCGCGGGCGACGAGTACACCGACCTCGGCACCGTCGTCGAGCCCGACCTCGAGGCGATCGCCGAGCTGGACCCCGACCTCGTCATCGCCGGGTTCCGCACCGCCTCGCTGGTCGAGGAACTGAGCCGGAACTTCGCCGTCGTCGACATCACCTACGACGACTCGCTGTCCTTCTACGACGGCGTCGAGTACTCCACCAACATCATCGCCACCGCCCTGGGCGCCGAGGATGAGGCCGCCGTGCGGCTGGCCGAGGTCGAGACGGCCATCGAGGACGCCCAGGCCGCCGCGCCCGCCGACTCGACCGCGCTCATCCTCATGACCAGCGGCGGGAAGGTCTCCGCGCAGGGCACCGAGTCCCGCTTCCGGGCGATCCACAACGAGCTGGGCTTCACCCCCGCGATCTCCGACGTCGAGGCCGACGCCCACGGCGACGCCATCTCGTTCGAGGCCATCGCCGAGGCGAACCCCGACTACCTGTTCGTCATCGACCGCGACGCGGCCATCGGGCAGGAGGGCGAGTCCGCCGAGCAGGTCCTCGACAACGAACTCGTCGCCACCACCACCGCGTGGAGTGAGGGCAACGTCGTCTATCTCGACGGCGGCCGCTGGTACATCATGATCCACGGCGTAGACAACGCCGTCGAGATGATGAACGAGGCCGCGGCCAGCTTCTGAGTCGATGACAACCGCCACGACGGCGCCGGAGCGCGCCACACGCCGGCCCGCCGGCCGCCCCCTCAGCGGGGGGTGGTTCGGCGGGCTCGGCCTGCTCCTGCTGCTCGCGGCGCTATCGCTGTTCATCGGCGCCGCCGACCTTTCGTTCGTGGACTTCCTCACCGGGGAGGCGACGGGGCAGGACCGGCTCACGCTCATGGCGTCGCGGATCCCGCGCACCGTCGCCGTCCTGCTGGCCGGCGCGGCGCTGGCACTGTCGGGCCTGCTCATGCAGCTGCTGGTCCGCAACCGGTTCGTCGAGCCCGGCACCGTCGGGACCGCGGAGTCGGCCGGGGTGGGCATCCTCATCGCCATCCTGGTGTTCCCGTCGGCCCCGCTGTGGGTGAAGATGCTCATCGCCATCGTCACCGCGCTGCTGGGCACGGCCCTGTTCCTGCGCATCGTCCGCTCCCTGCCGCCCACGGCGCCCGTCGTCGCCGTCCCGCTGGTGGGCATGATGCTCGCCGGCGTCATCGCCGCCGGCACGACCTTCGTGGCCTACCGGCTCAATCTCATGCAGAGCCTGGGCATCTGGATGCAGGGCGACTTCTCCGGCATCCTCCGTGGCCGATACGAGCTCCTGTGGCTCCTCGCGATCCTCGGCGTGCTGCTGTGGATCTTCGCCGACCGCTTCACACTGGCGTCTCTCGGCGAGGACCACGCCAAGGCCCTGGGCCTGTCCTACAAGGCCACCCTCAACCTCGGCCTGGCGCTCGTCGCCACGGCCAGCGCAATCACCCTCGTGGTCGTCGGCGCCATCGGCTTCGTCGGCCTCGTCGTGCCGAACCTCGTGGTTATCTGGCGCGGCGACAACCTGCGCCGCAACATCGGCTGGACCGCGCTGGCCGGATCCGGATTCGTGCTCGTGTGCGACCTGCTGGCCCGCACCATCAACCCTCCCTACGAGATCCCCGTCGGCACGGTCTCCGGCATCGTGGGCGGCGTCGTGTTCCTCGTGCTCCTGCTCACAGGACGGATGGGCACCCGATGACGGCCGTCGCCTCCCCCAGCACGCGCAACCTCGCGCCGTCGCACAGGCTGCTCATCGCGCTGGCCGTCGTGGTGCTGGCCGCTGTCGCCTTCATGACCGTCAACCTCTCGGGGAACCTCGGTTTCATCCTTGACCTGCGCTGGCGCAAGGTCGCGACGATGGCCGTCGTCGGCTGGGCCACCGGCCTCGCGACGGTCGCCTTCCAGACGGTGACCGGCAACCGGCTGCTGACACCTTCGATCATGGGCCTGGACGCGCTGTTCATCTTCCTGCAGTCGTTGCTGATCGTCGTGCTCGGCGCCACGGTCGTGTCGCGGATCGGGCCGTACCCCATGTTCGCCCTCAACGCGGTGATCATGCTTGCGGTGGCGTCCGCGCTGACCGGGCTGCTGTTCGGGAAGAGGGCCCGCTCGGTCTACGTCGTCGTCCTCGCCGGCCTGGTGCTCGGCTCCGTGCTCCGCTCGCTGTCGTCGCTCATCGCGCGCGTGCTGGACCCCAGCAGCTTCATGGTCCTCCAGGACAGCCTGTTCGCCAGCTTCACCGCCGTCGACCCCGGCCTCATTGGCGTCGGCGCCGTCATCGTCGCCCTCGGCTCCTGGTGGCTGTGGCGGCAGCGCTCGGCCCTGGACGTCATTACGCTCGGCCGCGACGCCGCAGTCAGCCTCGGCGTGCCGTACCAGCACACCGTGCGCCGAGTCCTGCTCGTCGCGACCCTGCTCGTGTGCGTCTCCACCGCCCTCGTCGGGCCGATCACCTTCCTCGGGCTCATCGTCGCCGCCGTCGCCTACGAGATCAGCGGCACGGGCCGGCACGAGACCGTGCTCCCCATGGCGGGCCTGCTCGGCGTCGGGGTGCTCGTGGGCGGGCAGACCATCCTCGAACAGGTCCTCGGGTTCTCCACCGTCCTGTCCGTCGTCATCGAGTTCGTGGGCGGCATCGCCTTCATCTGGCTCGTCATCCGAAAGGCCAAGTCATGATCCAGGTCAACAGCGTCACGAAGAGCTACGGCCGCACGGTCGTCGTCGACGATGTCTCCCTCGAGCTGACCTCCGGGGGCCTCACCGCGATCGTCGGCGCCAACGGCGCGGGCAAGTCGACGCTGCTCGGCATGATCGCGCGGCTCCTCGGCGCCGACGGCGGGTCGATCACCGTCGGCGGGCTCGACGTCGCCGAGGCCGACTCCCGCGAGCTGGCGCGCCGCCTTGCGGTGCTGCGGCAGAGCAACGATCTGCAGTCGCGGCTCACCGTCGCCGACCTCGTGGGTTTCGGCCGCTTCCCGCACTCCGGCGGCCGGCTCACAGCGGCCGACCGCATGGCCGTCGGCCAGGCGATCTCGTGGATGGACCTGGACGACCTGCGCGACCGCTTCCTCGACGAGATGAGCGGCGGGCAGCGCCAGCGCGCGTTCGTCGCCATGGTGCTGGCGCAGGACACCGAGTACCTGCTGCTCGACGAGCCGCTCAACAACCTGGACGTCTCGCACGCGCACGCGATGCTGCGCACGCTCCGCCGGGCAGCCGACGAACTGGGCAAGACCGTCGTCATCGTCGTGCACGACATCAACTACGCCTCGTGCTGGGCGGACCAGATCGTGGCGATGCGGCACGGCCGCGTGCACTCCGTCGGCACGCCGCGGGAGATCGTGCGCCGCGACCTGCTGCGCGAGGTCTTCGACCTCGACATCGAGGTGGCCGAGTTCGCGGGCCACCCCATCGCCCACTTCTACCTGCCGGTGCCAACCTGCGAGCGCTGCCGGTCGGCCGACTGCACCGGTTGTCGTCTCGACGGCGGGCCCGTGGCGTTGCCGTTCGGCCGCGCCGAAGACGTGGCCTAGCGCTCAGATGAGCCCCCGCTCCATCGCCAGGGTGACGGCGCGGGTGCGGTCGGGCGCGTCCAGCTTCTCGAACACCTTCATCAGGTGCGTCTTGACGGTGGACTCCCTGATACCGAGGTCGGCCGCGATCTGGCGGTTGCTGCGGCCGCGTGCGACGAGCCGTAGCACGTCGGTCTCCCGTTGGGTCAGCGTCGGGGCCGATGACGGCGCCCGCATGCGCGACACCAGGCGGGCAGCCACGGCCGGGGACAGCGCGGTGTCCCCGGCCGCGACCGAGCGGATGCCGGCCACGATCTCGTCCTGTGGTGCCGCCTTGAGGAGGTACCCGGCGGCCCCGGCCTCGATGGCGGCCAGGATCTGGTCGTCGGACTCGTAGGTGGTGAGGATGAGCACACGGGGCGTCGGCGCGTCCAGCGCGGCGATCCGGGCCGTGGCCGCGACCCCGTCGAGGTTGGGCATCCGCAGGTCCATCAGCACCACGTCGGGCCGGGTGCCCTCGGCCCTCGCGACCGCCACGAGCCCATCGGCGGCCTCCCCCACGACGTCGAAGCCGGGCTCGTCCGCGAACAGCCCCACCAGGCCCGCCCGCACCACGGGGTGGTCGTCGGCGATCAGCAGCCGGATCATGCCGCGACCTCCGCCGCGGGAAGTCGGATGGTGAGCGTCGACCCCTCGCCCGATGTCGAGACCACCTTGAGCGATCCCCCGGCCAGCGAGGCGCGGTCGCGCAGGCCGTCGAGCCCGAAGCCCGTGCTCGAGGCGCCCACGTCGAAGCCGACGCCGTCGTCGGCGACGTCCATCCGGACGGTGCCGGGTTCGCGGCCGATCGAGACGGACACCAGCGTGGCGCGCGCGTGCTTGCGGACATTGGCGAGCGCCTCCTGCAGGCAGCGCAGCAGGACCACCTGCGTCTCGCGGTCGAGGACGGCCCCCGGGGCCACGTCGACGTCGATGGCGAGCCCCGCCTCGGTGCGGAACCGCTCCGCGAGCCGGTCGATGGCGGCGGTGAGGGCGTCGTCGGCGGGGACGGCCGCCATCCTGGTGATGAGTGCGCGGGACTCGGCGAGTGCCTCGCGCGCCGCCTGCTCGACTGTCCCGATGGTCTCGATGGCCGCCTCCCAGCGCTCGTCGCGCGCCTGCCGGCCGGCCCGCTCGCTGAGCAGCACGAGCCCCGCAAGGGTCTGCGCGAGGGTGTCGTGGATGTCGCGCGCCACGCGCTCTCGTTCGTGGGCGACGCCCTGCTCGTGGCTCAGCGCCTCGACCTGCGACTGCGCCGCGGTGAGTTCGGTGACGAGTCTCGCGCGCTCCTCACCGTATTCGGCGATGCTCGAGATCCACAGCCCCATGGCGATGGCGAAGACGACAGCGAGTCCTGCCGAGAGGGCGCCTTCGAGGAAGGCGTCGACCGTGAGCCCGTCCCGCGCGACCGACCCGGCGAAGACTGCCAGCCCGATCGCGAGGGACCCGATGACCCCGTCGGTGCGGGTGCGTCCCGAGATCCACACGAGCGGGTAGGCGAGCACCTGCAGCATCGCCACGAACGGCGAATCGGCGACTCCCAGCGCGATGGCCGCCGCCATCACCGCGACGAAGACGGCGAACCGTCGGCGCGATGGCTCGGGCGCGGCCGGCCGCTGCACGAGGAAGTAGGCCCCGGCGAACAGGAGCACCGCCAGCGGGCCGACGATCCCCGGTTCCGGGATCGACAGCACCATGAAGACGATCGTTCCGGCCGACACCACCGGAACGAGCACGTCCCACCATCTCCTACCGGTCATGTCGCCTCCTCTCCTCGCTGCTGGTCCATTGTCCAGGCTGACGCTACGCGTCGCGCCGGATCCACCTGAACGTGATGCGCGACAGCACCAGGCCGACGACCGACCAGATCGCCAGGGCCAGCGCCACGTGCCCGAGGTCCCAGGCCCCGGACTGTTCGAGCACCGCGTATTCGGGCGGCAGGAAGACCGAGCGCATCCCTTTGGCCATCCAGGCGAGCGGGAACAGGTTGGCGATGCCCTGGAGCCACTCGGGCAGCAGCCAGAAGAAGATGTACACGCCCGAGATGAACTGGAGCACCAACGCCACGGGCACCACCGTCGCGGAGGCACTGCGCGCGCTGCGGGCGATCGCCGACACCGCCACTCCGAGGAGCGCCGAGGTGGCGAGGCCGAGCAGGAAGATCCAGAAGAAGGTGACCCACGAAGCGAGGTCGGTGGGCAGGTCGACTCCCAGCACCATCGACGCGACGACGAGCAGCGCCACGGCCTGCGTCACGCCGGTCAGCAGCACCAGGCCGATCTTCCCGAGGAAGTAGCTCACCGGTGACAGGGGGCTGCCGCCCAGCCTCTTGAGGGTGCCGTCGTAGCGTTCGAGCGCGATGTCGATCGCCAGGTTCTGCAGGCCGGAGAGCAGCACGCCGGCGGCGAGCATACCGGGAAGGTACATCTGCACGGCCGTGAGGGCCGGGAGGCCCTGGCCGTAGCTCTGCGCACCCTCGCCACCGAACACCGTGCTGAACAGGCCCAGCATCAGGATCGGGAACAGGAACGTGAAGAACACGGCGTCCGTGGAACGCACGTACCCGCGGATCTCGTAGCCGGCGCGCCGTGCGCCCTGCACCATGGTGTTCATCGGGCCATCTCCAGTTCGTCGTCGTGTTCGGATGCTCGATCGAGCATCGCGAGGTAGAGGTCCTCCAGCGCCGGACGCCGGATCTCGAGCGCCTCCGGTGCCTGCCCGAGGCGGGTTGCCAGGGCCGTGGCGACGGCCAGAGGCTCGTCGGTGCGGACCTCGCGTGCCACTCCGCTCTCGACCCAGCTGACGACGGGCATCCGTGCGTCGTCGCCCCCGAAGGTATCCACGGGGCCGATGGCCCGCAGCTCCCCCTGATCGATGACGGCCACCCGGTCGGCGAGCTGCGCCGCCTCGTCGAGGTAGTGCGTGGTGAGCAGGATCGTGGTCCCCTCGGCCTGGAGCCGCCGGATCAACTGCCAGAACTCCCGCCGGGCATGGGGATCGAAGCCGGTGGTGGGCTCGTCCAGGAAGAGAAGGTCCGGGTTGCCGATGATGCCGAGGGCGACATCCACGCGGCGCTGCTGACCGCCTGAAAGCTTGGCGATCCGCCGGCCCGCGAGGCCGGTGAGTCCGACGGCGTCGATGACCTCGTCGACGTCCCGGGGCCGCGGGTAGTAGCCGGCGAACTGGATCAGCTGCTCGCGGACCGTGTACGGGGCCGGCTGCCCGGTGGTCTGCAGCACGATCCCCAGCCGCGCCTTCCAGGCAAGCCCGGCGCGTCCCGGGTCCTCGTCGAGCACCGAGACCTCCCCGCCGTCGCGGCGGCGATATCCCTCGAGGATCTCGACGGTGGTCGACTTGCCGGCCCCGTTGGGACCGAGGAGCGCGAAGGTCTCGCCGCGGACGATGTCGAACGAGATCCCGTCGACGACCGTCCTGGGGCCGTATGTCTTGAGCAGGTTGCGCACCCGCACCGCGTTGTTGTCCATGTATCCAGCGTCGCGTGCCCGCGCGCCGGGCGGCAGCGGCCGTTGGTCTGGTGCGGCATCCTCCGATCGGTGGATGGACCGGGTCCCCCGCGGACCTCCACCCGGTCAGCGACTAGGCGCCCTGCCAGTACGCTTCCGCGACGCGGGACAGGTACCAGGGGTCCTCGACGCCGCACAGCTCGCGGGCCGAATGCATGCTCAGCAGCCCGATGCCGACGTCGACCGTCGTGATGCCCAGCCGGGTGGCGGTGATCGGGCCGATCGTCGAGCCGCAGGGCACCGCGTTGTTCGATACGAACGGCTGGCTCGGAACCCCGGCGGACGTGCACGCGCGGTGCCAGATGCCGGCACCGACGGCATCGGTCGCGTAGCGCTGGTTGGCGTTGATCTTGAGCAGCGGGCCCTTGTTGGGCAGCGGCTGGTTGACCGGGTCGTGGTGGCCCGGATAGTTGGGGTGGACGAGGTGGCCGGTGTCGGCCGAGATGCAGCTGGAGCGCGCGTACATCGCGCGGGTGGCGTCGAGGCCCAGCCCGTAGCCGTCGGCGATGCGCTCGAGGGCGTCCTGCAGCACGGGCCCAGCGGCGCCGGTGGTGGTGGCGGAGCCGACCTCCTCGTGGTCGAACGCCACGAACACCGCCACGTCGTCGCCGGGCTGCGCGGACTCGATGGCGGTGAGGCCGGCGTGGGTGCAGGCCAGGTTGTCCAGCCTGCCGGACGCGAGGAACTCGCCCTCGAGCCCGATGACTCCGGGCCGCTGAGTGTCGAACAGCGTCAGGTCGTGGCCGACGACATCCTCGGGGGCCACGCCCGCGATGTCGGCCAGGTGTCCGAGCAGCGTCTGCGCGGTCTCGACGGCGAGGACGGGCTGGGTGGCCTTCTGCCGGTCGAGTGTCAGTGACTCGTTGGCCGAGCGGTCCAGGTGGATGGCGAGCTGGGCGATGCGGGTGACCGGCCCGGTGCGGGCGAGGTGGACGGCGCCGTCCGAGGTGACGAGGCGTCCGGCGACGCCCAGATCGCGGTCCAGCCACGAATTGAGCAGCGCCCCGCCGTAGACCTCGACGCCGATCTGCGTCCAGCCCGCGGACCGGATGAGTGCACCGGGCTTGACCTTGAAGCTGGGCGAGTCCGTGTGGGTGCCGACGATCCTGAACGACGTGTCCTCGTCCGCCTCCGCCGGGGCCACCCAGGCGACGACGGCTCCCTGGCGCTGGATGAAGCGGCGCCCGGCGACCCCGCCGAACGGCCGCGCGGGGTCCATCTGCTCGAAGCCGGCCGCGCGCAGCCTGTCCGCGATGGTGTGCGCGGCGTGGTAGGACGTGGGCGAGGAGGCGACGAAGTCGGCCAGGTCGTCGATGTGGGTCCGGGCGTCGATCAGCATGCCGCCAACGTTAGCCCGCCGCGCCGACGCTCCCCGTCGGAGGTGGACGGAGCGCCTGTCTGGTTTTGTCGGAGGGGTCTGATTGAGTGGTCACATGGACGTTTCCACCGTCATCCTCATCGTCGTCGTGGCACTCGCTCTGGGCGCCGGGCTCGGCTTCGTCGTGGGCCGGCAGCGCGGGGCCGCCGAGGCCGCCAACAGGGCCGGAGCGGCCGAGCAGCAGTCGCGGGCCGCCGAGCAGCTGGCCCTCTCCGACGCCCGTCAGGAGTCGGCGCGCGCCTGGCAGGAGGCGGCCCGCGTCCGGGAGGAGGCGGCCACGGCGAAGGCGGCGATGGCCGGGCAGGCCGCGGCGCAGGCCGAGCTGCGCGCCGAGCTCGCGGAGGCGGAGCGTCGGCTCGCCGAGGGCCGGAGCCGCGAGGCCGGGGGGTCGGCCGAGGTCGCGGCGGTCGCGGCACAGCGGGACGCGGCCCTCGAGCGCGCCAAGCAGCTCGCCGCGGACCGCGAGGCCCTCCTCGACCGGTTCAAGGTGCTGTCCGCCGAGTCCCTCGAGCGGCAGGGCAAGCAGGCCGACGAGGCGGCGGCGGCCCGCTTCCAGGCCACCGAGAAGCTCGTCGCCCCGCTGGCGGACGGGCTCAAGCAGCTGCAGCAGAAGCTGGTCGACGTCGAGAAGGACCGGGTGCGCATGGCCGCGGAGCTCGGGGAGCAGGTGCAGGCGGTGCGCATCTCGGGCGACGCCATCCGCCGCGAGACCCTCAGCCTCAGCAACGCGCTGCGCACGCCGCAGGTGCGCGGCGCGTGGGGCGAGCAGAGCCTCAAGCGCATCGTGGAGATCTCGGGCCTGACGGAGCGGTGCGACTTCGACGCGCAGCACACCTACACCTCGGACGAGGGCCGCTTCCGCCCGGACATGCGCATCAACCTGCCCGGCGGGAAGGTGATCTTCGTGGACTCCAAGGTCCCGCTGTCGGCCGCGCTGGAGGCCTACAACACCGAGGACGAGACCGCGCAGAAGGCGCACTTCAAGACTTTCGCCGCGCACGTGCGCAAGCACATCGACGACCTGTCGGGGAAGAGCTACTGGTCCCTGGACCTCGGTTCGCCTGAGTTCGTCATGCTCTACCTGCCGTCGGATGAGTTCTACCGGCTGGCACTGGAGCAGGACCCGGCCCTGCACGAGTACGCGGCGCGGCGGCAGATCGTCCTGGCCTCCCCCGGGCTGCTCATCCCGCAACTGCAGGTCGTCGCGAGCAGCTGGCAGCGGGTCGCCATCGCCGAGACGGCCGCCGAGGTGTCGCGCCTCGGACAGGAGCTCTACGCCCGGCTGTCCACGCTCGGCGGCCACTTCGACAAGCTGGGCAAGGCCATCGGCAGCGCGGTCACGCACTACAACAAGGCCGTCGGCGCGGTCGAGAGCCGGGTCATGGTCACGGCGCGGAAGTTCAAGGACATGGGAATCGTCTCGGAGAGCCTCGACGAGCCGCCGATGGTGGCCACCGAGTCCCCCAGAGAGATCGCGGTGCCGGAGATGCAGCAGTACGAGGAACTGCGCCAACTCGACCAGGCGGCTTTCGACGCCGTGACACCGGCCGATGACCCGCTCGGGGAGGCCCAGGTCCGCGAACTGCGTCGCCGCACGGGAGCGTCGGAGGGCTGACCGCAAGACTGTTTCTTGCCAGAATGGCCGCATGAGCGCACTCACCGACCTGGCCGAACAGATCCCCGCCGCCGTCGAGAGGGTCGGCACCGTCTGTGAGCTGACCCCCGTCCAGCTCAACGCGCGGCTGACGCGGGCCACGGGCTCCGAGATCTGGCTCAAGCGCGAGGACCTCCAGCCGGTGCGCTCATACAAGCTGCGCGGCGCCTACAACCTCATGGCCCAGCTGACCGAGGAGGAACGCCGGGCCGGGGTGGTGTGCGCCTCCGCCGGGAACCATGGCCAGGGAGTCGCGTTCTCGGCGGCGACGCTCGGGATCCAGGCAACCGTCGTGGTGCCCCACACGACGCCCCGGCAGAAGCGCGAGCGCATCCTGTCGATCGGGCACGGGTTCGTGAACCTCGTGCTGCACGGCGCCAGCTACGACGACGCCTCCCACGAGGCGTCGCGGCTGGCCGCCGAAGGCATGGTTCTGGTGCCCGCCTTCAACGACGAGCGGACCGTCGCCGGTCAGGGCACGGTCGTGGCCGAGGCGTTCGGCCAACTCGACTTCGTCCCGGACGTCGTCGTCCTGCCTGTCGGTGGGGGCGGTCTCCTCGCCGGAGCGGCGGCCTGGCTGCGCACCAACCACCCCGGCGTGAGGATCATCGGCGTCGAACCGGAGGGGGCCCCGTGCGTAGCGGCCGCGATCTCGGCGGGCCGTCCGGTGGAACTGCACGACATCGACACCTTCGTCGACGGCGCGGCCGTCAAGCGGGTGGGCGACGTCCCGTTCGAGGTGATCCGGGAGGCGCGCGTGGAGCTGGTCCGCGTGCCCGAGGGCCAGGTGTGCTCGGAGATGCTCGAGATGTACCAGACCGACGGCATCATCGCCGAGCCCGCCGGCGCGATGGCCGCCTCCGCCCTCCCCACGGGCGGCATCGGGCCGCGGGTCCAGATCCCCACCGGGTCGAAGGTGCTCGTGCTGCTGTCGGGCGGCAACAACGACGTGTCCCGGTACGCCGAGGTCGTCGAGCGCTCGCTCATCCACGAGGGCCGCAAGCGGTACTTCCTGGTGGACTTCCCGCAGCAGCCGGGCGCGCTGCGCACCTTCCTCGACTCGGTGCTGGGTCCCGACGACGACATCACGTACTTCGAGTACGTCAAGCGCAACAACAAGGAGACCGGCCCGGCCCTGGTTGGCGTCGACCTCGGCAATCCGGGCGACTACCGGTTCCTGCTCCAGCGGATCGACGAGTGCGGCATGACCGCCCACGAGGTGGCCTACGACAGCCCGTTCTTCCAGTTCCTGGTGTGACGCCCCCGCTCAGTGCTTCACGGCGCGGCGCAGGTCCTTGCGCAGCTCCGGCGGCAGCGCGAACTGCAGGGTCTCCTCGGTCAGGCGCTCCTCGATCGCGTCGGGGAAGCCCTGCGTCTTGAGGTAATCGAGGACCCCCTCGACCAGGACGTCTGGCACCGAAGCGCCGGACGTCACGCCCACCGAGTCGACGTCTTCGAGCCAGGCCGGGTCGATCTCGCGGGCGTTGTCCACGCGGTAGGCGGCCTTGGCGCCGGCCTCGAGCGCTACCTCGACCAGGCGCACCGAGTTCGAGGAGTTGCGCGAGCCCACGACGATCATGAGGTCGCAGCCGTGGCCGGCGATCTGCTTGACGGCGAGCTGCCGATTCTGGGTGGCGTAGCAGATGTCGTCGGACGGCGGATCCATGAGCAGCGGGAACTTCTCGCGGAGCCGGCCGACGGTCTCCATGGTCTCGTCGACCGACAGGGTCGTCTGGCTGAGCCATGCGACGTTGGCGTCGGCGGGGAGCTCGACCTTGTCGACGTCCTGCGGCGACTCGACGAGGATCGTGTTGTCGGGTGCCTCGCCCATGGTGCCCTCGACCTCCTCGTGGCCGGCGTGGCCGATGAGCAGGATGCGGGTGTCCTCGGAGGCGAAACGCTTCGCCTCGTGGTGCACCTTGGTGACGAGGGGACAGGTGGCGTCGATGGTCTTGAGGCTGCGGTCCGCGGCCTCCGCGTGGACGGCCGGCGACACGCCGTGCGCGGAGAAGACGACGGTGGCGCCCTGTGGCACCTCACCGAGCTCCTCGACGAAGATGGCGCCGCGGTTCTCCAGGGTCTCGACCACGTGCTTGTTGTGCACGATCTGCTTGCGCACGTAGACCGGAGGCCCATAGAGGTCGAGAGCCTTCTCGACGGTGACGACGGCGCGGTCGACGCCGGCGCAGTAGCCGCGGGGGGCTGCGACGACGACGCGCTTGCTGGCGGGGGCTTCGCTGGTCATGCGCCCCAGTCTAGGTGGAACCCCGCCGGTACCCTAGCCGCATGCAATCGCCCCAGCTGCACTCAGTCGGCTTCGACTTCGAGACCATCGACAACCTCGTCAAGGCCGCGTTCGACGCGGGCGTCCGCGGGATCGACTCGGCCCCGGGCTTCGACCTGGTCGGCACCTACTCCGATCCCAGCGGCGCGAGGCTGAGCTTCATCAAACGCACCGGGGAGGGCGTCAGCACCTCCGGCGCCCTCGCCGCCGAGGCCCGCTACCGCGCCCAGGTGGTGCGCTTCACGGACCTCCTGGCCCGCGTGGCGCTCTACGGCCCCGACGAGCCCGGCCCGCTGCTCGCCCAGTTCGTCTCCCTGGTCGACGACCCGATCGCCTACCAGCAGCAGGAGCTGCGCCGCGACGGCGAGTCGACCGTCGTGCAGGAGCTCCGCGTCGGCGCCCTGGCCATCGACGTCACCGTCCACGAGGACGCCGCCGCCTTCGACGTCTCGCCCGACGCCCGCCCGGGCGGCGACCTGACGCTCACCGCCGACGCGTTCATCTCCCCCAGCCTCCTCGCCCTCCAGGCGGGCGCCATCCCGGCCGCCGAGGCGTCGCCGGCCCTCATCATGAGCGTCGAGGTGCAGGGGGTCGAACGACGCCGCAACGAGCTCAGCGGCGTCGAGTTCCAGTACGTCACCGGCAAGAGCCTCGTCGACATCACGTGCGCCATCCCCGCCGACGTGCCCGTGGAGGTCGGCAACGTCGTCCACGGCACCTGGTTCGCCACCTGCTCGTCCGGCATCTGGGACTGACCGTTCCATGGCGTTGGACAACTCCCGGGACAAGCCGCTGCCCCTGGGCCGCGTGATCGGCCTCACCCGCGACTGGGTGGGCCGCCTCGGCGAGGTGTGGGTCGACGCCCAGGTGGTGGAGATCAAGCGCCGCAGCGCCCCGACGCAGTTCCTCACCTTCCGCGACCGGGTCGCCGACATGTCGGTGTCGGTGACCGTCTCGGCGATGGTCCTCGACGCCGCCGGCCCCCTCCCGGAGGGCTCCAGGGTCACGGCGCGGGTGAAACCGCGCGTGTGGGACCGCAACACGTCGCTCACGTTCGAGTGCCTCGAGATCCAGGTGGCCGGCGAGGGCCGGCTGCTCGCCCAGCTCGAACAGCTCAAGCGAAAGCTGCAGGCCGAGGGCCTGTTCGACCCGGTCCGCAAGCGCCGGCTGCCCGTGGTGCCGCGGATGATCGGGCTGGTCACCGGCAAGGACTCGGACGCGGAGCGCGACGTCGTCACCAACGTCGCCAGGCGCTGGCCGGCGGCCCGGATCCGCACTCGCCACGCACTGGTGCAGGGCCCCAACTCGGCCGAGTCGGTCATGCTGGCGCTGGGCGCGCTCGATGAGGATCCCGAGGTCGACGTCATCGTCATCGCCCGCGGCGGTGGCTCGCTGGAGGACCTCCTGTCGTTCTCCGACGAGGGCCTCGTCCGCGCCGTGGCGGCCGCCAGCACCCCGGTCGTCTCGGCCATCGGCCACGAGCGGGACTCCCCCATCCTCGACCTCGTGGCCGACGTCCGCGCCTCCACCCCGACCGACGCCGCCAAACGGATCGTCCCCGACCACGCCGTCGAGGCCGCGGCCGTCGCGGAGGCCACTCGACGGCTGCTGCGGGCCGTTGAGGTGAGGATCACGGAGGCGCAGCGCCAGCTGGACCAGCTGCGCGGCCGCCCCGTCATGGTGGACCCGACCAGCGCGTTCGCCGCCCACTACGACCGGCTGAGCCTGCTGCGGCACAAGCTGGACGCCGCCGTCGACCGGAGGATCCGTGACGAGGAGTCCCTGTTGCGCTCGGCGGTCAGCTCCATCCGGGCGCTGTCGCCCAAACGCACCCTGGAGCGCGGCTATGCGGTCCTCGTCGACGACGATCACGGCTCCGTGTCGTCGGTCGCCGACACCGGCCCGGGAGCGCGGATCCACGCCTATCTGGCCGACGGCCAGCTCGACCTCGACGTCATCGCCACGCAAGGAGACCAGAAGTGACCGACACCCCGCTCAGCTACGAGGCCGCCCGCGACGAGCTGGTCGAGGTGGTGCGACGACTCGAGTCCGGCGGCGCCTCGCTCGCCGAGTCGATGGAGCTGTGGCAGCGCGGAGAGAAGCTCGCCGCCGTCTGCCAGGGCTTCCTGGACGGCGCCAAGGAGCAGGTCGCCAAGGCCAGGCCGAAGGAGGATCAGGAGGGCTGACCGGCCTCGGTGAGCGTCGCGGCGAACGCCTCGAGCTCGACGAAGTCGGTGTCCGCGGTGACGATGGACGTCACGTCCTCGCCCTCGCTCACCAGGCTGCGGGTCCGCTCGTCGTCGCTCTCGTAGCGCTCCCAGGTGAGCCCTGCGATCTCGACGGTGGCCCCGAGGGCGTCGCCGTCGCGGGTGGTGTCGGACACGAAGGAACCGGTGGCGCCGTCGCGCTGCTGGACTCCGAAGTAGATCCCGTCGGGGGACAGATATCCCACCTGCCACCAGTTGCCGGTGGCCTCCTCGTCGGTGATCCACGGCTCGCCCTCGGCGGCCCAGGCGACGCGCACGGGGATCCAGTCCTCACCGGGCTCGTCGGCGACCAGCACGGGATACGGCGCCTCATCGGCGGCGACGGCCAGCACTGCGCCCACGTCGACGGCCTCGGGCTTCGGGTCGGGGTTGACGGTGAACCACCACACGATCACGGCGATGGGCACGAGCAGCACCGCCATGGAGATCACCATGTCACGGGACCTGGACTTGCTGTTGCGTCGCGCCATGCGGGTCATCGTCCCATGACCGGTGCCGACGCCCCAAAGCGGACGTCAGCGGCCGAAGCGGCGCTCGCGCTGGGCGTAGGAGCGCAGGGCGCGGACGAAGTCGACGCGTCGGAAGTCCGGCCACAGCGCCTCGCAGAAGTAGTACTCGCTGTGCGCGGACTGCCAGAGCAGGAATCCGGAGAGCCGCTGCTCGCCGGAGGTGCGGATGATCAGGTCGGGGTCGGGCTGGCCCTTCGTGTACAGGTGGGCCGAGATCTCGTCGATCTCGAGGTTGCCGGCGACCTCGTCCAGGGTGGCGCCCTCGGCCGCGCGCGCCGCCAGAAGGGACCGGACCGCGTCGCGCAGTTCGTGACGGCCGCCGTAGGCCACTGCCACGTTGACGTGCATGCCGTCGACGTCGGCCGTCGACTCGGACGCGGCGAGCAGCGCCTCGGCCATCCCCCCCGGCAGCAGGTCGAGGGCGCCGACGGCCTGGACGCGCCAGCGCTTGGTGGCGGCGAGCCGGGAGACGAGCTTCTCGATGACGTCGAGCAGAGGAACCAGTTCGTCGTCGCCGGCGCGGCTGAGGTTGTCGGTGCTGAGCACCCAGAGCGTGATGACAGGGATGCGGGCCTCGTCGCACCACTCGACGAACTCCTCGAGCTTGGCCGCACCCGCGCGGTAGCCGGCGACCAGCGGCTGACCGGGGGCGTTCATGCGCGCCCACCGCCGGTTGCCGTCGGCGAGCACGGCGATGTGCCGTGGCAGACTCGCAGTGTCGAGATGCCGCAGGACCTGCCGCTCGTAGCTGGCGTACAGCCAGCGCGGAGGCCACACCCGGTCGATCAGCCGCTGCACCCCAGACATGGACAGCAGCCTAGCGGCTGGTTGGATTTCGCCGGACCGAGGAGTAACCTACGGTTCCGTAAGTTACTAGACCGTAGGTTGTGCACATGACTCAGACCACCACCCTCGCCCCGGCCAAGCCCAAACTCCGCGGGTGGCTGCATCTCGGCATGGCGCCCGTCGCCTTCATCGTCGGGTTGGTGTTCACCGTCTTCGCCCCCACGCTCGAGGGCCGCATCGGCTGCGGCGTCTACACCCTGGCCGCGGTGCAACTGTTCGGCACCAGCGCCGCCTACCACCGCGGGACGTGGTCGGAGAAGACCAACGCGGTCTTCCGGCGACTCGACCACTCCAACATCTTCATCTTCATCGCCGGCACCTACACGCCGCTGGCCCTGACCCTCCTCGAGGGCCGTTCGCAGTGGACGCTGCTCATCCTCATCTGGTCGGTGGCGATCCTGGGCGTGGCCTTCCGGGTCCTGTGGCTGTCCGCCCCGCGCTGGCTCTACACCTTCCTTTACGTCGCGATGGGCTGGGCGGCTCTGGGCTGGCTCGGCCAGTTCTGGGCCGCCGGCGGCCCCGCCGTCGTGATCCTCGTCATGGGCGGCGGCCTGGTCTACTCCCTCGGGGCCGTCGCCTACGCGACGAAGCGCCCGAGGCTGTCGCCGACGTGGTTCGGCTTCCACGAGGTGTTCCACGCCTGCACGATCCTCGCGGCACTGCTGCACCTCGTCGCCATCGGGCTGGCCGTCTTCGGCGCCTGACGCGCACCCGCGCCGACGGGAAAGTTACAGCTGTGTGATTTCTCGGCCGAGCGTCCGCGGGGCGACCCCGAGGGCGGTTATTGTCGGGGCCATGGAGAACCACTCCATCTCTGCCAGACCGGTCCCTTGACCTCAGCCTCGGGGGCCGACGGACAAGACGCGGCCTCCGTGAAGGGAGCCCCCGTGCTCAACACGTCCGACCAGCAGACTTCCCCCGTGCAGGTCCCGTCAGATACGGCGATCCGGACCTACGTGCTCGATACCTCAGTCATCCTGTCCGACCCGAAGGCGGCGCTCAGGTTCGCGGAACACAACGTCGTGATTCCCCTGGTGGTGATCACCGAACTCGAAGCCAAACGCCACCATCCCGAGCTGGGCTACTTCGCACGCACGGCGCTGCGTCTGCTCGACGACCTGCGCGTCAAGCACGGCCGCCTCGACACCCCGATGCCCACCAACGACCTCGGCGGCAACCTGCGCGTCGAGCTCAACCACACCGATGAGAGCACGCTTCCGCCCGGCTTCCGGCTGGGCGACAACGACACCCGCATCCTCGCGGTCGCGCTCAACTACGCCAACGAAGGCCACGACGTCGTCCTCGTCACGAAGGACGTGCCGCTGCGCGTCAAGGCGGCCGCCGTCGGGCTCGCCGCCGAGGAGTACCGCAACGAACAGCCGCTGCAGGCCGGCTTCACCGGCATGGCCGACCTCGACGTCACCGTGGACCAGGTCTCCGAGATCTACGAGACGGGCACCCTCCAGGACCTGCCGGCCGCACGCGAACTACCCGCGCACACCGGGGTGGTCCTGCATGCGCCCGGGTCGAGCGCCTTGGGCCGCCGGATGCCCGACGGCTCGATCCAGCTCCTGCGCTCGGACCGCGAGGTCTTCGGCATCCACGGCCGGTCCGCCGAGCAGCGGGTCGCCCTCGACCTCCTCATGGACGATTCCATCGGCATCGTGTCCATGGGCGGGCGGGCCGGCACCGGCAAGTCGGCGCTGGCGCTGTGCGCCGGGCTCGAGGCTGTGCTGGAGCAGCGCAAGTACAGCAAGGTGATGATCTTCCGTCCGCTGTACGCCGTCGGAGGGCAGGACCTGGGCTACCTGCCCGGGTCCGCGGGCGAGAAGATGCAGCCATGGGGGCAGGCGGTCTTCGACACGCTTTCGGCCGTGACGAACAAGTACGTCATCGACGAACTGCTCGAACGCGAGATGATCGAGGTCCTTCCCCTCACCCACATCCGGGGACGCTCGCTGCACGACGCGTTCATCATCGTCGACGAGGCCCAGTCCCTGGAGCGCAACGTGCTACTCACGGTGCTGTCGCGCGTGGGCCAGAACTCGCGCGTGGTCCTCACTCACGACGTGGCCCAGCGCGACAACCTGCGGGTCGGCAGGCACGACGGCGTGGTGGCGGTCATCGAGAAGCTCAAGGGCAACCCGCTGTTCGCCCATGTGACGCTGACCCGGTCCGAGCGGAGCCAGATCGCGGCGCTCGTCACCGACATGCTCGAGGTCGACGAACTGGCCTGACCTTCACCGGACCCTAGACGCGGCTCCACAGCGGGGTCTTGAGCTCGTTGTAGTCGGTCACCGGGTCGAAGCACACGGTGCCGCGGCACACGTATACGGCGCCGTCGGCGCGGTTCTCCAGGTGGGAACCCCAGCCGGCGGCGCCTTCGCGTGCGGTGATGACGGCCGACCCGGGCGGGACCATCCGCCAGGAGGCGCGCGCCAGCTCGGCGAACGGGTCGTCGCCCACCACGACGGCGACGCCCGGCCGGAGCCCGCGGCGCGCCTCGTCGGCAATGAGGAGGTCGGCGAGGGCGGCCCCGGCGAAGCGGGGCGTCTCCTCGACCGCGACCCAGGTGGTGCGGGCGGCGATGTCGGCGCGCTCGGCGAAGTCTGGCCGCTCCGCGAGGAGGCCGACGAGCCGGAGGGCGGCGATGAGCGCCGACGTGCCGCTGGGGGTGACGTTGTCGGTGACGGACCTCGGCCGGTCGAAGAGGCCGGTGTCGACGGCGTCGTAGAAGCCGCCGTCGTCGTGCCCGAACAGTTCGACGGCCCGCCCGGCCAGCGCCTCGGCGCGGCGCAGCCAGTCGGCGTCGCCGGTGGCCGACGCCAGATGCGCGAAGGCCTCGGCGACCGCGCCGAAGTCCTCCGCGGCACCGACCTCCGTCGACGCGACGCCCTCGCGCGACGAGCGGCGCAGGTCGCCGTCGGCCAGGTGCACCTCGACGAGGTGCTCGGCGGCACGCAGGGCGAGTTCCAACCACCCCTTCTCGTCGAAGATCATGGCCCCGGTGACCAGCGAGGAGATCATCCAGCCGTTCCAGGCGGCGACCACCAGGGTGTCGGGGCCGGGCCGGAACCGGTTGGTGCGCTCCTCGAGGAGCTTCGAGGTGACCTCCTCGAGCCTGGCGAAGTCGGGACGGCCCCGCAGCTGGAGGGTGGACAGGCCGTCCTCGAAGGTGCCGCCGCGGGTGACGTGGAACACCTCCGCGGCCCACTCCCCCAGTTCGGCGCCGAGGGCGTCGTCGAGGAGCTCGGGGTTCCACAGGTAGAAGATGCCCTCGTGCACGGCGCCGCGGATGTCGCAGGAGTCGGCGTCGAGACCGCTGATGAAGGCGCCCTGGTCGTTGACCATCTCCCGCTCGAGCCATTCGACGATCCCGTAGGCGGTGCGCTCGAACAGCGCCCGCAGCCCGGCGTCGTGGTCGGCGGTGCGCCGCCAGCCGCGCACGTAGGTGCCGAGAAGGAGCGCGTTGTCGTAGAGCATCTTCTCGAAGTGCGGCACCACCCAGCCCGGGTCGACGGCGTAGCGGTGGAACCCGCCGCCCACCTGGTCGTGAATGCCGCCGCGGGCCATCGCCTCGAGCGAGCGCTGCGCGAGCTCGAGGGTCCTCGGGTCGCCCTTGACGAGCAGCGCATCGATAAGGGTGGGGGCGGGGAACTTCGGCTGGGTGCCGAAACCGCCGTGGATGAGGTCGAAACCGGACTCGAGGGCATCGACGGCCTTGCGCAGGTCGGGCGGGGTCTCGCGGGACGGCAGTTCGTGCCCGGTGAGCGAGTTGACGATGTACTCGGCCGAGCCGATCACCTTGTCGCGCCGGGCGTGCCAGGCATCGGCCATGGCCTCGAGCACCTGCCGGAAGGAGGGCTGCCCCTCGCGCGGCTCGGGCGGGAAGTAGGTGCCGGTGAAGAACGGCGCGCCCGCGGGGGTGAGGAAGGCGGTCATCGGCCAGCCTCCGGCGCCGCGGTTCATCGCCTGGGTGGCGGTCATGAAGACGGCGTCGACGTCGGGATGCTGCTGGCGGTCCACCTTGATTGCGACGAAGTGCTCGTTGATGAACCGGGCGATGTCCGGGTTGTCGAAGGACTCGTGGCTCATGACGTGGCACCAGTGGCACGACGCGTAGCCGACCGACAGCATGATCGGCCGGTCCTGCTCCACCGCGGCGGCCAGGGCGTCGGGGCCCCATTCCCACCAGTCGATATCCTGGTGGGCGTGCTGGCGCAGGTAGTCGCTGGCAGATTCGACGAGGCGGTTGACCATGCCGCCCAGCGTATCCGCCCCGGCGGAACGCTCGCACCGGGACCCCCACCCGGTATCCGCCGCTTGGATTCGTCGGCCACACTGGACGCATGGCCCGAGTTCACGAGTCCCCGCCCACGCTGCCGAAGGCCCTCATGGTCGTCGGCGGCCTCCTGGCCGTCATGTGGCTGCTCGAGGCGCTGGACACCGTGACGCTCAACAGCCTCGACGCGTACGGGATCGAGCCGAGGCAGGCGGAGGATCTGCTCAACATCGCCTGGGCGCCGTTCCTGCACTTCGGCTGGCCGCACCTCATCGGCAACTCGGGCCCGTTCCTCGTGCTGGGCGTGATCACCTACCTGGCCGGCGTCGCCCGCTGGATCGTCGCGACCCTCACGTCGGTCGTCGTCTCCGGGCTGGCCGCCTGGCTGCTGTCGCCGGTCGGCAGCATCACGGCCGGGGCGTCAGGCCTCATCTTCGGCTGGCTCACATACCTGCTCGTCCGGGGGCTGTTCACCGGCCGTCCGGGGCAGATCGCCATCGCCGTGGTGGTGTTCCTGCTCTACGGCTCGGTGCTGTGGGGCGTGTTCCCGACGATGCCGGGCGTGAGCTGGCAGGCGCACCTGGGCGGCGCCATCGGCGGAGTAGTCGCGGCCTGGCAGCTGCACAAGGACCCGGAATCGGCCCGCTATCCCCGCTCCTAGATGTGGAACTCGGGCGTGGTGGGCAGGTCCCTCAGCCCGGCGAACAGGTCGGCCTCGGGGATCATGGTCGGCACCTTGGACACGACCAGCTGGTAGTCCTCCGTCGGCCATCCGGCCTGCTGGACGGCCAGCGGCACCGCGAACCACGGCCCGTCGGGGTCGATCTGCGTCGCGTGGGCGCGGAGGGCCTCGTCGCGGATGGGGAAGTACTTCGAGCATTCGATGAAGGTGGTGAGCCGCCCGAAGGAGAACGGGTCCTCGTCGCGGAACGGTGCCTGGTAGTCGAGGCCGTGCTCGTGCATGGCCAGCTCGAGCATCTCGAACCGCTTCCGGTGGAAGCTCATGTGGTAATACAACTTGGCCGCCTGCCAGGGCTCGCCGTGCTCCGGCCAGGCCTCCGGGTCCGCGGCCGCGCGGAACGCCTCGACGGTGATGCGGTTGCACATGATGTGGTCGGCATGGGGGTAGCCGCCCTGCTCGTCGTAGGTGGTCACGACATGGGGCCGGAAGTCGCGGATCACCTTGACCAGCCGGCCCGCCGCCTCCACGGGATCCTGCACCCCGAAGCACCCCTCGGGCAGTGGCGGCGGCGGATCACCCTCCGGGAAGCCGGAGTCGACGAAGCCGAGCCACACCTGCCGGATTCCGAGGATCTCGCGGGCCCTGTCCATCTCGCGGCGCCGGATCTCGGCCATGTTGGCCTCCACCGCCGGGTCCCCTGCCAGTTTGGGGTTGAGGACCGATCCGCGTTCCCCGCCCGTGCAGGTGGCGACCATGACGTCGACACCCTCGGCGACGTACTTGGCGGTGGTCGCGGCGCCCTTGCTCGACTCGTCGTCGGGATGGGCATGGACGTGCAGCAACCGCAGCTGGGTGGGTTCTGGCGCTGACATGCCCCGTATTGTGACAGGCCCTGCGGACCCCGGCCGGGGAGCAGGGCACAATGGACCGGTGACCAGCCAGGACGAAGCCCGCATCGCCGCCCGCTACCCGAAGCGCTCCTGGGTGGACTACCTCGTCGCCGGTGTCGCGGGCGCCGCCGTTCTCGGCGCGGTCGTGCTGGTGATCGTGACGGGCGTGGTGCGCTCGGACCCGCCGGTGGCGGGGATGATCCGCAGCTTCGAGGTGCTGAGCCCGACCGAGGCCGCGGTCGAGATCGTGGTGCAGCGCAGCGATCCTGCCACCCCGGTCGAGTGCTCCGTGTACGCGCAGGCACCGTCGTTCGAGAAGGTGGCCGAGCAGGTGATCGAGGTGGGGCCCGGCGAAGAGACCCTCACGTCGGTCGAGTTCACGCTCACCACCATCAAGGAGGCCACCAGCGTGAGCATCGAGGGGTGCGTCACGGCGGGCTGATAGGATTGCCCGATGTCCGAGACTACTTCCGATGTGATCTGGCTCACGCAGGAGGCCTACGACAAGCTCGAGGCCGAGCTGATTGAGCTGAAGACCGTGGGGCGCCCCCAGGTGAGCGCCCGTATCGCCGCGGCCCGCGAAGAGGGCGACCTCAGCGAGAACGGCGGCTACCACGCCGCGCGCGAGGAGCAGGGCCATATGGAGGGCCGGATCAGGCAACTGGAGGACCTCCTGCGTCGCGCGCAGGTGGGCGAGGCCGAGGGCGCCGACGACGAGGTCGCCCCCGGCAAGATCATCACCGTGGCCTACGACGGCGACGAGGACGATACCGAGACCTTCCTGTACGGCTCGCGCGAGATCCTCGGCACCGACGACTCGGTGGACCACGCCGTGTCGCCGCAGTCCCCGCTCGGCGCCGCCATCGTCGGCGCGAAGGTCGGCGACGAGGTGCGCTACGCCGCACCCAGCGGCAAGGAGCTGATGGTCGTCGTGACCAAGGTGGCCGCCCTCTAGAGACGCGTTCCTTCCGGTTCCGGACGCGGACTGGCCGCCACCCCGTGGGGATGGCGGCCGGTCCGCGTTTCGCCCTCAGGAGCCGAGCAGTTCGGCGGCCAGCTCCGGGCTCAGCTCGCCACTGGCGACGCGTGCCAGGATCTGCTCCTCGGTCGTGGCCTCCCCCGATGTCTCCGTCGACGGCTCCTCGGCCTCCTGCGGCTCACCGGCCTCCGGCTCCGCGGTGGGCGTGAGGCCCAGCTTGGCCAGCACCGCGTCGAGCCGGGCGCGCGCCGTCGGGTAGCTCACCTGGAGGTGCTTCTCCACCTCCCGCAGGTTGCCCCTGGACCCGAGGAACACGCGCAGCAGGTCGATGTCGGCCTCGGGGAGTGCGCAGAACTCGCAGGTGGCGAACTCCCCCGCCAGTTCCGTGCCGCAGGTCCTGCAGCCCTTGCGTGTGGTGATCAACTCGTCCCCGCACACCGGGCAGTCTGCCGGGGCGTGATACGTGTGGCGTCCCTTCATGTCAGTCCTCCGTCCGGATGGTCGCCATGCCCATGACGACGGCGATGTCGAGGCGAGCGGCCCCGTTGCCGACGACGTACTCATCGACCCCCTCGCCACCACCGGGCCAGCTCACCCGGCCGAGCCGCGCGTCCGCCCGGATGGCGACGTTGGCCCCCTTGGTGAGGTGGACGGTGAGGGTGCCCGACTCGACCTTCAGCCGCGACCGGCCGGCGCTGATCGGCCCCGTGACACTGATGCCGCCGGCCTGGCTGAGGAGATCCTCCACCTCCTGGACGTCCTCCAGCGTGGAACCGCCGGCGGTGACCCGGATGCGGCCCAGGTGCGGGATGCCGACGGTGCGGAGCCCCCCAGTGGTGATCTCGGCGTCGACGACGAGCGCGGGATTGACGCGCACGACGAGTTCCTTGCCCAGCGAGAGATCCCGCAGGTCGTCGAGGCTGCGCGGTGGCCGGATGAGGGAGAACCCCTGGAAGCTGGGACCCACTTCGCCGCTGGAGTTCACCTCCATGACGGTGCCGGTCCGGCGCAGGACGTGCGGGCCCTGCACCGAGAGGGTGCTGACCGAGGGGTCGCCCTCGATTCGGACCCGCCGCCCGACGGCGGTGACGGCGACGCGGGTGAGGCCGCCGGGCTTGGCCCCCCGGGGCGTCGTTCCGGTGGGAGTGTCGTGCGGGGCGTCGTCGGCTTCAGGTGACGACGCCGCCTTCGCGTCGGCGATGCGGCGGCTCGCCTCCTGTGAGTCGATGCGTCCCGCGGCCAGATCGTCGAGGATCGGCCGGATATCAGGATTGCTCATGAAACAATAATAAGCCCGGCTTTCCATTTTGAAAACCTTGATTGCTATTCCAGATATCCACAGGGGGTTGTCGGGGGCGGCGGATGCGCCGGGGTTGTGCCAGAGTTGGCCTCATGCCGAAGCCACTGTCGGAACTGGTCGCGCCGGACTGGGCGGCGGCGCTCGCGCCCGTCGAGGACCGAGTCGCCGCCATGGGGTCCTTCCTGCGCGACGAGATCGCCGCCGGACACACCTATCTCCCGTCCGCGGACCGGATCCTGCGCGCCTTCACCCTGCCTCTGGCGGACGTGCGGGTGCTGATCCTGGGCCAGGACCCGTACCCGAACCCCACGCACCCGGTGGGGCTGTCGTTCTCCGTCGCCCCGGACGTGCGCCCGCTGCCGGGAAGCCTGGTCAACATCTACCGCGAACTGAAGACCGACCTCGGCATCGACCCCGCCCCCCACGGGGACCTGACGCACTGGTTCGAGCAGGGGGTCCTCCTGCTCAACCGGGTGCTCACCGTCCGCCCCGGCGCCCCCGCGTCGCACCGGGGCAAGGGTTGGGAGGAGGTCACCGCCTGCGCCGTCGAGGCCCTCGCGCGTCGCGGCGGGCCGCTGGTGGCGATCCTGTGGGGACGCGACGCCCAGTCCGCCCGTCCCCTCCTCGGCGACGTTCCGGTCATCGCCAGCGCCCACCCGTCGCCGCTGTCGGCGCGTAGCGGCTTCTTCGGCTCGCGCCCGTTCAGCCAGGCCAACCGGATACTCGAGGAGCGGGGCGCCGACCCGATCGACTGGCGCCTGCCTGCCTGATCCGGGCGTCCGCTTGGGCCGCCGGACTAGCATCGAGGCATGGATATCGACGTCCTCGCCTGGCTCAACGCCCGCATGGGCCGCCCCGAGATGGTGGCCGAGTCCGATGCGCTCCCGGGCCGCCCCGCCCCCGTCCTGAGCCCCATGCCGAGGCATGAGGTCCTCGGCCTGCCGCTCGACGAGGTCCCGGCCGGCTGCCAGGTGGCCCACTTCGCGCTCGGGTGCCACTGGGGCGTCGAGCGGCTGTACTGGGAGACCGACGGCGTGGTCAACACCGCCGCCGGCTTCATGGGCGGCTTCACCCCCAACCCCACCTACAAGGAGACCTGCACGGGCCGGACCGGGCACACCGAGACCGTCCGCGTCGTGTTCGACCCGGCGAAGGTGTCGTACGAGGATCTGCTGCGGATCTTCTGGGAGAACCACGATCCCACGCAGCTGAACCGCCAGGGCAACGACGTCGGCACGCAGTACCGCTCGGCGGTGTTCCCCGTCGACGATGCCCAGCACGAGGCGGCGCAGCGGACCAGGGCGGAGTTCCAAGCCAACCTGGCCGATGCCGGCTACGGCGAGATCACCACGGAGATCACGCCGGGCGGGACGTTCTACTACGCCGAGGTCGAGCACCAGCAGTATCTGTACAAGAACCCGCACGGCTACTGCCCGGTGCACGCCACGGGCGTGAGCTGCGGCCCACGCAGGTGACGGCCTGGGCACCCCTACACTGGCGCAATGGGCAGACGGTGGATCGCGGCGGCGCTGCTCCTGGTCGTCACAGGATGCGCCCCCTCATCGGACGACCCGGCCACGTCCCCCGGAACGCCTGAGCCCGTCGCCTCGCCGACGGTCACCGCGGTGTCCCCGCCGGCCGCCACCGAAGCCCCGTTGCCAGAGGTGGAGTTGCCGCTGGACTTCCCCGTGGAGGCCGCGCTCACCGACGGTGCGGCGGACGAGGTCGTCGCGGAACTCCACCGCCTGGCCGGTGGCCTCCCGGTCCTGAAAGTGGACGTCACCGCCGTCGACGCCATCCTCAGCGCCCTGATGCCCGATGGGTCCGTGGTCACCTTCCAGTGGCGCGACGACGTCATCGACCGGGTGGACTCCGACGTGGAGTACTTCCAGCAGGCAACCTTCGACCCGTCGGCCTACCCGCTGGACTCGGTGGGCCGGATGTTCGACATCGCGGACCTGCGGGGGGTCCGCGGCGACCTGATCCTCCAGATCGTCGACTACCGCGACGGTCAGGTGCTGATGACGGTGACGTCGCGGCCGGAGTCCGAGACGGTGTTCTTCCGCGAGGACGGCAGTGCGGTGCCGGTGCTGGGCATGACGGGGGTCGCCGACGTAGAGGAGGGCCTGTCCGAGGTCATCGGGGACGCCACCGAGGCCTACGCCGTCGGCTTCGACGCGGCACGCGGCTACTGGGCGGACCTCGTCGATCCCGAGGACGGAGTGGTGCTGAGCCGGGTGCGGGTTGGTGGCGTTCCGGTGTTCGAGACGCGCCGCACCGACTTCCCCCTGACCGGGACCTTCGATCCGGGCCTCATCGAGCCCGCGGCGCTCGCGCAGGCGGTGGCCAGGGCGCAACTCGAGCCGGAGGAGGAATGTGTCGTCGTCATCGACATGTCCCTCGAACGCTCGGCCCCCGTCGCCCGCATCGACTGTCAGGGTCGCGTGACCTACTCCGATCTCGAGGGCCGGGACATGACGGCCCTGGTCGGTTGACGCCTACGCTGGTCGCATGACCAACCCTGCACTCACCGAACTGGAGGCGTCCGGCCTCGACTTCACCGTCACCCGGCACGGGCGGGTGCGCTCGCTGGCGGAGGCGGCCGAGGCGCGCGGGGTGACACCCGGCGACATCGTCAAGACCATGGTGGTCCGGCGTGGCGAGGGGGACCATCTGTTGGTGCTCGTCCCCGGGGACCGGACCATCTCCTGGCCGGCGCTGCGTGCCCTGCTCGGGGTGTCGCGGCTGTCCATGCCCAGCGCGGACGCCGCCCTCGAGGTCACCGGCTTCGAACGCGGGACCATCACCCCGTTCGGCACCACGACGCGGCTGCCGGTGATCGCCGACGAGCGGGTCCTCGGGCAACGCGTCTCGATCGGCGCCGGCGAGCACGGGGTGGCCGCCACCGTGTCCGGGGACGCCCTCGTGGAGTACCTGAACGCCACCGTCGCCGACGTGACGGAAGAGGAGACCCCGCGGGGCTGACGACGACCGCCCGGTCAGACCGGCTGCGCGCCCTGGAGGGTCCTGCGCGGCACGCGACTAGACTTGGCGAATGCGCGTCGTGGGTGTCACCAGTCCTGTGGGGGCGCCCGTCGCGGATTTCGTCATCGGGCACGGCGAGCATCCTCGCGTGACGATGTTCGATCACGGGTACGTGCCCATCCGGCCGCTGTCGGCCGCGATGGTCTCCGGGGACATCGTCTTCACGTGGCTGGTGCGGGAGGTCTGCCCGGCCGACCACCGCCCACCGGAGCGCCACACCGTCTACGTCTCCACCCCGCGCGAGACGCCCCATCGCTACCAGCGGATCGGGGCGTACGCCCTCGTCCTGTCGGAGCGCGGCATCCTCGGCACCGTCAACTCCCCTGTCACGGCGGCACCGGGGACCTGGGCTCTGCCGGGCGGCGGTCTGGATCCCGGCGAGTCGCCCGCCGAGGGGGTCCTGCGGGAGGTCTACGAGGAGACCGGGCAGGAGGTCGTCATCGACCGGGTGCTGTCGCTCGAGTCGGAGCACTGGGTGGGCCGTTCGCTCGCCGGGCGCCTCGAGGACTTCCACGCCCTGCGCGTCGTCTACGGGGCGACATGCGAAACACCCAGCGACCCCGTCGTCCACGATGTCGGTGGATCGACCGAAGGGGCCGACTGGGTGCCGGTGCGCGCGTGGCGCAAGCTGCACTGGACGAACAGCTCCCGGACGCTGCTGGCGCAGTACGCCCGGAAGCTGTCGCGTCCGGCTCAGTTCCTGAAGTAGGACATCACGCGCAGGATCTCGGTGTAGAGCCACACCATGGTGACGGTGATGCCGAGGGCCGCACGCCAGGACTCCTGGGCGGGGGCGCCGGCCCGGACGCCGCGCTCGACGGAGTCGAAGTCGACGATGAGGCTGGCGACGGCCAGGAGGATCGCGACGACCGAGATGCCGATCGACAGCAGCCCGGCCTGCGAGCCGATGTCACGCACACCCATGTCGATGCCGAACAGGGCGAGCACCAGGTTGACGAGGAAGAGACCCGCCAGGGACGCTACGCCGATGAACACGATCTTGCGGAACTTCGGCGTGACGCGGATGTTGAAGAACTTGTACGCGGCCAGGGTGGCGAACGCCGTCACGAAGGTGGCCATCACGGCGGTCACGACGATGCCCGGGTACATGGCCTCGAAGAGGAACGAGAACGCGCCCACGAAGATGCCCTCCACGGCACCGTAGAACAGGACGCCACCGACCGGCAGCTTGGCGCGGCCTGCGACCATGAGGACGGTGACGAAGCCGACGATCGCCGACACGATGAGGGCCGGGGTGAGGAGGCCGATGGGGAGAATCCCGTTCATGAAGCCCATGAAGGTGGCGATGGCCGCCACGAGCACGAGGCCGAGCGTCATCGCGGTCTTGGCGATGACGTCGTCGAGGGTCATGACACCGCCGGCGGGCGCCTGCTGGTAGGGCGCGTAGGGCTGCTGCGGCGGCGGGTACTGGCCCTGCTGCTGGTGCTGGTCGTAGCCGTACGTCGGCTGCTGGGAGGCGGCGCCGCTGCGGGTGAAGGCGTCGGGGCGGCCGATGATCGGATTTGCCATGTGTGCTGCTCTTTCTAGGGTGACCCCACGGGTGGAAGTCGGTCAGCCTCCATGGTAGCGATGCGCCCAACCGTCTCCCCAGCCGATCACGCCCCGAAACCGGGCCGGCGTGGGACGATCGCATCATGGGCACACCGACGAAGGCCACCCTGACGTTCCTCGGCGCGGCGGGCACGGTGACCGGCTCCAAGTACCTCGTCACGGTCGACGGGCGCAGGCTCCTCGTTGACGCCGGGATGTTCCAGGGCGACAAGCGCTGGCGCCTGGAGAACTGGGCGGACTTCCCCGTCGACCCGTCGTCGATCTCCGACGTGCTCCTCACGCACGCGCACGCCGACCACGTCGCCTACCTGCCGGCGCTGGTCAAGCACGGCTTCACCGGCACCGTGTGGGCCACGCCCGCGACCATCCGGCTGGCCGAGATCATCCTGCGCGACTCGGGCCGCCTGCAGGAGCAGTCGGTGTCCGACGCCCTGCGGGGCGGCTACTCGAAGCACGACCCGCCCGAACCCCTCTACACCACCGCCGACGTGGAGGCGACGCTCCCGCTGTTCCGACCGGTCGGCTGGGACACCGACGTCGATCTGGGCGGTCCCACCGCGCGGTGGACCCGGGCCGGGCACATCCTCGGGTCGGCGAGCGTGCACCTGGACATCGGCGGGCGCAGCATCCTGTTCTCGGGCGACCTCGGCCGCCACGACCACCCCCTCCTCAAGGACCGGGCCACGCCGCCGTCGGCCGATTTCGTGGTGTGCGAGTCGACCTACGGCGACCGGGAGCATCCCGAGCCGGAGCAGCCCCACGAGGCGCTGGCCGACGCCGTGCGCCGGACCGTCGAGCGCGGCGGCCAACTGGTGATCCCCGCGTTCGCGATCGACCGCACGGAACTGGTGCTGCACGCCCTCGTGCAGTTGACGCGGTCGGGGCGCATCCCCCGCGTCCCGGTCGTCGTCGACGGCCCCATGGCGCTCAGAGCGCTCGAGGTCTACCGCGACGAGTCCCTCGGTGAACTCGACCACGACATCTCGATCGACGACTTCACCGACCTTGACCTGACCGAGGCGCTGAGCGTCAAGGACTCCAAGCGCCTCAACGACCGGACCGACCCGATGATCGTCATCAGTTCCTCGGGGATGGCCGAGGGCGGGCGCGTGCTGTACCACCTGCGCCGCACGCTCGGCGACCGGCGCAACACAGTGGTGCTGAGCGGCTACCAGGCCTCCGGCACCCGCGGCCGGGCCATGGAGCGGGGGACGCGAGCGGTCAAGATCTTCGGGCACTACGTGCCGGTGCGCGCCGAGATCGTCCGCGACGACGAGTTCTCCGTCCACGGCGACGCCTCGGATCTCATCGACTGGCTGCGTGCCCTGGACCGTCCGCCCGAGACGCTGTTCGTCACCCACGGTGAGCCGAAGGCCGCCGGGGAGTTCGCCCGCCGGGTGCAGGACGAGCTGGGCTGGGTCGCCGTCGTTCCGTTCCACGGGGAGGTCGTCAGCCTGCTGGCCGACTGATCGCGCCGCCGGTGGTCAGGCGCTGCCGTCGACCAGCGCGCGCCGCCCCGGCGATCCGTCACGGGTTTGGCAGCGCCGCGTATTCGAGGTGGCCTGCTCGTGCTGGCCCCCGACGGGATTGGGACGAGGCCATTCAGCCCAGGCGTCCGCGGCGGGAGCATCGCCGGGCGTGTCCCGGTCTCCTCCGGATGACCTCCATATCTGGTCCGACCCAGCTCGCGGGGCAAGAGCCGTCAGGCGATGAGGCCGACGACGGTAAGGGCGACTGCGAGGGCGGGGAGGAGTTCCTGCTTGGCTGCGGTGCCCGCCCTGTCGGGGCTGGAGACCGCGAGGACGAGGGCGGCCGCGGCCATCGACGCGGCGCCTGTTAGTACGAGCGTGATCCCGACGGTCGTGGTCCCGGCCGCCGCGAGCACGACGCCGACTAGCACCGCCACCGCCAGGAACAGGTTGTAGAAGCCCTGATTGAAGGCCAGGACCCTGGTGGCGGCCGCCTCGGCCTCCGTCATTCCGAACACGGCCCGGGCACGAGCGGTTGTCCAGGCGATGGACTTCAGGTAGAAGATGAAGACGTGTACAAGTGCCGCGAGTACGGCGAACGAAAGACCTGCGACGAGCATGAGGGGCCTCCTTGGACGGGCGGCGCCCGATTGTGGGCGGAAGCGAACGCGCCACATCCCACGCGAGCGGTCGTCGCCTGATGGCCGCATGCGGCGACCGGGCGCGGCCGTGTGCACACCTCCACGCGTACCCCCGACGGGATTCGAACCCGTACTGAAGCGGGTTTAAGCCGCCTGCCTCTACCGGTTGGGCCACGAGGGTGTGGCGCGATTCTAGGCCAGCGAGCTTCTGGAGGGTCACCCGCTCCCGGAGGTCCGCCTGATCGACGACGGACTGGCCCGCCCGGGACCGGGTGCTCCTGCCGGCCGACGCTGGCATCTGGGCGGGGGCGTGGGGCGCGGCACTCAGCACCGGGAAGCCCGGTAGGCTGGCAGCACAGGTCCATCAACCCAGCGGAGGGAAATACCCGATGACCACCTTCCTCATCATCGGGGCCGCCGGGATCGTCCTGGTGCTGTTCACCCTCGTCGTGGGCGACCTCCTCGACGGAGTGCTCGGGCTGGATTCCCTGGACAGCGACCTGTTCTCCGTCTCCAGTATCGCGGCATTCGTCGGCGCCTTCGGGTTCGGCGGGGCGCTCGCGCTCGCGTTCGTCGACAGCATGGCCCTGGCGGTCGTCGCCGGCCTCGCCGTCGGATCCGCCGCCGCATGGGGCGCCGTGCGGCTGACCCGAGCCCTCAAGTCCGGCGAGAACTCGGCGGCGCTGCGCACCGACGCCATGCTGGGCCACCCCGGCCGCGTCGTCACAGCGATCCCGGCCGACGGCTACGGCGAGATCAGCCTCACCGTAGCCGGCCACGTCCGCAAGCTCGCGGCCCGGGCCGAGCGGCCGGTCGAGGCGGGCGCCGAAGTGTGGGTGTCCGCGATCCTGTCCCCCACCGCCGTCGAGGTGACCCCCGCCGACGCCATTCCCCCCATGGTTCCCTGAACCCAGCACAGAAAGGCCCCCCATGCCCGACGCCCTCCTCGCGAGCGCAGGTCTCATCGTCCTGCTCCTCCTCGTGGGCCTGCTCATCGCCAGCCGCTACAAGGTGGCCAAGCCCAACGAGGCGTTCATCATCACCGGCCGCAAGGGCAACAGGCAGGTGCGAAACCCTGAGACCGGCCTGATCTCGACCGACCTCAGCGGCCAGAAGGTCGTCATGGGCGGAGGCGTGTTCGTCATCCCGTTCATCCAGCGCCTCCACGTGCTCGACCTGTCGTCGCGCCGCATCATGGTCACCATCCGCGCGGCGGTGTCGGGCCAGGGCATCAAGCTCAACGTCGACGGTGTCGCGATCGTCAAGGTGGGCGGCAACGAGGACTCGATCCGCGCGGCCGCCCAGCGGTTCCTCTCCCAGCAGGAGGAGGTCGAGACGTTCACACAGGAAACCCTCGCGGGCTCGCTGCGATCCATCGTCGGATCGCTGACCGTCGAACAGATCATCCGCGACCGCGCCGCGTTCGCCCAGCGGGTCACCGACGAGTCGGAGTCGTCGCTCACCGGACAGGGACTCGTGCTCGACACGTTCCAGATCCAGGACATCACCGACGACGGCACCTACCTGTCCGACCTCGGCCGCCCCGAGTCGGCCAAACTCGGGCGCACGGCCGCCGTCGCGGAGGCCGAGGCCCGCCGTGAGGCGGAGCAGGCACAGATCGCAGCCGAGCAGGAGATCGCGATCTCGAACCGGGCGCTGGTGCTGAAGAAGGCTGAGATCCAGTCCGAGACGGACGCGGCGCGCGCCCAGGCGGCCGCCGCCGGGCCGCTCGCGCAGGCCGACCGGGACCAGGCGATCCTGCTTGAACAGGAGAAGGTCGCGGTGGCGCAAGCCGCCCTGAAGGAGCGCCAACTCGACACCGAGGTCCGGCGCCCCGCCGACGCCGAGCGCTACCGCGTCGAGACGGACGCGGAGGCTCAGCGCAACGCGGCCATCTTCGAGGCGGAGGCCCGCAAGGCAGCGTCGATCGCCAATGCCGAGGCCGATGCCGAGAAGGCCAGGCTCACCGGCGTGGGCGAGAAGTCGCGGCGTTCGGCGCTCGCCGAGGCCGAGGCCATCGAGGGCGCCCGTCGTGGTGAGGCGGAGAAGGCCCGCCGCATCGCGGAGGCCGAGGCGGTACGCGCCGAGGGCGACGCGAAGGCGGCCGCGGTGCTCGCGGTCGGCCACGCCGAGGCCGAGGCGATGGACAAGCGCGCGGAGGCGTTCGCGCACTACAACGACGCCGCCGTCCTGCAGATGCTCATCGAGGTCCTGCCGCAGATCGCGGAGAAGATCTCCGAGCCGATGGGCAACATCGAGACGCTCACGATCGTGTCGACCGAGGGTGCCTCGGCAGTGCCGAAGACCATCGCCAACAACATGATGCAGACGCTGCAGCTCGTCAAGGACACCACCGGCTACGACCTCGGCGGCGTGATCGAGCGCATCGGCGCCAAAGACAGCACAGAGCCCGAGTGACCATGAGCTGGTGGGCGGCGCTTCCATGCCGCCCACCGGCTCAGCGTCCCAGCAGCCCCAACGCGATGCCGTCCAGGATGTCGGTCTCACTCACGAGTACAGCTCCCTCGGGGACCCGACGGGAGATCTCGTCCAGAATCATCCCCCCGGCGCCGAGAACCGCGGCGCGCAGCGGGTGCATGCACGGCTCCCCGGCGGTCTCCTCCTTCGTCTGCCCCAGCCAGCGCCCCACGGTGCGTTGGATGTCGTCGCGGCTGAGCAGCGTCTCGTGGACCGCCTTGCGCGAGTACTCCTGCAGGCCCAGCACGGAGGCGGCGACGCTGGTGACCGTCCCCGCGACGCCGATGGCGGCCGCCAGCCCGGCGAAGTCGATGCCGGTGCCGTCGAGCAGCTCGCCGACGTAGGCGCGGGACGCGGCGATCTCGTCGGCCGTCGCCGGGTCCGAGGGCATGAACCGTTCGCGGACGCGCACCGCGCCGATGTCGAGGCTCACCGCCGATCGGATGGCCGGCCCCTCGTCGACGACGATCAGCTCGGTGGAGCCGCCGCCGATGTCGAACACCAGCGCAGGACTCGCGGCCTGCACGCCGCTGAGGACACCCAGCGTCGACAGCAGCGCCTCCTCGTCGCCGGCGATGACGTCGACGTCGACACCCAGGCGCTCGCGCACGTTGGCCTCGAACTCGGCCCGGTTGCTCACATCGCGGGCCGCCGACGTGGCGACGAAGCGCACGTCACCCGCGCCATGCTCGGCGATGACGCCCGCGAACTCCTCGAAGATCACGTTGGCGCGGTCCAGCGCGTCGGGATGGAACTCGCCCGTGGCGTCGACGCCCTGGCCGAGCCGCGCCAGACGCACCTCGCGGACCAGCTCAGTGGTGGATCCGTCGTCCTGCCGGCGCAGGATGAGCAGGCGGATGGAGTTGGTGCCGCAGTCGACGGCGGCGACGGTGTTCATGCTTCCTCCGGGAGGCAGGGGTTGGTCCAGAATGCGCCGATGCGCTCCAGGGCTTCGTCGCCGAACGGGTTGACGCCCGGCCCGGCGGCCAGCGCGTGCCCGACGAGGACGTGCAGGCACTTGACGCGGCTCGGCATGCCGCCGGCGGAGATCCCGTCGATCTCGTCGACGTGGCCGAGTTCCTCACGGTCGGCGAGATACGCCTCGTGGGCCGCGCGGTAGCGGGCGGCCAGGTCCTCGTCGACCGCCAGCCGCTCGGTCATCTCCGCCATCACTCCCCCTGCCTCGAGGGCCGAGCAGCCGGCGACCGCGCGGGGGCAGGTGAGGTAGTAGGTGGTGGGGAACGGCGTACCGTTCGGGAGCCGGGGTTCGGTCTTGACGACGCCGGGCTTGCCGCAGGGGCACCGCCAGGCGACGGCCGCCACGCCGCGGGGTTCGCGCCCCAGTTGGGCGGCGACGACGGCGAGGTCCGCCTCCGAGGCGGGCTCGTGGGCCGGGGTCGCGCGGTCAAGGTCGCTCATGGCGGTCCCTTTCGTCCTTCGTGTCCGGGGTCAGTCCTCGGGCTCCGGCGTGGCCTGGATCGTGCGGTCGGGCTGCGGGGCGGGGGTCTCCTCGGCGTCGGGGAGTTCGTCGGCGACCTGCACCGAGACCCACATCTTCTCCCACCACAGCCCCGTCTCCGCGACGCCGGCCGGCTGCCCGATCTCCGCGCCGTCGAGCGGTTCGCCGTCGGCGCCGATCACGCGGTACCCGACCTCGCCGGGCATGACCCAGCCGAGCCGCACGCGCGCCACGGACCGGACGTACTCGGGGTCGTTCCAACGGTTGAGCTTGTCCTCGAGGTCGGCGATCTGTTCCTGCTTGGCGGCGATGTCCGCCCGGACGGCCGCGATCTCCTGCGACTGGGCGAAGTAGACCCGCAGCGAGTGGGCGAGCATCAGCCCGAGCCCTGCGATGACGACGAGGAGGACGACGAGCCGCCAGGTGGCCGACATCGCCCGCTGCGCCCGCGGCGCGGGGCCGGGGCGGGTGTCCATGGCCGCCTTCACCTCCGGATCGGCCAGGGGGGCTACCCGGGGCCGATGGCCTCGTTCCTCCGGACGCGCAGTGGTCCGGGACCGCGGGGTTCCGCGTCCCGGACCACTACGAGTCGGTTTGCTCCTGGGCGTTTGAGGCACTGATCCAGTGTGCCGGATCAGTCAGCCAAACTCAGCCCTTGAAACGCGGGAAGGCCGAACGGCCGGCGTAGACCGCCGCGTCGTCCAGGTCGTCCTCGATGCGGAGCAGCTGGTTGTACTTCGCCACGCGGTCGGTGCGCGCCGGGGCGCCCGACTTGATCTGGCCGCAGCCGAGCGCGACGGCGAGATCGGCGATGGTGACGTCCTCGGTCTCACCGGAGCGGTGCGACATCATGGTGCGGTAGCCGTTGCGGTGGGCCAGGTCGACGGCGTCGATGGTCTCCGACAGGGAGCCGATCTGGTTGACCTTCACCAGCAGCGCGTTGGCGGTGGCGGTGTCGATGCCCTTCTGCAGGCGGGTGACGTTGGTGACGAACAGGTCGTCGCCGACGATCTGCACCTTGTCGCCGAGGCTGTCGGTCATGGCCTTCCAGCCGTCCCAGTCCTCTTCGTTCAGCGGGTCCTCGATGGAGACCAGCGGGTAGGCGTCGACGAGCTCGGCGTAGTAGGCCACCATCTCCTCGGCGGACTTGACGGCGCCCTCGAACTGGTAGCCGCCGTCCTCGAAGAACTCGGACGCAGCGACGTCGAGCGCCAGCGCGACGTCGGCGCCGGGCTCGTAGCCGGCATTCTTGATGGCCTCGACGATGAGGTCGAGGGCGGCGCGGTTCGACTCGAGGTTGGGCGCGAAGCCGCCCTCGTCGCCGAGACCGGTGGACAGGCCCCGCTCCTTGAGCACGGACTTCAGCGCGTGGTACACGCTGGCGCCCATCTCGAGGGCCTGGGCGAAGCTCTCGGCGCCGATCGGGGCGATCATGAACTCCTGGATGTCAACGTTGGAGTCGGCGTGCGAGCCACCGTTGAGGATGTTCATCATCGGGACGGGCAGGATGTGCGCGTTGGGGCCGCCGACGTACTTGTACAGCGGAAGACCGGCCTCCTCGGCGGCCGCGTGCGCGACGGCCAGGGAGACGCCGAGGATCGCGTTGGCGCCCAGCTTGGCCTTGTTGTCGGTGCCGTCGAGCTCGAGCATGGCCATGTCGACCAGGCGCTGCTCGGAGGCGTCGAGGCCGAGGATCTCCTCGCCGATGGCCTCGGTGACGTTCTTGACGGCGGTGAGGACGCCCTTGCCGAGGAACCGGCCCTTGTCGCCGTCACGGAGCTCAACGGCCTCAAAGGCGCCGGTCGAGGCACCCGACGGGACGGCGGCGCGGCCGCTCGCACCCGACTCAAGCTCGACCTCGACCTCGATGGTCGGGTTGCCGCGGGAATCGAGGATCTCGCGGGCCTGGATGAATTCGATGGATGCCATGTGCTCCCTTTCGAAGAGTGTTTCTCTTGCGGGTCCAGCCTAGCTATCCGAGGTCCGGAAAGCGGCGGCGGGACGGCTTAACTTTCCGCGTCCCTGATGGTCGTCTCGAGTTCGCGGAGGGCCTGTCGTGCGGCGGCGTCGGCGTCGATCCCGTGCGCCTGGGCGCGCGACACCAGGGCGACGATCTCCCGGCCGACGGTGACCTCGTCGACGGGGTCGTCGGGCAGGTCGACGGGCACGCCGTGGGTCCGGGTGCGCGACACCACCTTGTGGGTGCGCCCGAGGACGCTGAGTGATTCGGCGATCCCTTCGAGGGCCGAGGACCGGCCCTTCTCGGCGCGCTTGCGTTCCTCCCAGGACTGCCACATGTCCGCCGGCACGTCCTCGTCGGCGAAGACGTGCGGGTGGCGCCTCACGAGCTTGTCCGAGATGCCGCGGGCGACGTCGTCGAGGGTGAAGCGCCCCTCGTCCTCGGCGATGCGGGCGTGGAAGTACACCTGGAGCAGCAGGTCTCCCAGTTCCTCGACCAGTTCGTCGTCGTCGCCGGCCTCGACGGCGTCGACGACCTCGCAGGCCTCCTCGATGAGGTGGTTGAGGAGGGAGCGGTGGGTCTGCTCGGCGTCCCACGGGCACTTGACCCGCAGCTCCGCCATGATGCCGCGGAGGCGCTCGAGCTCAGCTGCCATGGACGCTTGTCAGGAGGCGGGGACCGAGAGGGAGCCGGTGCCGCTGATGCCGGAGCCGGCCGGGTCCCACGTGCCGTAACGGGGGTTGAGCTGCACCTCGACGGCCTCGAACTGCTCCTGCAGCGCGTTGACGTCGGCGTCCTCGCCGGACTTGGTGACGATGAGCTGCAGCTTGGCGCTCTGGGAGGCGACGCGGGCGCACTCCGGGTCCGCGAGGGTGGGGCTGTCGGGGGAGGTGGAGCGCAGCAGGTCGACGGCCTCCTCGTCGGTGATCTCGATGTCGTTGGCCGCGGCCATCTCCTCAGCGACGGCGCCGAGGATCTCGGCCATCAGCAGGGAGGTGCGGGGCACCTGCTCGGTGGTCAGACCGACCGACTCACACGCGGCGGTGACCTCGTCGAGCTGTGACTCGGTGATGCGCGTGTCCCCGATCTGGGCAGCGGTGCCGGGCATCGGGCTGCAGCCCGCGAACAGGGCCGCGGCCGCCACGACCGGCACAAGGCGCGTCAGCTTCATGAGGATCCTCTCGGGAACGGGGGCGTCACACCGCGGGCCAGCCTACCCCATGGCCCTGTGGAGGCCGATCCCCGTCAGGCGAACAGCTGGGTGAGCAGGGTGGTGGCCCAGGCGAGGTGGTCGCCGTCGGGTTTGGGCACCAGGATCTGGTCGGCGGCCGCCTTGACGGTGGCCCCCGGGTACAGCCGCTTGAGCCGGACCTGCTTCGACTCGGGCAGGGTGAGCGGCGCGAACCGCACCACGCGCCCCTGGGGCACGATCTCCTGGATGCCGTGCTCCCGGGCGAGCATCCGCAGCCGGGCCACGCCGAGGAGCGCCTCGACGGGGGCGGGCGGCTCGCCGTAGCGGTCGACGAGTTCGGCGCGGACGGCCTCGGCGTCCTCGTCGGTGCGGATCTCGGCGATCTGCTTGTACATCTCGAGGCGCAGTCGCTCGGACTCGATGTAGTCGTCGGGCAGGTGCGCGTCGACGGGCAGTTCGATGCGCATCTGGGGCTCGGGTTCGGCCTCGTCGCCGCGGAACTGGGCGACGGCCTCGCCGACCATGCGCAGATACATGTCGAACCCGACGCCCTCGATGTGGCCGGACTGGTCCTCGCCGAGCAGGTTGCCCGCGCCGCGGAGTTCGAGGTCGCGCATCGCGATGGCCATGCCGGCGCCCAGGTCCGTGTTGGCCGCCATGGTGGCCAGGCGTTCGTGCGACGCCTCCGTGAGCGGCTTGTCCGGCGGGTACAGGAAGTAGGCGTAGCCGCGCTCGCGGGAACGGCCGACGCGGCCGCGCAGCTGGTGCAGCTGGGACAGGCCCATGGTGTCGGCGCGGTCGATGATCAGCGTGTTGGCGCTCTGGATGTTGAGGCCGGCCTCGACGATGGTGGTGCTGACCAGCACGTCGGCCCGCCGCTCCCAGAAGTCGAGCATCACCTGCTCGAGCCGCTTCTCGCTCATCTGCCCGTGGGCGGTGGCGATCCGCGCCTCCGGGACCAGTTCGCGCAGGTGTGCGGCGGTCTTCTCGATGGTGCCGACGCGGTTGTGCACGAAGAACACCTGGCCCTCGCGGGCGAGCTCGCGGCGGAGGGCGGCCTTGACCTGGGCGTCGTCGTAGGGACCGGCGAAGGTCAGCACCGGGTGCCGCTCCTCCGGCGGGGTGGCGATGACGCTCATCTCCCGGATGCCGGTGATGGCGATCTCCAGGGTGCGCGGGATCGGGGTGGCGGACATCGACAGCACGTCGACGTTGACCCGCATCGCCTTGAGGCGTTCCTTGTGCTCGACGCCGAAGCGCTGCTCCTCGTCGATGATGACCAGGCCGAGGTCCTTGAACTGGACCTCCTTGCCGAACAGCCGGTGGGTGCCGATGACGACGTCGATCTTGCCGGCGGCGAGTCCGTCGAGGACCTTCTTCGCCTCGGCGTCGGACTGGAACCGCGACAGCTGCGCCATATGCACCGGGAAGCCGGCGAAGCGCGACGCGAACGTCTGGTAGTGCTGGTTGACCAGCAGTGTCGTGGGCACCAGCACGGCGACCTGCTTGCCGTCCTGGACGGCCTTGAACGCGGCGCGCACGGCGATCTCGGTCTTGCCGTAGCCGACGTCGCCGCAGATGAGTCGGTCCATCGGGACGACCTTCTCCATGTCCGCCTTCACCTCGGTGATCGCGGAGAGCTGGTCCGGTGTCTCGACGTAACTGAACGCATCCTCGAGTTCACGCTGCCACGCGTTGTCGCCGCCGAAGGCGTGGCCCTTGGTGGCCTGCCGGGCCGCGTAGAGCTTGATGAGCTCCGCCGAGATCTCGCGGACGGCCTTGCGGGCCTTGGCCTTGCGCTTGGTCCAGTCCGCGCCGCCCATCTTGTCCAGCGCCGGGGCCTCCCCGCCGACGTAGCGGCTGAGCTGGTCGAGCTGGTCCATGGGCACGTAGAGCCGGTCCCCCGGATGGCCCCGCTTGCTGGGGGCGTACTCGACGACGAGGTAGTCGCGGGCCGCGCCCTGCACCACCCGCTGCACCAGTTCGACGAAGCGGCCGACGCCGTGCTGCTCGTGCACGACGGGATCGCCTGCCTTGAGCTCGAGGGGCTGGATGGTGGCCTTGCGGCGGGTCGGGAGTTTCCGCTCCGCCTTGTCCGCGACCGTCTGGCCGGTGAGTTCCGCTGAGGTGATGAGCTCGACCTTGGCCTCATCGGCGCGCCAGCCGTGCGAGAGCTGCGCGACGACGACGCTGACGCGGTCCGGTCCGGGCGGGTTGGTGAGGTCCTCGATCGCGGCGGGGACGCCGGCCTCGGACAGGAGCTCCACCATGCGCTGCGCCAGGCCGTGCCCCTCGGCGCCCAGGACGACGGCCCAGCCGGCGTCGCGGCGGGCCGCGACGTGCCGGGTGGCGGCCTCGGTGTCGCCGCGGAACGACTCGACGGCGCCGACCTTGACGCTGCGGGAGTGGACGGAGTCCGCGTCGATGGTCTGCTGGTCGTCGGCGGCGAACGGCGACAGCGACCACCAGCGGTGCCCGATGCTCAGCGCGTGCTGGCGGACGTCGCCGAGGGACCAGTACGCCGAGGCGCCGAGATCGATCGGTGAGCTGCCGCCGCCGGCGGCCGCGGCCCAGCTGGCCTGGAGGAACTCCTGGCTGGTCTGCACGAGCTCGGCGGCACGGGCGCGAATGAGCTCCGGGGAGGTCGCGAGGACGAGCGAGCCCGCGGGCAGCACGTCGACGAGGAGCTCGAGCCCGTCGACGAGCACGGGGATGAGCGCCTCCATGCCCTCGACGGCCTGTCCCTCGGCGATGCGCCCCAGCATGTCGCCCAGTTCGGGGTACTGGGCGGCGAGCTGCTTCGCCCGCCGCCGCACCGGGGTGGTGAGGAGCAGCTCGCGGCAGGGCGGCGCGACGACGACCTGTTCGGTGTCTCCCGTGGAGCGCTGGTCCGCGACGGTGAAGGAACGGATCTCGTCGACCTCGTCGCCGAAGAAGTCGACGCGCACGGGGTGTTCGGCGGTCGGCGGGAAGATGTCGACGATGCCGCCGCGCACGGCGAACTCGCCGCGGCGCTCCACCAGGTCCACGCGGTTGTAGGCGGCGCCGGCGAGATCGGCGAGGAGCTCGCCGAGCGGGTACTCCTCCCCGACGGCGATGCGAACGGGGGCCATGTCGGCTAGCCCCTTGACCTGGGGTTGGAGGACGGAGCGCACCGGCGCCACGACGACGCGCGGGACGGTCTCGCCCTCGGCGCCCGCCAGACGGCGCAGGACGGCGAGCCGTCGCCCGACGGTGTCAGCACGCGGTGAGAGCCGCTCGTGGGGCAGCGTCTCCCAGGCCGGGTAGTAGGCGACGTCGTCGTCGCCGAGCAGCGCGCCGACCTCCGCGGTGACCTGTTCGGCCTCGCGGTAGGTGGAGGTGATGAGCAGCACCGTGCGGCCGGACTCCTCGGCGATGGTCGAGGCGAGGAACGGGAAGAACGAGGGAACGGCCGTGACGTCGAGCGTGGTGACGCCGGAGCGCCGCGAGTCCGCGATGGTGTCGGCGACCGCCCGGTCGCGTTCGAGTGCTGCGAGCAGGCCCGGGAACTTCACGTCATCATCCTTCCACGGCCCGCCGACGGGCCGACCGTGAGCACTTTTCCGGACTCGGAGCCGGGAAAGGGCGTTGTCAGCGCTGCCATCCGGCCCGAGCCCGGGAAAGTGCTCACGGGCCTCACGAGTTGTAGCGGTTCTGCGTCGCGACGAGCCCTTCGTGCACGAGCAGTTCGACGGCGTCGGCCGCGACCGCGGCGTCCACCCGCATCCCCTCGAGGTCGGCGGGCTTCATCTTCGCCAGCACCCACGCGGCTGCGTCCTGGCGGCCGGGGGGCCGGCCGACGCCGACGCGCACGCGGTGGTAGTCGCCGGTGCCGAGGTGGGCGCGGATGGACTTGAGCCCGTTGTGCCCGTTGTCCCCGCCACCGGACTTGACGCGCAGGCGGCCGGGGTCGAGGTCGATCTCGTCATGGATGACCACGACGTGGGAGGGCTTGATCTTGTGGAAGGCCGCCAGGGACCTCACGGCCGATCCGGAGTCGTTCATGAAGGTCGTCGGCTTGGCGAGGATCAGCTTGACCGACGGGGATCCGGGGATCGCGACGCTCGCCACCTCGGCGCGGTGCCGCGACTGGAGGGAGAACGACGAGCCGTAGCGGTCCGCGAGGTCCGCTACGGCCCAGAACCCGACGTTGTGCCGGGTGAACTCGTACGTCGGGCCCGGGTTGCCGAGCCCGACGACGAGGTAGGTGGAGTCGGTCACTCGGCCTCGGTGTCGCCCTCGATTTCACCCTCGGCGGCCTCGGTCTCGGGCTCGAGGTTGGCGACCGGTGCGACGACCACGGCCAGGACGAAGGTGTCACCCTCGACGGCGGCCTCGACGCCCTCGGGGAGCTTGATGTCGGCGACGGTCATGTGGGCGCCGACGTCAAGGCCGTCGACGGAGACCTCGATCTCGCTCGGGATGTTGTTGATGGGCGCGAGGACGCTCAGCGACGTGAGGTCGATGTTGACCAGGGCGCCGTTGCGGACCTCACCGGTGAAGTGCAGCGGCACCTCGACGTTGGCCTTCTCGCCGGCCTTCACGATGACGAGGTCGATGTGCTCGATGACCGGGAGGATCGGATCGCGCTGGACCTGCTTCGGCAGCGCCAGGACCGGGGCGGCCTGGCCTTCGACGTTGAGGTGGAGGAGGACGTTGGCGTTACGCATCGCCAGGAACGTCTCCTTCTCGGGGAGGGCGAGGTGCAGGGGGGCCTCACCGTGGCCGTAGAGGACGGCGGGGATCTGGCCCGCGCGGCGGAGGCGACGGGCGGCGCCCTTGCCGAACTCGGTGCGGGTAGTGGCGGTCAGGGTGACGTCGGCCATGGGTGTGTCTCCTCTAGCTCAGGGTCGAACAGGTCCGGACGCCGAGCGAGGTAGGGCTTGTCGATCACGGACCCCTCGGTCCCTCGCCAGGCAGCGCCGCAATCTTAGCTCACGGTCAACCCCGACGCGAACCCGCCGGCCGTCCCGCCAAGACCGCCGGGAGTCCGCGCCCTTCTGGTTCGAGGTTCAGGTGGGCAGCGCCGACCCATCGTCGGTAGCCATGGGAGCCGCACGCAGGGCGCGCTGCTGAGAAGCGGGCCCTAACACTCCGTTGCGGCGTTCGAATGTGAACTCTTCACCATTGATGGTGATGAACCGCTGCGTCCAATACGTGACGTTGTCGCACAACGAACCCAGCTGCCTGAAGCTGGCCCGGACGTGGAAATCACCGAGATACAGACGCTTGACGCCGTCGCTGTCGATCACCGCTTGGGTCGGGTCGATCGGACAGGTGTAGGTGAACGTGTAGGGCGTGTAGTACAATCCGTCCGACTTCTGCGCCAATGTCCCCGTGAACGGGCTACTCCAGCAGTTGGAGTGCCCCGGAAGACTGGTCCATGTCAGATTCTCGGGGCTTCCGATAATCCAGTAGACCAGCCTGGCATTGGTGATGATGTCGGTGGTCTCCGAGTCGTAGACGTAGAGCCCGAACGGGGCGCCGTCAGGGCCCGCGGTCTCAGGCAGCGATGACACCTCAAGAGTGTGTGCGCATCTCCCGGCGGGTGACCAGGTGTTGAGAACCCAGCCGTTGATCCCCGGATCCTTACGAAGTGAGGTGGCAAACGCAGGTGCAGCCGATGCTACGAAAACTGCTGGAGTGGTCCAGGCGATCCCCTTCGCTACCGTGCGACGTGGGATGAGTGAGGTGCTTGGTGATGGCATTGAGAGTCCCCCGGATAAGTGTTGTGTCCTCCTACAGACTAGCACTCGGAGCACTCACTGCCGAAGTGACCCGGTTGTGTATCAGGTCGTGGAGCCTCACGAGGTAGTCGAGACCTCGCGCGTGGTCGTCGCGGGTATGACCTTAAGAGCGGGGAAGGGGCTGGTGGCCGGGGATCGGCCGCGTCACACGACGAACTGGTTGGGCTTAGGCGGCTCGAAGCTGTGGTTGCCCTGGAACATCTCCACCGACTCCCGCAGAGCCTTGAGGAAGTACGGCGGGAAGTCCATGCCCTTCTCGTTGGCCCACAGCAGCTTCGCCTCGAGCCGGCCGATCTCCTTGGCGTAGATCTCGAGTTCGGCATCCATACCCAGTTCGTTGAGGACTCCGCCGAACTCCTTCTGGTAGTAGTTCACGTAGTCGACGCCGACCATCGTGAACGACTTGGACCGCAGCAGTCGAGCGACGTACATCTGCCACGGCTTGAGCGCCTCGTCCTGGACCATCTTCTCCGCGCTCATCCGGTAGAAGGCGAAGTGCCCGGGCTCCTGCTGCTTGATGGGGTGGATGACCGTCTCGGCGATGGCGCGCTCCCCCATCTCGCCCAGCTCCTTGATGAGTGACGAGTAGGCCAGGACCGCCTGCCGTTCGGTCGATGCACCGGTCAGGTAGTAGAGCATCCGCGAGATGTCGTGGATGGGTTCCCAGTGCGCCAGGGCGCCGAGCAGCTTCATCCGCAGCGGGATGGTCATGAAGGGGGGCTGCGGCTCCATGCCGAGGTCGCCCTGCAGCTGGTCGAGCAGGTAGCCGTGCGCCATCTCCTGGTCGTACCAGACGTCCTGGTAGAAGATGCGGTCGACCTCGCTCACGTTGGGGAGGATGGTGAGCAACTCGAGGACGTTGCGGTCGACCTCGAGCTCGACGCGGGCGAGGTAGTCGATGACGTGCGAGAAGCGGGCGCGCACCGCCTCAGGGTCGTTGACCGTACGGTCGGCGGACCCGAGTTCGATCGGCGGGTGCTTGTCCCCCAGGTTGAGGACGAAGCTCTTCAGCGATGCGTCGGTGATCTTGGCGGCCACTGCACTCCCTCCCGGTGTCTGGGCCCAGCATTCCGGATCGGCGGTTCAGTACGCGAACCGTCCACCCTGCGGGCGCCACCCGGTCCGGGTCGTCAGCACTCCGCCGCCGACCAAGTGGGTCCTCTTCGAGCCACCCGGAGAGTGAACAGCACGGTGCCGGGTGCAGTGAAGGGTTGATGAGGCGGCGCGCCCCCGCGGCCCGCCGATCCTCGAATAGAGTAGCCCCAGAGAGCCGACCCGGAGGAGCGACGTGTCAACCCAGCCACGCCTCAGCATGCGCGACGTGGCTGAGATGGCCAACGTGTCGATCGGCACGGTGTCCAACGTCGTCAACAACCCGGCCCGGGTCCTCCCCGCCACGCGGGAGCGGGTACTTGAGGCCATCCGCACGCTGGGCTGGACGCCGAACCAGCAGGCGCAGGCTCTGCGGGCCGGCCGGAGCCGCACCATCGGGTTGGCGGTCATGGACGTGGCCAACCCGTTCTTCGCCGATCTGCTCCGTGGCGCGCAGGCCCGGCTTGAGGAGGAGGGCTACGGCGCGACGATCGGCGACGCCGACAACCGCCCGGCCAGGGAGGAGGCCGTCCTGCGGTCGTTCCGGGACCAGCGCGTGCGCGGCGTCATCCTTGGGCCGATCGCGGCCCTCCCACGGGAGGTGGAGGCGCTGCACAAGGCCAGGATCCCGACAGTTCTTGTGGACCGAGCCGAGGGCGGGGACGCCTGTACGGTCGGGGTCGACGACGTCGCCGGTGGACGGATCGCCGCGGAGCATCTCATCTCGCAGGGTCACCGGAGCCTCGCCTTCGTCGGCGGACCCACGACGCTGGCACAGGTCCGCGACCGCCGCGAGGGCGCGGAGCAGGCGGCCGAGGCCGCGGAGGCGAACCTATTGGCCGTTTCGGTGCCGTCCCTCGATTTCACCTCCGGGCGCTCCGCGGCGGAGCACATCACGATGCTGCCCGTCGACGAGCGACCCACGGGCATCTTCTGCGCCAACGACCTCATCGCCATCGGGATGCTGCAGGGGCTGGTCGCCGCCGGCCTCCGGGTCCCGCAGGACGTGGCACTCGTGGGCTACGACGACATCGATTTCGCCGCGGCCGCCACCGTCCCCCTGTCGTCGGTGGCTCAGCCCAGGCGCGAACTCGGCCGGTCCGCGGCCGAGCTGCTGATTCAGGAACTCGCGGACATCGACGGGGGCCTCGAGCACCAGCACCGCACGATCACATATACCCCCAGCCTCGTGGTGCGCGCCTCGAGCGCCCGCGTCTGACGACGGCAGCCCATTGTATTGACCAAACCACCCCTCGGTTGTATCGTTTCAATCATCGCGATGAAACGCTGAAGCACGCGCAAGGAGGCGCCATGTTCGACAAGATCAGTTCCCAACTCGAAGCCCAGGTGATCGAGGTCCCGTCGTGGGCCTACGGCAACTCGGGCACGCGCTTCCGGGTGTTCGGCTCCCCCGGCACGCCGCGGACGATCCAGGAGAAGCTCGCCGACGCCGCCCAGGTCAACAGCTTCACCGGCCTCTCACCCAAGGTCGCGCTGCACTACCCGTGGGACAAGGTCGACGATTGGGCGGCACTCAAGGCCTACGCCACCGACCTCGGCATCGAGCTCGGCACCGTCAACTCAAACACCTTCCAGGACGAGGCCTACAAGTTCGGCAGCCTCGTCCACAGCGATCCCAAGATCCGCCAGAAGGCCGTCGACCACCATCTCGAGTGCCTGGAGATCATGAACGAGATCGGCTCGCGGGACCTGAAGATCTGGCTGGCCGACGGCACCAACTACGCCGGCCAGGGCGACATGCGCCGCCGCCAGGACTGGCTGGCCGAGTCCCTGTCCGCCATCTACGCCCAGCTCGCACCCGAGCAGCGCCTCGTGCTCGAGTACAAGATCTTCGAGCCGTTCTTCTACCACATGGACGTCCCGGACTGGGGCACCTCCTTCGCGCATGTCAACGCCCTGGGCGACCAGGCCCTCGTCTGCCTCGACACCGGCCACCACGCGCCCAGCACCAACATAGAGTTCATCGTCGCCCAGCTGCTGCGCCTCGGGAAGCTCGGCTCGTTCGACTTCAACTCGCGCTACTACGCCGACGACGACCTCATCGTTGGCTCCGCCGACCCGTTCCAGCTGTTCCGCATCCTGTGGGAGGTCCGCCGCGGTGGCGGCTTCGAGCCCGAGTCCGAGGTCGCATTCATGCTGGACCAGTGCCACAACATCGAGGACAAGGTCCCCGGCCAGATCCGCTCCGTGCTCAACGTGCAGGAGATGACCGCTCGGGTGCTGCTGCTCGACGCCGACGCCCTCCAGGCGGCGCAGGACGCCAACGACGTCCTCGGCGCCAACGGGATCTTCATGGACGCCTTCTACACCGACGTGCGCCCGGCGCTCGCCGAGTGGCGTGAGGGACGCGGCCTGCCCGCCGACCCGATGAAGGCGTTCGCCGAGTCGGGCTACCTCGCCAAGATCGCCGAGGAGCGCGTCGGAGGCACCCAGGCGGGCTGGGGAGCCTGATGCCCGCGCAGTCCGTCATCGCCGTCGACCTCGGGGCGACCAGCGGCCGGGTGGTGCTCGCCACCCTGGCCGACGGTCGCACTGACCTCGCCGAGGTGCACCGGTTCAGCACCGCCGCCCATCCCACCGGCGACGGGCTCCGGCTCGACGTGCACGCCCTGTTCGCCGAGATCCAGCGCGGCATCGGGCTCGCCGTCGACGCGGCGACCGCCCCGGTGGCGTCCCTGGGCATCGACTGCTGGGCGGTCGACTACGGCCTCCTCGGCGACGACGGGCTGCTCGAGCTCCCGTTCAACTACCGCGACGAGCGGACCGCACGTGGCCTCGCGCTCGTGCGGGACAAGATCTCCTACGAGGAGCTCTACGGACGCACCGGCCTCCAGGACATCCCGTTCAACACCATCAATCAGCTGGCCGATGACCTGGCCGCCGGCAGACTCGACCGCGCCACCCGCTTCCTCATGCTGCCCGACCTGCTGGCCTACTGGCTGACCGGCCGGGCGGTCGCCGAGCGCACCAACGCCTCCACCACCGCCCTGCTCGATCCGCGCACGGGCGAGTGGGACTGGGAGCTGATCGACCGGCTCGGCCTCCCCCGGCGGATCTTCCCCGAGGTGGTCGAGGCCGGAACCGTCGTCGGTGAGATCACTACGGGCCCCGCGACGGGCGTCCCGCTCGTCGCTGTCGGCACGCACGACACCGCGTCGGCCGTCGTCGGCGCCCCGCTCAGGACCGACGACGCGTTCATCTCGTCCGGCACCTGGTCCCTGGTGGGCATGGAACTGCCCGGGCCGATCCTCACCGACGCGTCCCGCGAGGCCTCCCTCACCAACGAGGGCGGTGTCGACGGCACCGTGCGCTACCTCAAGAACGTGATGGGGCTGTGGATCCTGTCGGAGTCCATCCGCACCTGGGCGAAGGACGGCCGGCATTTCGAGGTGCCCGAGCTCATCGAGGCGGCCCGGGCCATCGACGACGCCCCCCGCTTCGACGCCACCCACCCCAGCCTCCTGCCTCCCGGTGACATGCCGGCCCGCGTCAAGGCCCTGGCCGGGGGCGACGACCGGCTGGATGATCCCGCCGTACTGACGCGCGCCCTCATCGAGTCCCTCGCGGATGCCTACCGCGACGTCGTCGAGGAGCTGGCCTCCATCACGGGGCGCGCACCAGGGCGTATCGTCATCGTGGGCGGCGGCTCCCAGAACCGTCTGTTGTGCCAGCGCACGGCGGACCGGACCGGTCTGCCAGTGTCCGCCGGCCCCGTCGAGGCGACCGCGCTCGGCAACTGCCTCGTCCAGGCGCGCGCCGTCGGGATTCTCGACGGCACGCTCACCGATCTCAGAAAGCACGTGATGGCCTCCTCCAATGTCACCCAGTACCTCCCCCGTCCCGACGAGAAGCTCGCGGCGATCACCGCGCTCAGCAACGAGTTCGGCGCCAACCCCTCCTTCGCCCGGGCCGGCGGCGGCAACTCCTCGGCCAAGGACGACGGCGTCCTCTGGATCAAGCCCAGCGGCGTGTCCATGGCCACCCTCGAAGCCGAGGACCTGGTGCCCCTCGACCTGCAGATCCTGCTCGACTCGCTCGACGCCCCCGACCCGGATCCGAGCTTCGGCGACCCGGTCAACCACATCGCGACCCTGGCCCGCCGCGACGACGGCCCACGGCGCCCGTCGGTGGAGATCCTGTTCCACGCGCTCATCCCCGAGACCTACGTGCTGCACAGCCACCCCCTGCTCATCAACGCGATCACCTGCAACGCCGACGGCGAGGCCCTCGCCCACGCGATGTTCGGCGACGACGTGCTGTGGGTGCCCTACGTCGACCCGGGTCTGCCGCTGGCCCGCGAGGTGAAGGCGCGCCGTGAGGCCTACGTCACCCGCACCGGCGGCCCGGCCCCGGCAGCGACGTTCCTCATGAACCACGGGCTCATCGTCTCGGGCGACGACCCGGAGGCGGTCCGACTGGAGAGCTACCGCATCCTCCGGGCGATCGAGCGCGCCGTGGCCGACGCGGCCCGCCCCGAGCCGGCCCCGGAACCCGACACCGACGCCCTCGAGGAGGTGGCCGAGGCGTTCCGCCTCGCGCTGGGCGCCGAGGCCGCGGCCGCCGACGGCGGGGACATCGCCCGCGGCTTCCCCACCACCAGCGCCGGCGCGCGGTTCCTCGTCGAGGGCCCGCTGATCCCGGACCAGATCGTCTACGCCGGGTCCTTCCCGCTCGTCGTGAGCGGCAAGGACGTCATCGACGCGCGGCTCGCGGAGTTCCGGACGGCGCGGGGCATCGATCCCGTCGTCGCCGTGGTTCCCGGTGTGGGCGTCGTGGCGGCCGGTGACGACATCAAGTCCGCCACCACGGCCCTGCAGGTCTACGTCGACGCCCTCACGGTCGGCCAGGCCGCGACGGCGCTCGGCAGCGTCCGCGCCCTGGACGAGCGCGAGCGCCGCTTCATCGAGACGTGGGAGGCCGAGGCCTACCGCAAGCAGGTCGCCAAGAGCTGACCCCTCACTCGACGGCGAGGGCCTGCGTGGGCGTCGCGTTGGCGGCGCGGCGCCCCGGCAGGACCGACGCCAGCGCGGCGGCCGCCAGGCAGACGCCGAGCAGCGCGACGGTCCACATCGGCTCGATCGTCATCCGGACCTGCACGACTCCCCCGGGCACGCCGGCGAAGGCGGAGGTGAGGCCGAGCCAGGCGAAGAACACCCCGGCGCCCACGCCGACGACGATCCCGACCACGGCGAGGGCCAGCGCCTCGATGAGGAGCATGCCCCGCAGCTGACCGCGCTGCATGCCAAGGGCCCGGAGCAGAGCGGACTCGCGCTGCCGCTCGATGACCGACAGGCCGAGGGTGTTGCTCACGCCGACGATGGCGATGGCCACCGCGACGCCCAGCAGCGCCGTCATCACGATCACGACGACGTCGATGACCTGCTCGAGGATGCCGGCCATCTGGGCGCCGCTGTTGCTCAGATCCGGGTTGCCGTCGGCCGTGAGCGCCGCGACGGCCGCGTTGACGGCGGCGGCGTCGGTGCGGTCGGCGAGCTTCACCCACACCGCGACGTCGGTCGTCTCGCCGGGCAGCGCCGCGAGCGTCGCCTCGCTGACGCCGAAGGTGGACTGGCCGTACAGCCGGCCCTCCTGGACGTCGAGCGCGGTGCCGTCGACGGTCAGCGAGTCGGGCATCGCCCATTCCTCGAACCGGGCGATACCGTCGGGGATGGGCTCGGCCTCGACGCCCATCGCTGCCCGCGCGGCGCGGTCGTCGACGGCGAGGAAGACAGCGCCGTCGACCTGGACCGGCTTGCCGCGCAGGACCGCGACGGACTCGACGCCGGGGGTGTCCTCGACCCGCTCGGCGGTGCCGGCCGGCACTCCGGCCGCGTAGGTGGCGGCGAGGTCGAGGGGGAACTCCCGGTCGATGGTGTCCATGCCGGACGTGCGTGCGCTGGCGAGCCCGACCTGGAGGGTGACCACCAGGCCGATGGCCAGCATGAGCGCCGTGGCGGTGGCGGCCGAGCGGCGCGGGTTGCGCGCCGAGTTCTTCAGCGCGAGCCGGGTGGTGGGACCGGCCCCGCCGAACAGCCGTCCCATGCCGCTGAGCAGCGCCGGGACGAACAGCGGCGCCGCGCCGAGGACGCCGATGGTGAGCAGGCCGCCCGCGCCGACGGCGTAGACGATGTTGAGGTCGCCGGTGCCGCCGAGCGCCGTGACGGCCAGGAGTCCGCCGCCGGCGAGGAACAGCACGGCCACGATGATCCGGACCAGGCCGGCCCGGCGCGCCTCCGCGGCGCTGGGCACCGTCTGGAGGGCGGCCAGCGGCGCGACGCGCGCGGCGGAGACCGCCGGGAGGACGGCCGACGCGACGGTCGCGGTGACGCCGACGACCACCGCGATCCCGAGTTCGGCCCAGTTGACGACGATGCCCCAGAAGATAGAGCCGGTGAAGGCCGTGCCGACGGCGGCGACCGCCACGCCGAGCCCGATCCCGATCAGCGATCCTGCGAGCCCCAGGAGCAGCGACTCGGTGAGGAGCCGCCCCATGACCTGGCCGCCGGTGGCGCCGACGGCCCGCAGCAGGCCGAGCTGGCGCCGCCGCTGGGTGACGAGGATGGCGAACGTGTTGCCGATGGTGATCATGCCCACGAGTACCGCCACGCCGGCGAAGCCGAGCAGCATGTTGCGGAAGATGTCGAACTCGCCGGTGATGGACACCAGGCGGGAGGCCCGGTACTCCTCGGCGGTCTCGACCACGAGGTCGTCGTCGGCGACGGCGTTCCCGACGGCCGCCGCCGCGGCGTCGGGGTCGGCGTCCGGGGCGAGCCGGACGGCGATGGCCTCCGCGTCGGCGGCGGTCCCGGCGGGCGGCCGGATGTAGCCGGTGGAGGCGAAGAGGCTCTCGGCGTCGCGGGTGATCCCGACGACGACCGCGGGCGACCCGCCGCCGAGGCCGACCTCGTCCCCGACGGTGACGCCGAGGGTGTCGGCCATGTCGCGGGAGACCGCGATCTCGCCGGCCGTCTCCGGGTAGCGCCCCTCGTCGAGGTCCGCCCAGCGGAAGTCGGGCGCGACGTCGGCCCACAGAGTGGCGAAGACCGTGCGCTCCGCGGCGGTCACGTCGGTGGAGCGGCTGAGCACCGGCTGGGCGGCGGCCACACCGTCGGCGCGGGCGACGGCGTCGGCCAGTTCGGCGGACACCACGCCGTCGGGCGAGTGGACGGCGAGGTCGGCCTGGGACAGGCCCATCGAGTTGGCACGGGCGGTGCCGGCCTGCTCGGTGGAAATGAAGACGGAGATGGCGGCGATGAAGCCGACGCTGATCGCGATGGCGATGAGCGTGGCGACGAAGCGGCCCGGGCGGAGCCGGAGCTCGCTGAGCGCTTGGCGGAGCATCAGGCGGCCACCGATCCGACGAGACCGGCGAGTTCGTCGGGCGTGGGCTGGTCGAGGTCGCCGACGATCCTGCCGTCGAGCAGCATGAGCGCACGGTCGGCGTACGAGGCGGCATGCGGGTCGTGGGTGACCATGATGATGGTCTGGCCGCGGTCGCGGGCGCTGGCCTGCAGGTACTCGAGCAAGGCGGTGCCGGTCTTCCGGTCGAGGGCGCCGGTCGGCTCGTCGGCGAACACCACTTCGGGGCGCGTGACGAGCGCGCGGGCGACGGCGACGCGCTGCTGCTGCCCGCCGGACAGCTGGCTGGGGCGGTGCCCGAGCCGGTCGGCGAGGCCGAGGGACTCGACGATGGACGCGAGGTGCTCGCGGTCGACGCGCGTGCCCGACAACTCGAGGGGGAGGACGATGTTCTGCTCGGCCGTGAGCGTCGGCAGGAGGTTGAACGCCTGGAAGACGAAGCCGATCCGGTCGCGCCGGACCTTGGTCACGGCCTTCTCGGGCATGAAGGCGAGGTTGTGCTCACCGATGAGGACGTCGCCGCGGGTCGGCCGGTCGAGTCCCGCCATGCAGTGCATGAGGGTCGACTTGCCGGATCCCGAGGGACCCATAATCGCGGTGAACGACCCCTTCGCGATGGCGACGCTGACGTCGTCGACGGCGGTCACGGACGCACCGCCTGTGGGGTACACCTTGGTGAGGTGCTGCACCGCGCAGGCCGTAGGTGCGGCGACTGACATGATCGGTCCTTTCGAGGGTGGGGTGCGATGGCACTCCTGACGCTACGGATCGGACACCCTCGCCCACATCGTGCGATCCCCGGACCCGCCCCTGAACCGCCCCTGGCCTGCCTAGACTCTCCGCCATGAAACGACGAGCCGTGACCCTGCTGGGGCCAGCCTTCGTGGCCGCCATGGCCTACGTGGACCCCGGCAACGTCGCGGCGAATCTCACGGCGGGCGCCACGTTCGGCTACCTGCTGGTGTGGGCCCTGGTGCTCGCCTGCCTCATGGCGATGCTGGTGCAGTACCTCTCGGCGAAGCTCGGGGTGGTGACCGGGGAGACCCTGAGCGGGCTGGTCAGGCAGCGCCTGGCCGGCCGCCGGGGTGGGCGCTGGTGGCGCGCGCTATACGCGACCCAGGCGGTCGCCGTCGCGATCGCCACGGACCTGGCGGAGGTCGTCGGGGGCGCGCTGGCGCTCAACCTGCTGTTCGGCCTCCCACTGCCCGCCGGGGCGCTCATCGTGGGTGTCGTGTCGATCCTCCTGCTGCAGTGGATGCGCTCGCGCGGCGAGGCGTTCTTCGAGGCCCTGCTCGTGGGGGTGCTCGGCATCATCGCGATCGGCTTCCTGTCGAGCCTGCTGTGGCTGCCCCCGGACCCGGCGCAGGTGCTCGGCGGGATGGTCCCCCGCTTCGACGGCGCTCAGTCGGTGAGCCTGGCGGCGGCCATGCTCGGCGCGACCGTCATGCCGCACGCGGTCTACCTGCATTCGGAGCTGGCGCGCGAGCGGCACGCGCGGTCGACGGAGACCGTCCGGCGGCTGCTGCACGTCCAGCGCCTCGACGTCGTGATCGCGCTGACGGTCGCCGGGGTGGTCAACGTGTCGATGCTGCTGTTCGCCGCGGCCGCGCTGCGCGGCGCGACGGTGGACTCAATCGAGGCCGGCTACACCGAGATCGCGACACTCGTCAGTCCGGTCGCGGCGACGGTGTTCGCCGTCGGGCTGCTGTTCTCGGGCGTCGGGTCGGCGATCGTCGGCACCGACGCGGGCGCCGGCATGGTGCGCGACCTCGTCTCCCCGAAGCTCACGCCCACGGTGCGGCGCCTCATCACGCTCGTGCCGGCCGTCGGGGTGCTGCTCATCGGCCTGCCGCCGACCGAGGCGCTGGTGCAGTCGCAACTGGTGCTGAGCTTCGGCATCGCGTTCGCCGTTGTGCCGCTCGTGGTGCTCACGTCGCGGCGGAGCCTGATGGGCGAGCACCGCAACCCGCCCGCGCTCACCGCGGTGGCGTGGGCCGTCGTGGCCGCCGTGGTCGCCCTCAACATCGCGGTGGTGGTGACCGCCGCGGCCGGCTGACCGGCCGCGGCGTCAGCGCAGCCTCAGGCGACGCCCCCGAACAGTGAGGTGACCGAGCCGTCGAGGAAGACCGCGTTGATGGCCTTGGCGATGAGCGGCGCGATCGACAGCGTCGTGAGGTTCTCGATCGGCGTGTTCGTGCGGGTGGGCAGCGTGTTGGTGACGATGACCTCGGCGAAGTTCGCCGCGTTGAGGCGCTGCGCGGCGGGGCCGGAGAAGATCGGGTGGGTGGCGGCGGCGATGACCTTCGACGCGCCCCGCTCGTGCAGGGCCTGCGCGGCCTGCGCGATGGTGCCGGCCGTGTCGATCATGTCGTCGACCAGCAGGCAGACCTTGCCCTCGACGTCGCCGACCACCTCGTGCACGGCCACCGTGTTGGCCTTGTCGTGGTCGCGGCGCTTGTGCACGATCGCGAGCGAGGTGCCCAGCTCGTCGGTCCACATGTCGGCCAGCCGCACGCGGCCGGCGTCCGGGGAGACCACGCACATGTTGCTGACGTCGTAGTTCTTCTTCACGTAGTCCGACAGGACGGGCAGGCCCCACAGGTGGTCGACGGGGCCGTCGAAGAAGCCCTGGATCTGCGCGGCGTGCAGGTCGACCGACATGATGCGGTCCGCGCCGGCGGCCTTGTACAGGTCCGCGACCAGCCGCGCCGAGATGGGCTCGCGGCCGAGGTGCTTCTTGTCCTGCCGGGCGTAGGGGTAGAAGGGCGCGACGACCGTGATCCGCTTGGCCGAGGCGCGCTTGAGGGCGTCGACCATGATGAGCTGCTCCATGAGCCACTCGTTGACCGGCGCGGTGTGGGACTGGATGACGAACGCGTCACAGCCGCGCACCGACTCCTCGAAGCGAACGTAGATCTCGGAGTTGGCGTAGCTCAGCGCCCTGGTCGGGACGAGGTCGACGTCCATGAGCCTCGCCACCTCGGTGGCGAGCTCGGGATAGGCCCGTCCGCTGAAGAGCATCAGGTGCTTGTTGTTGTTGGCGATCTGGGGCACGGAATCAGGCCTTCTTCTTGTCTCGGGACTCCTGGACGGCCGGATGGATCGACCCGTCATGATCGGCGGCCGCGGCGGCCGCCTTGGAGTCCGGTCGTCGTTCGACCATCCATCCGTCGATGTTGCGCTGCCGCCCCCTGGCCAGCGCGAGGCTGCCGGCCGGCACGTCGTCTGTGACGGTCGATCCGGCTCCCACGAGCGCACCCGGGCCGATGTCGACCGGCGCCACGAGAACTGTGTTGGAGCCCACGAAGGCGTCCCGGCCGACGTGGGAGGTGGACTTGTTGACGCCGTCGTAGTTGGCGAAGATCGTGCCGGCGCCGATGTTGACGCCCTCGTCGATGACGGCGTCGCCGGCGTACGTGAGGTGCGGCACCTTGGCGCCCGCCCCGATGACCGCGTTCTTGGTCTCGACGAAGGTGCCGATCTTGCCCTTGCGGCCGAGCTCGGTGCCCGGGCGGAGGTAGGCGAACGGGCCCACGCTGGCGCCCTCTCCGATGACGGCGAAAGAACCGTGGGTGCGGATGACCTCGGCGCCCGCGCCGACCTCTACGTTCATCAGCGTGGTGTTGGGGCCGATGATCGCGCCCTCGCCCACCGTCGTGGCGCCTTGGAGGATGACACCCGGGTGGAGGGTGACGTCGCGGGCCAGGTCGACGTCGACGTCGATCCAGGTGCTGGCCGGGTCCACCATGGTGACGCCGGCGAGCATCCAGGCGTCGCGGATGCGGCGGTTCATCTCGAGGTTCATCCGGGCGAGCTGCACGCGGTCGTTGACGCCCTCGGTCTGCCACACGTCCTCGATCAGGTGGGCGCCGACGCGGCGGTTGTCGCCGTGGGCGAAGGTCAGCACGTCGGTGAGGTACTGCTCGCCCTGCGCGTTGTCCGTGGTCAGCGACGCGAGGCCCTCGCGGAGGGTGACGGCGTCGAAGACGTAGATGCCCGAGTTGATCTCGTCGATGGCGCGCTGCTCGTCGGTGGCGTCCTTGTGCTCGACGATTCCGGTGATGCCGTCGCCGTCGCGGAGGATGCGGCCGTAGCCGCTGGGGTCGTCGACGCGGGCGGTGAGCACCGTGACGGAGTTGTGGTGGGCTCGGTGGACGGCGACGAGCTGGCGCAAGGTGTCGCCGGTGAGCATCGGGACGTCGGCGTAAGTGACGACGACGTCGCCCTCGAAGTCACCCAGGCCGTCGAGGCCGCACGCGACGGCGTGGCCGGTGCCGAGCTGGTCCTCCTGGACCGCGGTGGTGACGGTCTCCGACAGCTGCTCGAGGTGCCCGGTGACCTGCTCGCGCAGGTGCCCCACCACGACGACGAGATGCTCGGGCGCCAGCGCGGCCGCGGCGGAGACCGAGTAGCTGAGCATCGACTTGCCGGCGACCTCGTGCAGCAGCTTCGAGGTACTGGACTTCATGCGGGTGCCGCCTCCTGCGGCTAGCACCACGACGGCCGCCACGGGGGCGAGGTCGTTGTCAGTGTTGGACACGGGCTTCTTCTCCTTCGCTGACCGACGAGGGTCCCAGCCAGGACTGCTCTCAACCGGTCAAAATACCAGCCCCGGGCGCCCCTTCCGGGCGTCAGGAGACGAATGCGGGCGCACCTGCGCCTGTCGCGGGTTCACATCGGTGGTTGACTGGTCGTCCGACCGCGACGATGGAGGCAAGGATGAGCAGGATCACCTGGGGGCACGACGCGTTGAGGCTGACGTTCGCCGCGCCGCCCGACGGGCCGGTGTCGCTGGCGCGGGCCGAGACGCCCCACGCGGCCGTCGCCTCGGCCGAACCGGTGGGAGTCGTCCAGGTGCAGACCGCGGGCTCGGGGCACAAGCCGGCCGGGGCCCGGCTGGGGATGACCACGCTCGGCGAGGAGCTGCGCCACGTCGCGCACGAGGCATCGACCGAAGACGGCTGGCACCGGCTCGCCGTCGACCTCGCCGCTCCTGGGATCGCGGTCCGGCTGCTGCTCGAGTCCCCCGACGGCGTGCCCGCGTTCCGCTCCAGCGTTCGGGTGACCGCCGCCGGCGACGGTCCCGTCGTTCTGCGGGCCGTGTCGTCGTGGGCCGCTCCGCTCGGGGTCGCGGACGACGGCGCGGGCTGGTGGCTGCACACCGCCGACAGCGACTGGATCGCGGAGTCGCGGTGGCGGCGCCGCGCGTTCCGGCCCGAGCTGTTCCCGGAGATGGCCGCGCACCTCATGGGGCTCCGGCCGCGCGGCGAGGTGCGGCTGGTCTCCCCCAGCACGTGGTCGAGCGGCCGGCACGTGCCCGTCGCGGCCGCGGAGGGGCCGGACGCCTGCTGGCTGTGGCAGGTCGAGCACAACGGCGCCTGGCGGATCGAGGTGGGCGAGGAGTTCGACGACTTCTCCGTCGCCCTGGGCGGACCGAACGATCTGGACCACTCGTGGATGGTGGCCCTCGCCCCCGGCGAATCGTTCGAGAGCGTGCCGGTCGGCGTCGCCCTGGGGCGGGATCTCGACGGTGCCGCCTCGGCCGCCACCCGCTACCGCCGCGCCGCGCGCCACCCGCATCCGGACAACGCCGCGCGGGCGATCGTGTTCAACGACTACATGAACACCCTCAACGGGGACCCGACCACGCAGAAGCTGCTGCCGCTCATCGACGCGGCCGCCGCGACCGGGGCGGAGATCTTCTGCATCGACGCCGGCTGGTACGACGAGACGGGGCACTGGTGGGACAGCGTCGGCGAATGGCTGCCGTCGCGCACCCGCTTCCCCGGCGGCCTCGGCGAGGTCGTCGACCACATCCGGGCGCGCGGCATGACGCCCGGCCTGTGGTTGGAGCCCGAGGTGGTCGGGGTGCGCAGCCCCATGGCCGACCTTCTGCCCGACGGGGCGTTCATGATGCGCGGCGGGCAGCGCCTCGTCGAGGACAACCGCTTCCACCTGGACCTGCGCCACCCGGCGGCGCGGGAGCATCTCGATTCGGTCGTGGACCGGCTCGTCGACGAGTTCGGCGTCGGCTACTTCAAGTTCGACTACAACACGACACCCGCTGCCGGCACCGACCATGACTCGCCGAGCGTCGGCCATGGGCTGCTCGAGCACAACCGGGCCCACCTGGCCTGGTTGGAAGGCCTGTTCGAGCGCCATCCGGGCCTGGTCATCGAGAACTGCGGCTCGGGCGGGATGCGGGCCGACTTCGCGATGCTGCAGCGGCTGCAACTGCAGTCCACCTCAGACCAGCAGGACCCGCTGCTCTACCCGCCGATCGCCGCATCGGCGCCGCTGCAGATGCTGCCGGAGCAGGCGGCGAGCTGGGCGTACCCGCAGGCGGAGATGACCGATGAGGAGGCCGCGTTCTGCCTCGTCACGGGCCTGGCCGGCCGCTTCTACCTGTCCGGGTTCCTCAACCGGATGTCCGAGGACCGGCTGGCGCTCGTGCGCGAGGCCGTGGCGGTCGCCAAGGATCTGCGCGCCGGGTCGCCGGTGCCGCGGTGGCCGCTGGGCCTGCCCGGCTGGACCGACGACGTGCTGGTCCTCGGGCTGGACGGCGGCGACGACATGGTGCTCGCCGTGTGGCAGCGCGGCGACGGGGGCGACGTCGCCCTGCCGCTGCCCGAGCTCACCGGCCGGGAGATCGCCGTCGAGACCGTGTTCCCCGCGCGGCTCGACGAGTGGCCGGCGCGGTGGGACGCTGACGCCGGCGAGTTGCACCTCGCCACGCCCGCCGGCCCGGCGGCCCGCCTCATCCGCG
>JAUHXZ010000076.1 GCA_030426725.1 Actinomycetes bacterium
CTCCGTCACCGGGGAGGTCGCCTCCGGTGCTACGAAGGACTTCACGTTCGAGGTGGCCGCCGCCGGGGCTCCGCTCGGGGTGACCCTGGAGACCACGAACGGGGCGGCCACGTGTGTGCTGCCCTTCGGGAACGCCTGCTGGTACGGCTACGAATGGTCCCCGGACCTGGACGCCTACCTCATCAGTCCCGCCGGAGCCGTCGTGGCCGAGAGCCGCTGCATGCTCACCGCGTCCAACGGCAACTGCGCGGCCCCCGGGCGGTTCGAGACCCTGAGCCTCGACGACGCCGCCGCAGGCACCTGGACCCTGCGCGTCGAGTCCTTCTCCGGCGCCGGCACCTTCGCGGCCACCGTCTTCGGGGCCCTGGACGGTGGCGCTCCCCCGCCTCCCCCGCCTCCCCCGCCGCCGGACCCGACGCTCCCGGACGCACCCTCCTCCCTGCAGGCGACGGCGACGTCCGACACCGAAGCCGACCTCGCCTGGAACGACAACTCCGGGGACGAGACCGGCTTCGAGATCGAGCGGTGCACGGACGAGGGCTGCTCGGGCTTCGCCAAGGTCGCCGAAGTCGGCGCCGACACCACGGCCTGGTCCGACGACGGGCTCACGGCGAACACGACCTACCGCTACCGAGTTCGCGCGGTCAACGAAGCGGGCGCCTCCTCATACTCCAACGAGGCGGGCACGACGACGCAGCCTGCACCGCCCCCGCCCCCGGAGCCGACCCCGCCGGCAGCGCCGTCGGACCTGACGGCGACGGCGATCTCGTCGACCCTGATCGAGCTGACCTGGCTGGACAACTCGGGCAATGAGACCGGCTTCGAGATCGAGCAGTGCTCGCGCAACTGCCGGTCCTTCACCACCGTGGCGACCGTTGGCGCGAACGTGACGAGCTGGTCGGACACCGGTGTGAAGAAGAACACCGACTACGGCTACCGGGTCCGGGCGGTCAACGACGACGGGCCCTCGGCCTACTCCAACACGACGGAGGACTCCACGCCCCGCCGCTGAACGCGGCACCACGACTCTCGAACCCTGCCGGCGGCTGGGCCACAGCAGCGGGCGGGTGACGGGGGCCGGTCCGGGCAGCCCCCCGGGGCCACGCCTATAGAAACGCAGAAGGTCCGGGCCGGTCGACACCGCCCCGGACTTTCCTGCTCACCCGATCAGAGGATCTCGGTGGGCTGGACGAAGTCCATGTCGTCGAACGACTGGTTCTCGCCCGCCATCGCCCAGATGAACGAGTAGGCGGCGGTGCCCACACCGGAGTGCAGCGACCACGACGGGGAGATGACGGCCTGACGGTCGGCGACCACCAGGTGGCGGGTCTCCTTCGGCTCGCCCATGAAGTGCATGACGCGGGCGTCCTGCGGCACGTCGAAGTACAGGTAGCACTCGGTGCGGCGATCGTGCGTGTGGGCCGGCATGGTGTTCCACATCGAACCCGGGTGCAGGTTCGTCACGCCCATCATCACCTGGCAGGACTTGATGCCGTTGGGGTGGATGTACTGCGTGAGGGTGCGGCGGTTGCTGGTGAGCTGGTCGCCCAGCTCGCGGACGGTGCCGTCCTCCGGCAGCGCGAGCGTCGTCGGGTACGTGGTGTGGGCCGGCGCGCTGAACAGGTAGAACTGGGCCTCGCCCGAGAAGACAACGCTCTTCGTGCCGCGCCCGATGTAGAGGCAGGACCCCTTGGGCATCTCGAAGGCGGTGCCGTCGGCGGTCACGGTGCCGGACTCGGCGACGTTGACGATGCCGATCTCGCGGTTCTCGAGGAAGTACTCGGCACGCAGCTCGTCCGGGACCTCGAGCGAGAGCTCGCCGCCGGCGGGGGCGGCGCCGCCCAGCACGATCCGGTCCTGGTGGGTGTAGACCAGGGTCACCTGGCCCGGGACGAACACCTCGTCGACGAGGTAGCGCTCACGCAGCTCGGCGGTGTCGAACTGCGGCAGCTGATCGGGGTTGGTGGCGTAACGCTGTTCCATGTTTTCGGAAGTCTCCTTCGGTTCTCTTCGGGCGTGTGCGTCGGGCGGGTGTCAGCGGACCAGCCAGCCGCCGTCGACGGGGATGATCGCCCCGTTGAGGTAGTCGGAGGCCGGGGATGCGAGGAACACGTAGGGGCCCTGGAGGTCGGCCGGGGTGCCCCAGCGGGCCGCGGGGATGCGGTCGAGGATGGCCTTCTGGCGGGCCTCGTCGGCGCGAAGCTGCGCGGTGTTGTCGGTGGCCATGTAGCCGGGGGCGATCGCGTTGACGTTGATGTTCTGCGCGGCGAGTTCGTTGGCGAACGCCTTGGTGACGCCTGCGACCGCGTGCTTGCTGGCCGCGTAGCCGGGCACCAGGATGCCGCCCTGGAAGGACAGCATGGACGCGGTGTTGATGATCTTGCCGCCGTCGCCCTGCGCGACGAAGCGTCGGGACGCCGCCTGGCTCAGGTGGAAGACCGCGTCGAGGTTGATGGCGAGCACATCGTCCCAGTCGGAAGCGGGGTGTTCGAGCAGCGGCGCGCGACGGATGATCCCGGCGTTGTTGCACAGGATGTCGACGCGGCCCAGGGCGTCGACGACGGACTGCACGGCGGCGTCCATGTCCTCGGGCGACGCGGCGATGAGGTCGAGTTCGATGCTGTGGACGCGGCGGCCCATGGCCTCGGCGAGCTCGGCGGTCTCCTCGGAGCCGGAGCGGTCGAGCAGGGCGAGGTCGGCGCCGGCTTCGGCGAGCGCGAGCGCCGCCCCCTGGCCGAGTCCTCGCGAGGCGCCCGTGATCAGGGCGACCTTCCCGTCGAGGCGGAACGAATCGAGAATCATGTCTTATTCCTCCAGGTGTTGGCTTGCGGTTGTCGGGTTCGCGCCCCGGCCCTCCGGGACGCGGAGGTTGCTCAGTAGTAGGTGCGCAGGTACTCGGCGAGGCACAGGATGGCCATGGCCTGCCCGTACGGCATCGAGGTCAGCGGGATCGCCTTGTAGAAGTCGAGGTCCGGCCCCATGGCGGTGCCGAAGGAGACCTGGAGCAGCTCGCCGTCGTCGGAGATGTTCTCGACGATCGAGCGGACCGCCTTCTCGGCCACCGGCTGGTGCTCCTTGCCGAGGTATCCGAGGCGGATGCCCTTGAGGATGCCGTAGGCGAAGCCGGCCGTGGCGGAGGCCTCGAGGTACGAGTCGGGATGGTCGAGGAGCGTGTGCCACAGGCCGGACTCGTGCTGAAGCTCCGCGAGCGCGTCGACCTGGGACCGCAACACCTCGACGAGGAAGCGGCGCGTCGGGTCCGACTCGGGCAGATCGATCAGCTCGAGGAAGTCCGGGATGACCATGGTGAGCCACGAGTTGCCACGTGCCCAGCGGGCGTTGGCGAAATTGTGCCGGCCCTCGAACGTCCAGCCGTGGAACCAGAGGCCGGTGGAGCGGTCCATCAGGTAGTTGACGTGGGTGAGGAACTGGAACATCGCCTCGTCCACGTACTGCGGCCGGTCGAGCAGGAGGCCGATCTTCGTGAGCGGGAGCACCGTCATCATGAGGGTGTCATCCCACATCTGGTGGTGGTTCTCTTCGGCCAGTGTGACGTGCTGGATCCCGCCGTGCGGGGTGCGCGCCATGTCCCGCATGACCCACTCGCCCCAGGTGTCGAGCCAGGGCAGCATCGTGCGGTCCCCGGTCTCCTCGTAGCGGCACGCCAGGGTGAGGAACGGAGCCATCGTGTTGACGTTCTTCGTCGTCCCCTCGGCGAGACGCGCCTCGAACCACGAGTCGATGATGGCGAGCATGCCCTCGTCGCCGGTCTGGTCGACGTACTGCCAGATGCCGTACAGCCCGATGCCGTGCGTCCACTCCCAGCCGGCCCACCCCTTGGTATCGATGACCCGGCCATCGTCGAGGCGCTGCAGGAACTCCCCGGTCTCGTCGGTGATGTTGACGAGGTTCGTGGTCAGGCGGTGGATCAGCTCGTGAATCACCTCGCGGGTGACGAACCGCTCAGGCGCCCGCAGGAGCGGGCTGTGCTTCACGGGCCAAATCGGCTGTCCGGCCATGATCTCTCCTTGTCTGTTGTTCCGGCGACCGATCGCGTGGATCCTCGCGCTCCCCGATCCCGGCCGCCCTCACCCAATTGTCGTGGCAAATGCCGGCGCACACCACTGACGTGCAGTTCTAGCGATCGACCCGCGCGCTTCCGCCGCCGGCCAGCTTGAGGACCTCGGCGACCGTCGCCATGGACGTGTCGCCCGGTGTGGTCATCGCGAGGGCGCCGTGGGCGGCCCCCAGCTCCACACACCGCTCCAGGGGTTCGCCGGAGAGCAGTCCGTACACCAGCCCGGAGGCGAACGAGTCGCCGCCGCCGACGCGGTCGAGAATCTCTAGGCCCTCGCGGTGGGTGGCCTGCACGAGGCCGGTCTCCGCGGACCAGGCGACCGCGCCCCAGTCGTTGATCGACGCGGACCGCACGGTGCGCAGCGTCGTGGCGATCACGGACATGTTCGGGTAGGCCTCGGCGACCTTGTCTATCATCTTGCCGAAGCCCTCGATGGGCAGCGACGCGAGGTTCTCGTCGACGCCCTCGACCTCGAAACCGAGCGCCGCCGTGAAGTCCTCCTCGTTGCCGATCATCACGTCGACGTACCGGGCGAGCTCCTGGTTGACCTCTTGGGCGCGCTCCTGGCCACCGATGGTCTTCCAGAGGCTGGGCCGGTAGTTGAGGTCGTAGGACACGATCGTGCCGTGCTTCTTGGCGGCCTTCAGGGCGGCGAGCGCGGTCTCGGCGCTCTGCTCGGACAGCGCCGCGAAGATGCCGCCGGTGTGCAGCCAGCGCACGCCCTGCTCGCCGAAGAGCCGATCGAAGTCGACCTCGTCGGGGCGGAGCTGGGAGATTGCCGTGTTGCCGCGGTCGGAGACGCCCTTTGCACCGCGGACGCCGTAGCCACGTTCGGTGAAGTTGAGCCCGTTGCGGACCGTGCGGCCGACGCCGTCGGACGGCGCCCACGTGATGAGCGGGTCGACACCGCCGGTGAGAATGAACCCCTCGACGAGGTGCCCCACCTCGTCGTCGACGAGCGACGTGACGACGCCGGCCGGGAGTCCGAACACTCGCGACAGACCACGGATGACGTTGTACTCACCACCGCCCTCCCAGGCGGTGAAGCTACGCGCGGTGCGGACACGGAAGTCGCCGGGATCGAGACGAAGCATGACCTCGCCGAGCGCGACGGCCTCGTAGCGGCATTCCTCCGGCGGGCGGAGCGTCACGGCCGGCATCAGCGGTTCCCCCTCAGCGCGGCGGCAGCCTCGGCGGCCTCGCGGCAGAGCGTCCGGATGGTGTCCGCGTCGCCTCGGTCTACGGCGTCGGCCGGCACCATCCAGGAACCGCCGACGGCGGCGACGTTCTTGAGCGATAGGAAGTCCCCGAGGTTGCTGAGCGAGACGCCGCCGGTGGGAATGAACGACACCTGCGGGAAGGGCGCACCGATGGCCTTGAGCGCCTTCGCGCCGCCGTAGATGCCCGCGGGGAAGAACTTGAGCGTGGTGAGGCCGAGGTCCAGCGCCGCCATGATCTCCGACGGCGTGACGGTGCCCGGGAAGACCGGCAGGCCGTGCTGCTGGGCGCGCTTGACGACGTCGACGCTGAAGCCGGGGCTCACGATGAACTTGGCTCCGGCGTCCACCGCGGCGTCGACCTGCGCGACGTTCAGCACGGTGCCGGCGCCGACGAGCAGGTCGGCGTTGGCCGAGAGCCGGCGGATCGCCTCGGGTGCGGCGGCGGTGCGGAAGGTCACCTCGGCGACCGGCACCCCGCCGGTCACGAGCGCCTCGCCGAGCATCTCCGCGCGGGCGGCGTCGTTGATCACCACCACGGGAACGATCGGGTTCTTGGTCAGATCCATTGACCCCTCCTCGGGCCTTGCGTTTCATTGTATGAAACGTTACGTTTCATTCAGCGATATGTAGTCTGCCCTGTCGCCGCGAGAACCGCAAGTGCCCGGGCAGGAGAACAGTGAGGAGTCGCGATGAGCGAACGTCCCGTTCCGAGGGTCGAGGCGGTCGACCGCGCGCTGCAGCTGCTCGTCGCCCTAGCCGACGCGGGCCCGGACGGCCTCCCCCTCGCGGAGCTCGCGGGCCGGGCGGGGGTCAACAAGTCCACCGCCTACCGGGCGCTCAGCACCTTCCGGTTGCGCGGCTTCGCCACGCAGGACACCGCCAGCGGCCACTACAGGCTCGGCCCGGCCGCCTTCGAGCTCGGTGACCGCACGTTCGGCCCCCAGAACCTCGCCCAGGCGCTTCACCCCGCCCTGGTGGCTCTGTCCCAGGCCACGGCGGAGCTGGTGCACCTCGGGATCATGGCGGGCCAGTACGTGCTCTACCTCGACAAGGTCGAGCCGGAGCGGGCCATCCGCGTCTGGTCCGCCGTCGGCCAGCAGGTCCCCGTCGCCTCGACCGCGATGGGTCGCGCTCTGCTGGCGGCCCGCGAGGTGCCGGATCAGCAGCTCGGCAGCTACCTGCGGCACCTTCCGGCCGCCACCGCGGTCGCCGCCGACCGTCTCCGCGAGACCGTCGCCCATGCCCGCCGGCACGGTTACGCCGTCGAAATCGGGGAGAACGAGCCCGACGTCGCATGCATCGGCACCGCGATCATGCGGGGCAACACGGCCATCGCCGCGCTGTCGATCACGGCTCTGGCCGAGCGGATGACCGAGGCCCGGCAGGCCGAGCTGTCGCGGCTGATCGTGCGCGAGGTGACGCCACTGCTGCCCGACGGTCTGGCGCTGCCCGCCACCCTCATCGACGGCGCCTGATCCTCCCCTGCCCGAGGGCCCGGCGCCCGCCGGACTAGGGTGGACGGCAGGCAACGAGGGAGTTGAGGATGACCTGGTCAGCACTGCGCACGAGCCACTACATCGCCGGTCGGTTCGCCGAGGACGAGCGGACGCTTCCGGTCGAGAACCCTGCTACGGGTGAGGAGCTGGCTCGGGTGGCCGACGCCGGCCCCGACACCGCGATGGCCTGCCTCGACGCCGCGGTCGAGGCCGCCGAGGGCTGGGCCGCCACGGATCCCCGGGAACGATCCGAGCTGCTGCGCGCCTCCTTCGAGGCGATCATGGACCGGGCCGACGAGTTCGCCACCACCATGACGCTCGAGATGGGCAAACCGCTGACCGAGGCCCGCGGCGAGGTGGCCTACGGCGCCGAGTTCCTGCGCTGGTTCGCCGAGGAGACCCCGCGGATCCACGGCCGGTGGACCACCGCGCCCGCCGGCGGCCAGCGGCTCATCACCATGAAACAGCCCGTCGGACCGGTACTGGCGATCACTCCCTGGAACTTCCCCCTCGCGATGGCCACCCGCAAGCTCGGTCCGGCGCTCGCCGCCGGGTGCACCGCGGTACTCAAGCCCGCACAGATGACGCCGCTGACGTCGCTGCTCCTCATGGACGTCTTCAACGAGGTCGGCGTGCCCGCCGGTGTGGTCAACTGCTTCGTGTCGTCGTCGGCATCATCGACCACCGGCCTGCTCATCGCCGATCCCAGACTGCGGAAGCTCACCTTCACCGGGTCGACGTCGGTGGGGGTGCGCCTCCTGGAGCAGGCATCGAAGAACGTGCTCAAGACGTCGATGGAGCTCGGCGGCAACGCGCCCTTCGTCGTGCTGCCCAGCGCCGACGTCGACCGCGCCGTCGAAGGGGCGATGGTCGCCAAGATGCGTAACATCGGCCAGGCCTGCACCGCGGCCAACCGGCTCATCGTGCACAGCAGCCTCGTCGAGGAGTTCACGGAGAAGCTCGCCGCCAGGGTCGGCGCGCTCAAGGTCGGCGACGGCATGGACGACGGCGTCGAGATCGGGCCGCTGGTATCGGCCGAAGCACTCGACGACGTGGAGGCCATGGTCGCCGAGGCCGTTGCCGACGGCGCCCGGGTCGTCGTCGGGGGCTCGCGGGGCGACGGCCCCGGCCATTTCATGCGGCCCACGGTCCTGGCCGATGTCTCGTCCTCCTCGCGGTGCTTCCGGGAGGAGATCTTCGGGCCCGTGGCGCCGATCGTCGCGGTCGACTCGGTCGACGAGGCGGTCGCGCTCGCCAACGACACCCGCTTCGGGCTGATGAGCTACGTGTTCGGCGAGGACCTCACCGAGGCCGTGACCGTCGCCGAGCGGATCGAGTCGGGCATGGTGGGGCTCAACTCCGGCTTGGTGTCGAACCCCGCGGCACCCTTCGGCGGCGTCAAGAGTTCCGGGCTCGGCCGCGAGGGCGGGCCGGAGGGCATCGAGGAGTTCCTCGAGATCAAGTACATCGGGCTCTCGCTGGGCTGACGGGGGCGCGCAGCGGGTGCCCGGGGCCCTGTCCGGCGACGCCGCCCACCCGGCACGGACCGATTTCGCTGCCGTTGCCGTGCCCCGACCGCGGTCGGGGCTACCGTGGGGTCCGTGAGCGTCCAACGGCGTTTCGCTCACGAGGCAGTGTCGCACCGAGGAGACCCATGTCCATCGCCACCGAAGCCCGCACGCGAACCGACCTTGCGACCGCAGGCGTCGCCCCGACCCACCCCGGCCTCCTGGCCTGGCTCGACGAGGTCGTCGCATTGTGCAAGCCGGACGCGATCCACTACTGCGACGGCTCCGACGCCGAGTGGCACCGGCTCGTGGACCTGCTGGAGCAGTCGGGCACCATCACCAAGCTCAACGACGACCTCAAGCCGAACTCGATCCTGGCCCGCACCGACCCGGACGACGTGGCGCGCGTGGAGGACCAGACCTTCATCTGTTCCAAGGACGAGCGCAACGCCGGCCCCACCAACAACTGGATGGAGCCGGAGCAGATGAAGCGGATCATGCGTCCGCTGTTCGACGGGTCGATGGTGGGCCGCACCATGTACGTGGTGCCGTTCTGCATGGGCTCCCTCGACGCGGAGGACCCCAAGTTCGGCGTGGAGATCACCGACTCGGCCTACGTCGCGGCGTCGATGAAGATCATGACGCGGATGGGCTCCGAGGTGCTGGCCCGCATGGAGGAGCGGGGCGCGGACTTCGTCCCGGCCCTGCACTCCGTCGGGATGCCGCTCACCGACGGAAGGCTCGACGTGCCGTGGCCGTGCAACGAGACCAAGTACATCGTCCACTTCACCGACGAGCGGGTCATCTGGTCCTACGGCTCCGGGTACGGCGGCAACTCGCTGCTGGGCAAGAAGTGCTACGCGCTGCGCATCGCCTCGGTGATGGCCCGCGACGAGGGCTGGCTGGCCGAGCACATGCTCATCCTCAAGCTCATCTCCCCCGAGGGCCGGCACTACCACGTGGCCGCCGCGTTCCCGTCGGCGTGCGGCAAGACCAACCTCGCCATGCTGGAGCCCACCATTCCCGGATGGACGGTCGAGACCCTCGGCGACGACATCGCCTGGCTCCGCTTCGGCGAGGACGGCCGCCTGTACGCCACCAATCCCGAGACGGGCTTCTTCGGGGTGGCGCCGGGCACGAGCCGGGCGACCAATCCCAACGCGATGCTCTCGATCGAGGGCGGCAACTCGATCTTCACCAATGTCGCGCTCACCCCCGACGGTGACGTCTGGTGGGAGGGCATGACCAAGGAGAAGCCGGAGACGGCCATCGACTGGAAGGGACGCGAGTGGCACGGCGCCACCGGGCCCGTCGGGGGTCGCCCCGACGAGAAGGCGGCGCATCCGAACAGCCGGTTCTGTACCCCCATCGAGCAGTGCCCGATCCTGTCCGACGACTACTACCTGCCGGGCGGCGTACCGCTCGACGCGATCATCTTCGGCGGGCGGCGCGAGAACACGATCCCGCTGGTGACCCAGTCGCGCGACTGGCAGCACGGCGTGTTCATGGGCGCCACCTGCTCGTCGGAGACCACCGCCGCCGCCGCCGGGGCCGTGGGTGTCCTGCGCCGCGACCCCATGGCGATGCTGCCGTTCATCGGCTACCACGTCGCCGACTACATTCAGCACTGGATCGACGTCGGCCGGGCGACGGACGCGGCCAAGCTACCGAGGATCTTCTACGTCAACTGGTTCCGCCGCGACGCCGACGGCCGGTTCATGTGGCCGGGCTTCGGCGAGAACTCCCGCGTGCTGAAGTGGATCGCCCAGCGCGTCGACGGACTCGTCGACGCCGAGGAGACGCCCATCGGCCTGGTGCCCGCGCCCGGAGACCTGGACGTCGAGGGCCTCGACCTCGATCCGGCGGTGCTCGCGGAGGTGGTGTCGTACAAGGAGGGCGAGTGGCGCGACGAGGTCCCGCGGATCGGCCGCTGGTTCGACACCTTCGGCTGGCGCCTGCCGCGCGAGATGGTCGACGAACTGCAGGCCCTCGAGACCGCCTTCGGCCGCGAGCCCACCCAGATGTGACCTCGCCTTTGCCCGGCGGCCGGCGTTCGTCGCGTCGGCCGCCGGGCAGGGCCGGTCAGTCGAGACGGCCGAGGATCAGTCCCGGCGCCGCGACGGCATCGGCCGAGTAGTCGACGGCACCCTGGAGCGCCTCGAGCGCCCGGTCGAACCGCTCCGGGGTCGCCGTGTGCAGCGTGAACAGCGGCTGGCCGGCCGCGACGAAGTCGCTCGGCTTGGCGTGCATCTCGACGCCGGCGACGGCCTGGACGTCGTCCTCCTTGCGGGCGCGGCCGGCCCCGAGGCGCCAGGCCGCGATCCCCACCGCGTGGGCGTCCATCCGGCTGAGGTATCCGCTCTCCCCGGCCACGACGGTGTGCGTGTGCTCCGCGACCGGCAGTGCGGCGTCGGGGTCTCCGCCCTGGGCCGCGATCATCCGGCGCCACACGTCCATGGCGCGGCCGTCGGCGAGGGCCGGCGCCGGGTCGACGTCGGGCCTTCCGGCCGCGGCGAGCATCTCGCGCGCCAACGCGACGGTGAGCTCGACCACGTCGTCGGGGCCCCCGCCCGCCAGGACGTCGAGGGATTCGCGCACCTCGAGGGCGTTGCCGGCGGTGAGACCGAGAGGGGTGTCCATCCCGGTGAGCAGCGCGACGGTGTTGACGCCGGCGTCCTTGCCGAGATCGACCATGGTGCGCGCCAGCTCGGTGGCCTGGTCGAGCGACTTCATGAAGGCGCCGGAGCCGACCTTGACATCGAGGACCAGCGCCCCGGTGCCCTCGGCGATCTTCTTGCTCATGATGGAGCTCGCGATGAGCGGGATGGCCTCGACGGTGCCGGTGGTGTCGCGCAGCGCGTAGAGCTTCTTGTCGGCCGGCGCCAGACCGGCGCCGGCGGCGCAGATGACGGCGCCGACGTCGTCGAGTTGGGCGAGCATCTCCTCGTTACTCAGGGCGGCCCGCCAGCCGGGAATGGATTCGAGCTTGTCGAGGGTGCCGCCGGTGTGCCCGAGGCCGCGGCCGGACAGCTGCGGCACCGCGACGTCGAAGACGGCCACCAGGGGCGCGAGCGGGAGGGTGATCTTGTCCCCCACACCGCCGGTGGAGTGCTTGTCGGCGGTGGGCCGGCCGAGGGTCGAGAAGTCCATCCGCTCACCGGAGGCGATCATGGCGGCGGTCCAGCGGGCGATCTCGTGGCGGTCCATCCCGCGGATGAGGATGGCCATGGCCAGCGCCGACATCTGGTAGTCGGCGACGGTGCCCCCGGTATACGCCTCGATCACCCAGTCGATCTCCGCGTCACTCAGCCTGCCCCCGTCGCGCTTGGTTCGGATGAGGTCGACGACGTCCATGCTCATGCCCCACAGGCTACCGACCGTCGCGGTGCGCCGTGACACGCGGGGCTGCCGCGCCGCCGCCCGCGGGATCTGGCAGGATCGTTCCAGGTTCCGCGCGGGTGACCGGCGGTTCGTTTCTTCGTCTCTCCCCTCGATAGGTGGTCATGTCCACGGAAGCCGTACGCGCCCGCTGGGGCGTCGTGATGCTCTTCTGGCTCAACGGTGTGGCATGGACCTCCCTGCTGCCCCGCTATCCCGAGATC
>JAUHXZ010000077.1 GCA_030426725.1 Actinomycetes bacterium
CTGGTGTCCGCCTCGGAGCATCACCTGACCGCTCAGGACCACGAAACGTTTCGTGAGTATGTCGCGGCGAGCCGGATCGCGCCCGTGCTCCGTCCGCCGGCCGAGGAGGACGCCTGATCGGACGGGTTTCCGCCGGGGCTACTCGTCCTCGTCGCGCACGGCCGCCGGCAGCGGATCGATGTCGGCGGGGCGCAGGGCCGGGTCGTCGGAGCGGAACGTGCGGATGGGCCCCGGACCCGTCTCGCGGGTCTCGAACCGCACGGTCACGCGCCCGAGCCCGGCGCCCCACACCCAGCCGCGGCCCCACTCGTCGTGCGTCACGTCGGCGCCCGGGTAGAAGCCGCTGCCCCGCACGCCGCTCAACCCGGGCCCCGGGCCGACATCGGCCGACGTCGCGACGGGCGCGGCAGCGTCCTCCCCGAACAGCCGCTCCTGCGCGGAGGTGGCGAAGTTGCTGACCCCGATGCCCAGCAGCCGAACGCCCACGCGCACGTCCACGTCGGCGAGCAGCGCCAGCCCGGCGGCGGTGATGGTGTCGACATCGTCGGTGGCGCCGCCGAGACTGCGGGCCGCCGTGCGCGTGGTGAAGTCGGGGAAGCGCACCTTCACCGTGACGGTGCGGGCGAAGTAGCCGGCCTTCGTGAGCCGGGCCGCCACCGACGCGGCGTCGCGGCGGAGAATGTGCTCCAGTTGGGCGCGGTCGGTGAGGTCTGTGGCGAAGGTGTCCTCCGTCGAGATGGACTTGGGGTCCCGCTGCGGCTGGACCTCGCGGTCGTCGCGGCCCCAGGCGAGCGCTGCGAGGCCCTCCCCCGCGGCCTGGCCGATCTCGCGGATCAGCTCGGCCCGGTCCGCCTGCCGGACCTCGGCGACGGTGTGGATCCCGAGGGCCGACAGCCGCTGCTCGGTCGCGGGGCCGACGCCGGGGACGGCGCGCACCGCGAGCGGCGCGAGGAAGTCGAGTTCCTCCTCCGGGTCGAGGATGCGGACCCCGTCGGGCTTGGCCGCCTCGGAGGCCAGCTTGGCGAGGAACTTCGCCGAGCCGACGCCCACTGACGCCGTCAGCCCGCCGGTCCTGGCCGTCAGCTCGGCGCGCAGGTCGGCGACCCGCCGTTCGAGGTCGTCGTCGCCCCAGCCGGACGGGGCGAGGTCCACGAAGGCCTCGTCGAAGCTCAACGGCTCGACCAGCGGCGACACCTCCCGCAGCAGGGCCATGACGATCCGCGACGACTCGCGATAGGCGGCGAACCGGCCGCCGAGGAACGCCGCGTTCGGGGCGCGCCGCCGGGCCTCGGAACCGGACATGGCCGACCGGACGCCGAACCGGCGCGCCTCGTAGGACGCAGTCGCCACAACTCCTCTGGGGCCGGCACCGCCGACGACGACGGGTTTGCCGCGCAGGCTGGGCTTGTCGCGCTGTTCGACGGCGGCGAAGAAGGCGTCCAGGTCCAGGTGCAGGATGCGGCGGGCCATCGCCCCGTCAGCCGGCCGGCGTCGGGGCCGGCAGGTAGCGCGCGAAGTGGAACCCCTCGCGGATCTCCCGCGACACCTCGGTCCACTCGCGCGGCGAGATGAAGGGGAACCGTGCCTCGCCCTCGGGCTGCTGGTGCACGTGGGTGATGTCCAGCTCCGTCAGGTACGGCCAGGCCGCCTCGTAGATCTGGGAACCGCCGCCGATGAAGCACGTCTTCTCCGGGGTCTGGGCGGCCAGGTCGAGGGCCTCGGTGATGGAGTGCGCCACCTCGACGCCCTCGTCATTCCAGTCCGGGTCGCGGGTGACCACGATGATGCGCCGGTTCGGCAGCAGCCCGATCTGCTCGTGGGTGCGGCGCCCGAAGATGACCGTGTTGCCGGTGGTGACCTTCTTGAAGCGGCGGAAGTCCTCGGGGATGTGCCAGAGCATGTCGTCGCCGGAGCCGATGACCCAGTTGTCGGCGACGGCGGCGATCGCGACGATCCTCATGCGCGGTTCCTCCATGTCGTCAGACGGCGACGGGGGCCTTGATGCCCGGGTGCGGGTCGTAGTCCTCCACGGCGATGTCGGCGAGCGTGAACGCGTCGATCTCGGTCACCTGCGGGTTGATCGCCACCCTGGGCAGGGGGCGCGGCTCGCGGGTGAGCTGCAGCGCCACCTGTTCGCGGTGGTTGGAGTAGATGTGGGCGTCGCCGAGGGTGTGGACGAACTCCCCCACCCGCAGCCCGGTGACCTGCGCGACGAGGTGCGTGAGCAGCGCATACGAGGCGATGTTGAACGGCACGCCGAGGAACACGTCGGCCGAGCGCTGGTACAGCTGGCAGCTCAGCCTGCCGGGGCCGCCGTCGTGGGCGGGGGCGACGTAGAACTGGAACAGGGCGTGGCACGGCGGCAGGGCCATGTCGTCGACGTCGGCGACGTTCCACGCGCTCACGATGTGGCGCCGCGAGTCCGGGTTGGACCTCAGCGACTCGATGACGCGGGCGAGCTGGTCGATGTGCCGGCCGTCGGGGGTGGGCCAGGAGCGCCACTGGTGCCCGTAGACGGGCCCGAGGTTGCCCTCCTCGTCGGCCCACTCGTCCCAGATGGAGATGCCGTGGTCGTGCAGCCAGCCGATGTTTGTGTCACCGCGCAGGAACCACAGCAGTTCCCCGAACACGGAACGCGTGTGGACCTTCTTCGTGGTGACCAGGGGGAACCCCTCGTTGAGGTCGAAGCGCATCTGGTAGCCGAACACCGAGCGGGTGCCGGTGCCGGTGCGGTCCGACTTGTCGACGCCGGTGTCGACGATGTGGTTCAGAAGGTCGAGGTACTGCTTCATGCCGGCACCTCGCTCTTGAGCGACTTGAGGTACTCGACGAAGGCGCGCACCGCGATCCCGCGGTGGCTGATGGAGTCCTTCTCCTCGGGCGTGAGTTCGGCCGAAGTCACGGTGAGGCCCGCGGGGATGAACAGCGGGTCGTAGCCGAAGCCGCCGTCGCCTTCGAGCGTCTCGGCGATGTGGCCGGGCATCCTGCCGTGCCACACCTTCCGCTCCCCGGCCGGCGACACCATGGCGAGGGCGCAGACGAAGCGGGCGGACCGCCGCTCGGTGGGCACGCCGTCGAGCTGGGCGAGCAGCAGGTGGTTGTTGTCGTCGTCGTCGCAGGCGGGGCCGGCCCAGCGCGCCGACCGGACGCCCGGCATGTTGTTGAGCTCCTCGACCTCGAGGCCGGAGTCGTCGGCGACGGCCACCAGACCGGTCTCCCGGGCCGCGGCGGACGCCTTGAGGAAGGCGTTGCCCTCGAAGGTGCGCTCGGTCTCGGCGGGCTCCGGGTAGCGCTCGACGTCGCCGAGGCCGAGCACGCGGACGCCCAGGCCCTCCGCCTCTACGATGCGACGCAGCTCGGCCAGCTTCTTCGGGTTGTTGGTGGCCAGCACCACGGCCTCGGGCAGGTTCACGCCAGGGCCTCCCGCTGGAGCCTGGTGAGCTCCGCGCAGCCGTCCGCGCCGAGGTCGAGGAGGGTGTTGAGCTCGTCGCGGCTGAAGGGCGTGCCCTCGGCGGTGCCCTGTACCTCGATGTAGCGGCCGGAGCCGGTCATCACGATGTTCATGTCCGTCTCGGCCACCGAGTCCTCCTCGTAGGCGAGGTCCAGCAGCGCGACCCCGTCGGCGTTGTACCCGACGGAGACCGCGGCCACCGAGTCCGTCAGGGGTTCGCCGGCCAGGGCGCCGAGCCCACGCAGGTGTTCGACGGCGTCGGCGAGCGCCACGTACGCGCCGGTGATCGCCGCGGTGCGGGTGCCGCCGTCGGCCTGGAGTACGTCGCAATCGAGGACGATGGTGTTCTCGCCCAGCGCCTCGAAGTCCACGACGGCGCGCAGGGCCCGGCCGATGAGGCGGGAGATCTCGTGGGTGCGGCCGCCGACGCGGCCCTTGATGGACTCCCGGTCGCTGCGCGTGTGGGTGGCGCGGGGCAGCATGGCGTACTCGGCGGTCACCCATCCGAGGCCCGAACCGGCCCGCCAGCGAGGCACGCCGACCGTGACCGACGCGGCGACGAGGACCCGGGTGCGGCCGAACTCGACCAGCACGGATCCTTCGGCGTGGTCCAGCCAACTGCGGGTGAAGCGCACGGTGCGCAGATGATCGGGGGCGCGGCCATCGACACGGCTGATGCTCATGGGACCAACCTACCGCCCGGCGGGCGTCTCCTCCGATCCCGTGAGACTCACCTGCCTGACGTCCCTGACGAAGCCGCCGAGGAGGCGGCGCCCGATGCCCTGGAAGTCCGACGCGTCGCCGGTGGTGAGGAAGGTGTGGTGCGCCTCCCTCGGCCGGTGGCGCAGCAGGCCGGCCTGGGTGAGGTGGGCGTAGGTGGCGTCCGCGCAGGACTCGGCCGACGACACGAGCGTCACGCCGTTGCCGAGGACGTAGCTGATGACGCCGCTCAGCAGCGGGTAGTGGGTGCAGCCGAGGATGAGGGTGTCGACCTCGGCGTCGATCATCGGCTGGAGGTACTCGCGTGCCACGCCCAGCAGTTCATCGCCGCCGGTGATGCCGGCCTCGACGAACTCGACGAACCGGGGACAGGCGGCCTTGGTCAGGGCGATCTGCGGGGCGATGGCGAACGCGTCGTCGTAGGACATCGAGTTGATCGTCGACTCCGTCGCGACGACCCCCACGCGGCGGTGGCGCGTCGCGGCGACGGCGCGCCCCGCGGCGGGCAGCACCACCTCGGTGATGGGGATGTCGTAGCGTTCGCGGGCGTCGCGCAGGACCGCCGACGACGCCGAGTTGCAGGCGATGACCAGCGCCTTGACGCCACGGTCGACGAGAAGGTCGAGGCCCTCCAGCGCGAAGCGCCGCACCTCCGCGATCGTGCGGGGGCCGTAGGGGGCGCGGGCGGTGTCGCCGAGGTAGACGAAATCCTCGTTGGGCATCTGCTCGACGAGGGACCGCAGCACGGTCAGGCCGCCGAAGCCCGAGTCGAACACGCCGATGGGCCGGTCGATCACGTCACTCACGAACGGCGATTCTATGCCCTCAGGAGCGGTCGACCGGATCGAACTCGTCCGGGTCCAGACTGGTCTCGAGCCGCAGGCACGCCTGCCGCGACTCCATGAGGTCCTCCAGCAGGAACCCCAGCCACTCGATGAGGTCGTACAGCCCGCCAGCCTCGAGGGCCTCCGGGGCGGGCTCCGCCAGGCGATCCGGGCCCGCTACCTCGCTGTACCAGTAGAGCCGCAGGGCCCCGAGCACCTTCGCCCAGTCGTCGGCGCGGTCGAGTGTGACGGGCACGAGGCCCTCCCAGGCGACGATGTCCCGCGCCACCACCCGGGCCGACGCGACGCGCGCCCGGGCCTGGGAGTGGATCGAGTCGCGCCAGAACTCGTCGCTGCCCTCCTTGTCGCGAAGCGCGGGCGGGAAGAGGCGCGACAGCCGCTGGTCGCCGCGCATCCGCTCGGTCGGGTCGTCACCCAGGTCGGCGACGATCTGCTGGAAGGGGTCGTCACTCTCCTGCGGCAGCAGCGCCTCGAGGCTCTCGACGTAGATACGCAGCATGGCGCCGAGCCCGTCGGCCCGCCCGTCGCGGCCGTCGAACGCCCAGACGATGTCGTCGTCGGCCACCGTCATGACTGCTCCATCGACGCCCAGAGGTTGTAGCCCTGCATGGCCAGCACGTCCTTCTCCATCGCCTCACGATTCCCGGTCGACACGACCGCCTTGCCCTCGTGGTGCACGCGGAGCATCAGCTCCTCCGCCTTCTCCAGGGGGTAGCGGAAGTACTCCTGGAAGACGTAGGTGACATAGCTCATCAGGTTCACCGGGTCGTCCCACACGATGGTCACCCACTGATGGACCGCCTCCGCGGCCTCCGAGTGCTGCTCGAGGATCTCGACTCCGCCTTCGGGTGCGTTGGACATACCCCCAGGATAGGGTGCGGTCCATGACCACCGCCCTCCTGACCGACCACTATGAACTCACCATGGTGCAGGCGGCGCTCAACGACGGTACGGCCCACCGCCGCAGCCTGTTCGACCTGTTCACCAGGCGCCTGCCCGAGGGCCGCCGCTACGGTGTGGTCGCCGGCCTGGGGCGCGTCGTCGAGGCCATCGAGGCGTTCCGGTTCGGCGACGCCGAACTGTCGTGGCTGCTGGAGAGCGGCATCATCCAGGACAACCTGGCCGAGTGGCTGGCCAACTACCGGTTCTCGGGCGACATCTGGGGCTACCCCGAGGGCGAGATCTACTTCCCCGGCTCCCCCGTGCTGTCCGTCGAGGGCACGTTCGCGGAGGCCTGCATCCTGGAGACGGTGCTGCTCAGCATCTACAACCACGACTCGGCCATCGCCGGCGCCGCGTCGAGGATGACGGCCATGGCCGGGGACCGGCCGTGCGCCGAGATGGGGTCGCGGCGCACGCAGGAATGGTCCGCCGTCGCCGCCGCACGGGCGGCCTACGTCGCGGGCTTCGCGTCCACGTCCAACCTGGAGGCCGGCCGCAGCTACGGCGTCCCCACGATCGGGACCGCCGCGCACTCCTTCACCCTGCTCCACGACTCGGAGAGCGACGCATTCCGCTCCCAGATCGCCACCCTCGGGGAGAACACCACGCTGTTGGTCGACACCTACGACATCGAGAAGGCCATCCGCACCGGCGTCGAGATGACCCGAGGCCGGCTGGGCGCTATCCGGCTCGACTCGGGCGATCTCGCCTCCGCGGCCCGTCAGGCGCGTGATCTCCTCGACGAGCTCGGCGCCACCCACACTCGGATCATGGTGACCTCCGACCTCGACGAGTGGCAGATCGCCGCGCTCCAGGGTGCGCCCGTGGACGGGTACGGCGTCGGCACGTCGCTGGTCACCGGTTCGGGGCATCCCACGTGCGGCTTCGTGTACAAGTTGGTGGCGCGGGCATCGTCCGACGAGCCCGATGCTCCCATGACGCCGGTGGCGAAGAAGTCCAAGGGGAAGAACACCCTCGGCGGGCGCAAGTTCGCGATGCGCCGCCGCGGCGAGGATGGGCGCGCCGAGTCGGAGGTCATCGGCCTCGGCGCGGCCCCGGTCGGCGACGAGAACGACAGGAACCTCCTGGTGCAGGTCTACCGCGACGGCGAACTACTGCACCGCCCCACCCTCGATGAGGCGCGCGAACGCCACGTCGACTCGCGGGCGGAACTGCCTGCCTCGGCGTTGCGGATCTCCCGCGGCGATCCAGCTCTCGAGACGGTGATCCTCGACTCCGCCGGTGATGAGACGACGAACCCCTACCAGGCGGCTCCAGGAGTGCCGAACATCTGACCCCCGCTCCCCAGCCGCAGTCGCGCCGGTCCCGGGGGGGGTCGGCGATCTACGGCGGACCGGGATCGGTCGACGGACACGGAGTCCGAGGAAGGGAGGTGGCGTGTTGGCGACGGCGGCGGTTTTCGCGTTCGGCTCACTGCTGGACCCGTCATCCCTCCTCCGGACGCTGCCTGCGGTGGACCTGGAGTCCTGCTGGGCGGCAAGGCTCATGGGTCACGTGCGTACGTTCGGGGTGGCGTTTCCAAACGATGCGTCCCAGGACGACAAGGCGTATTTAGACGGGTCCGATCGGCGTCCGCCCTTCGTGCTGTTCTGCGACGTGGTCAGAGCACCTCGCGGGATGGTCAACGGCATCGTGATCCCCGTGGGCGACGAGCAACTCCAGGAGCTGAGACGGCGCGAGCTTCGCTACGAGGTCGCGGAGGTGTCCGGCCGGGTGGTCGATCCTTCGGCGGAACGCAAGCCGCCCGAGCCATGCGTGACCTTCGTCGGTCGGCCCGAGTTCACGGTGGCGCGCGACGTCGAGCGGGGCGTCGTGCCCCGGGCCTACCTCGACTCCGTCCTGCGGGGGGTCGACTACTGGGAGCGGCGCCTCCCCGGATTCGCGACGGAGTTCCGCAGGTCGACGGAGCTTCCGTCGTGGGCCCGGGTGGTCGACCTCCGCCGAGTCGACCTCGCCTGATCGTCGGTGATTCCTCCTCTTTCCGGAACCCTCCGATCTAGGCGGGTCGTGGACGATCGACGGATGTGCCGAAAGGCCCGGACTCACCTGACTCGCACTCCCACAGCATCCGGTCGAGGACGAGACCGGCGCGACACGACGCCCTCAATGTCGAACCTCGGTGACGACTGAGCCAGAGCGCGCACCATTCGGGAGCCGAGTCACACCGCGAGCGTTGGCACGCCGCAGATGTGGCAAGCTCAGGACGTGGTGACAAGCCCGCCGGTCCCGGCCCCCGTACCCCTCCGCGACGTGGCGTGGTTCTTCATCCTCGCCTTCGCCGTCTCCTGGCTCGCATGGCTGCCGACTGTGCTGGACTCCACCGGCGCGATGGACCTCCCGGACGCCCTCGGCATCCTCGGGATGATCGGCCCGTTCGGCCCGTTCGTCGCCGCGCTCGTCATGGTCCGCCGCGGTGGAGCGAAGGGCTCGGTCAAGGCGCTGCTGCTACGTGGCTGGACCTTTGATTTCGACCGGCGCTGGCTCGTGCCGACCCTGCTGCTCGCGCCCGCGATGGCAGGTGTGACCGTGGGCGTCATGGCTCTCACGGATCAGCGGATCCACTGGGAGTACGGGCTCGGGGCGGCCGCCATCGCGCCCATGGCGCTGTTCATCCTCGTGATGAATGCGGCGCCCGAGGAGTACGGCTGGCGGGGCTTTGCCTTGGGCCCGATGATGGACCGGCTGGGTACGCTCGGCGCGAGCCTCGTGCTGGGTGCGCTGTGGGGGCTGTGGCACTTGCCGTTGCACTTCATCGAGGGCACCGTCCAGGAGAACATCCCGATCTACCAGTTCATCCTCCAGCAGATGGTGCTAGCGGTGTTCTACACCTGGCTCTTCGTTCACACTCGCGGTGCGGTCTCCGTCGCCATCCTGTTCCACACAGTCGCGAACATGGTGGGGGCGGCGGTGCCCTACTGGGTGACCGATGGAGGCCGATGGACCGGTTTCGCGGTGCAGGCGACCTTTGCTCTGGCCATCGTGCTGTGGTGGCGGCCGTGGCGCGGTAGCAGGAGTGCGGGGCAACGCCCGGGTCTCGGTGACCCGGGCGCGGCCCAACAGCGCCTGAGCAAGCCTTGAACATTGTCGTACTAAGTACGTATGCTGTCTTCGGCCAGAGTATCAACCAAGCCGAGGAGTTCAGGAATGCCGGGCATCGCCACAGGTATACGGACCCGTGTGAGTAAGGGCAGCGAGATCGAACAGCCTCTCTGGGGCCGGAGCTCGACCCGGATGGCGGGGCTCCTGAACGTCCTGGCCCTCGGGCTCCTTGTACAAGGTTCCATCCTGATATCCGCACCGGCCGTGCAGGCGTCGGGGGATCCGGTGGAGGACTTCATCGATCGGGAGATGCCCGCCTCGGGTGTGCCCGGACTGTCGTACGCGGTCGTGACCGATGGCGAGATCTCGCTCGTCGGCGAGCGCGGTGTGGCCGAGGCCGGGGGCGACCGGGAGGTCACCCCGGACACGCCGTTCATGAGCGGCTCGATCACCAAGAGTTTCACGGCGTTGGCAGTGATGCAGCTCGTCGAAGCCGGACACGTCGATCTGGACGCCGACACATCCCGCTACCTGGACGACTTCGGTGACCGGCCCGCGGGCGCGATCACGATCCGGCAGCTGCTCAGCCACACCAGTGGCTTCTCCACCCTGCAGGGAAACAGCTCCCACGTCGACGAGACCGGTGCCGAGGACGAACTCGAGCAACGGGTGGATCAGCTGGCCGCCGAGGCACCCGCCTACGAACCGGGCCAAAGGTGGGAGTACTCGAACGCCAACTACCTGATCCTCGGCCGCCTGATCGAGATCGTCAGTGGCCAGGACTACCAGACCTACATCGCCACCAGCATCCTGGAGCCGCTCGGCATGGAAGACAGCTTCGTCGCCGACGGGCAGGAGCACGAGTCGATGGCGACCGGACATACCCCCTGGTTCGGTACCAAGCGGGCGGTGGCCGATCGTGTCACCAGCCGGGGCATGGCTCCGGCTGGCGGTGTGATCGCGAGCGCGGAGGACCTGGCACGCTACCTGCAGACGATGATGAACGGCGCCGACGACGTGCTGAGCGCCGAGGGGAAGGCGCAGATGATGCGGCCAGCGAGTCCCGCTTCGCCGTTCTACGGCCTGGGCTGGTTCGTGGACTCCGCCGAAGGCAGCGTGTGGCACTCCGGATCGACTCCCGGCTTCGAGAGCCTGGCGACGATGTATCCCGCCGAGAACAGCGGCGTCGTCGTGCTGGTCAACGGCGGAAGCGGCGTCGGCTTCGGAGAGACCACACAACTGCGTAACGGCATCACGGCCGCAGCGCTGGGACTCGACTATGACGGCGAGGGGGGCCGCTGGGCCCAGAAGGCGCTGTTCATCGGCTTGGCGCTGCTGCCCGTCGGCTACCTGCTCAGCATGATCTGGGCGTGGCGCCATCGCACGCAGCTGCGCGCGAAGTCCGGCGCGTTCGGCCTGTTCAGCCTCTGGTTCCCGCTGCTCACCACGCTCGTCGCGGCATGGGTCGTGCTGAGCCTGGTGCCGCGCCTCATGGGCGCCCCGCTCAGCACAGTGCGCGTGTTCCAGCCCGACATGGGGGCAGTCCTCATCGCCACCGCCGTCACCGGCGTCGCCTGGGCCGGCTTCAGGCTGCTCGTGGCCTACACCGGTCGATCCGCCCGCCCTTCCCCAGCCTAGGCAGCGCCGACAGGTGTGCCGAACAAGCCGACCCTTCCGTCGTTCACGGCGCGGCCGCTGACAGTGACTCGGCAGCGTGCACGGCGGCCTTCTCCCCGATGCCGGGCGCCTGGCGTGGAGGGTGAGCGTGGCAGGATCGCCTGATGAAGGTCTTGGTGGTGGACGGGGCGAATGTCGTCGGCTCCGTGCCCGACGGCTGGTGGCGTGACAGGGCTGGTGCGGCCGCCCGCCTCCACGCGTCGCTCCAGAGCGCGGACCTGCCGTTCGACTCGGTCGTGCTGGTGCTCGAAGGCAAGGCCCGAGGCGGCGTCCGGGAGGGTGAGGCCGCAGGTGTCACCACCGTGCACGCGCCAGGTTCGGGTGACGACGAGATCGTCGCGCGGTGCCGCGCCCACGCGGAGGGCGGTGCTGTCATCACCGTGGTGTCGGCCGACCGCGCACTCCTGACCCGGCTCGACACCTTCGGTGTGATGGTTCTCGGACCGCGCGCCCTCAGGGCTGAGTTGGCCGGCGACGGATAGCGCCGGACGACGGCGTCCCGGGCAGTGGCCCCCGTCCGGTTCCGCGCCTCTCGGGGCCAGTGCAGGGCCAGTGAGAATCACATGAGGCTCCTCCACGCGGACGAGGAGCACGACGACTCTCCGGCGAGTGCCCTCGTGGACTTCGTACGGAAGTGCGAGAAGCTTGGCAAGTTCAGTTGGACCGGATCCGAGGTCGTCCACTCCCTGTAGCGGGGATGAGTTGGTGCGCAGACGCGACGAACGGCTTCGGGTTGCGCGGAAGTCTTTGCCGGTGAGCAGCCGGCTCGAACTCTGCGCCAAGTCGCTCGCGTCCCGGCGGCTCAGCGCTGTGGGCCCGCCAGCGTTTCGCGGTCCAGGAGCGGACCGCACATCCGCAGGTCGCCGGAGCAACGAACTGGTCAGAAACCGCCGGAGAAGCGGACCGTCGCCCGCGCCTGAGCGGCCAAGGTCGAGCCGATGCCGAGCGGCCAGCGGTGCATCACGTAGCCGACCGCCTCCTCCACCTGCATGAGC
>JAUHXZ010000078.1 GCA_030426725.1 Actinomycetes bacterium
CGGCGAGCACTACGCCGACGGCGCCCAGCCCTCCGGCCGCGAAGCCGAGCCCCAGGCCGACGCGGCGGCCCCAACGGTGGGTGGTGCGACCGACGAGGAAGGCGGTGAGCGCCGACCCCAAGGTGAAAAGCGCGGTCGGCAGGCCGGCCAGTCCCTGGGCGCCGAGCATGTCCTCGGCCAAGAGGGCGCCGACGGTGACGCCGGCGGCCAGCCCCGCCCCTCCGAGAACCTGGCTCGCGACGACGACGCGCAGGGTCCGCGCCTGGATCCCGGCGCGGTCCGCCGCGTCGGGCAGCGGGAGGGCAGCATCGATGGGCATGGGGCCTCCGGGGTCGGGAACCTGCGTCCAGAGGCTACCCCGGGATGCCTCGTGATGCCCGTCCCGCCGGGTCAGGCCAGGATGCCGCGGGTGATCGAGTTCCCGGAATGCGTGGGGTCGCCGTCGGCGGGCTCGACGGAGATGTCCACGATCGGGAAGGCGCTGACGTCGTAGCCGGCCGGGATCTCGAACTCGCCGTGGTCGGCGGTGAGGAACCCGAGGGACACCATGCCCTGCACCTCGGTGTCGATCAGCCACACCTCAAGAGCGCCGTCGGCCTCCGTATAGGAGGTGTCGACGACGAGGACCTCGGTCCCGTCGGCGCGTCGCTCGACCCTCGCCTCGCCGGCCTCGGTCTCGGTGGCGAGGTCAGCCAGCCCCGCCTGCGCCACCAGCGTCGTCTCCGGGGCGCCGCCGGGTCGCAGGGCGCTCATGCCGACCGCGCCGAGGACCACGCCCGCCGTCGCGGCGGCGACGCCGACCAGCCACGGGTTCACTCCGCGCCGACGGCGCGCCAACTCGTCGACGGGGGCCGCACCGGCCGGTGGGTCCCCACCCATGTCACGGGGGGCGCCCGCCGCCAGCGAGGTCTCCGCCTCGATGTAGTCCCAGACCCGCTTCGGCGGCTCGACGAGCTGTTCGCCGGCCGCGGGCGGGAGGCGCTTCATGATGTCCCGGAACGCCTCGACCTCCGCCGCGCAGTCGGTGCAGGCAGCGGCGTGCTCGGCGTCGAGTGAGTCGATCGGCTCGCCGAGCGCGATCGCTGCGGGGGTGTCGTCGTCACAGTGACGCATCGGCGGCCTCCAATCCTCGTCTCAGCGCCACCAACGACCGTCGAAGGTGGCTCTTCACCGTGCCGAGCGGCATCTGAAGCCGTTCGGCGATCTGTTCGTGGGTCTGCGCCTCGAAGAAGGCCAGCGCCACGATGGTGGACCGCGGGGGGCCGAGGTTCTCCACCTCGTTGCGCACCACGATCCGATCGGCCTGCCCGCCGAGGGGATCCGCCGCGGAGGGGGCGGGTTCGTCCCGCACCGCCTCCAGGCGTCGGGTCTCGCGAGACCTGGCGTCCAGCGCATCCGCGATGCGACGCCGGGCGATGCCGACGACCCATCCCCTGGCCGGTCCCCGCTCGGGACTGTACTTGTCGCGTCCGCGCCACGCCGACACGAACGTCTGCTGCGTGACGTCCTCCGCCTCGGTCTCGTCGCGCAGCGCCCGGAGCGCCAGGGTGTAGACCAGGGACGAGCAGGACCGGTACAGCGCCTCGAGGGAACCGTCCTCTCCGGCCGCGAACGCGCGGTCCAGGGCGCGGTCGTCGGCCGACAGGTCGTGACCGGTTCCCTCTGCTGCCATCGCCGTCCTTGCGGTGTTTCATCGCGTGCCCTCGGGGGTAGCCCAGACGAGCACGTTGTCCTCGTAATGTTTCACATCGGCGTCCCAGCGTCCACAGGTGACCAGAACAAGTTCCCCGTCCGGGGAGCCGAACACGACCTCGAGGTCGACCTTCTGTTTGGACGTCTGCTCGATGCGGTCGACGACGTAGCGCCTGACGGATCCGTCGTCGAGGGTGACCTCGACGGGGTCGCCGGGGCGCGAGTTCCGCAGCGTCACGAACGGCCCGCGCCCCATCACCGCGTCGTCGACGTGGGCCGCGATGACGGAGTTCTGGCCCTCCCGGAGCCCCCCGCCCGGGTTGCCGCCGAGGCGGAACCAGCCGGCCACCGAGGCGGTGTCGGGGAGCTCCATGCTGCCGTCCTTCTCGAGTCCGACGTCAGTGACCGTCATGTCGATCCCGACCCGTCTCAATTCGAGCTTCGCAGGCTTGGGCGGCAGCACGAGATCGTCCGCCCCGGCGGGGGCGACGGGGATGTCACCGGACAGGTTCAGCCGGGGGGTCTCCGCGGACGCTCGGGTCGGTTGGGTCGGGGGGCCGGGCGGGGCCTGCGGCAGCGGCGGCAGCACGGCGGGCGCGACGGCTTCGGGCGCGGCCTGCGGCCCGAAGTCGGGCAGTGGGGCGAAGCCCTCGACTCGACCGGCCGCCACCTGCTCCGTCCGCTCGGGCGGGGACATCGCGGTCGCCCCGGCCCAGGCCGTGCCGGCGACGACCACAACGATGGCGGTCGCGGCTGCGAACGGGCGGATCATCGGGGCCTCCTCTGGGTCTGTCGGGGAACGCGCGTGACGGGTCGGTCAACGGGGTCAGGCGGGGCGCGCCGGGTGTGGCACGCCCCGCCCGGGGTGAGGGGATCGGGGGTGTCAGCGGCGGACGAGCACCACGCGGGTGGCGACGCCGGCCGCGGCGATCGCGGCGGCACCCAGGATGATCGCGCCGGCCGGGAACGGGCCCTCATCGGCCAGGCCCTGGGAGCCGGCGTCGACCTCGCTCGGCATCGACGCGTGGGTCGCGACCGTCTGGACCGCGACGTCGAGGTTGCCGGCCTCGGCGGAGCCCCAGGCGTAGACGATGGTGTTCATGCCCTCTTCGACAGGAACGTCCGTGGGGCCGAGGACCGGATCGGTCTCGCCGGCCAGCGAGACGGCGGCCTCGTAGGTGTCGGCCGGGAGGTCGGCCATGTTCTCGTCCGGGTTCGCCAGACCGGAGAACGCGACCTCGCCGTTGGCCCACACGTCGACGGCGGGCGCTGCCGCGGTGTGGCGGACCGTGAGGCGGCCCTCGCCCGAGGCGGTCTCGGAGATGTCGTTGGTGAAGAGGGTGGCCGTGGGATCGCCGTTCTCCATGAGGTGCGCGACCGCCGTGTAGTCCATTCCCTCCTCGAGGGTCAGATCGACCGGGCCGAGGGCGGGGGACGAGTCGTCCTCGGCGTCCGCCGCGGTCAGAGCCACCGAGTAGGTGCCGGCGGCCAGCTCGAGCGGGCCGGCGAGCTCGCCGGGCTCGAAGTCGTCCAGGGTCAGTTCCCCGTTGACGTAGACGTCGACCGTGAGGTCCGGGACGCCGTGGAGGACCGACAGGTTGGCCATGTCGTGGTTGTCAGCGAACGCGGGAGCAGCGAAGCCGGCCGCGAACAGGGTACCGGCAGCGACGCCGGCCATGAGTGAGGTGCGCATTGTTCCTTCTCCTTCCGGCCGCCGCCGGGTGCGACGTGCCTTCACCCTGTACTTCGGGCCGGGGGAGGCCTATGGATGCACTTGGATTCAGGTTTTTTTGCTCGCGGGTGAAATTTCTTCTACTACGAGAAGTAGGTTTCGACGTGAGGCAAATTGGGCCCCTGTTGCCGCTTCCGTGAGCGTGGAGACTGGGTGACCGCTGGGCGGGGGTGGACATGAGGAGGCAGGCTGTCTAGCTTCCAGATCAAACGGATGTGGGGCGCGCCTGGCGCCGCCGGTCGGCTCTCCGGGCTGAAGTGCGGGCAGGCAGGCCGTGATGGGCGGTCGTATTCACGTCGCAGACCCGACTTCAAGGGCGGGGGGACGACTCCGGGGGGAGGCCGTCCCCCATTCTTGTGTCCATTGGGCGACCCGGTTTTAGATACCCAGGGGGGTATGGCATAATGGTCTCGTGAGCACAATAGGATCCGACCAGATCAGCACCTCCGTGTCGGATGCGCCCGGGCCCGAGGCCCCCGGCGTGATCCCGACGACGGCGGTGCTCGGCGACGTGACGGTGACCGCGAGCGGTGCCGCCTACTGGCGCTCCGTCTGGTCGGCCCGCCACTCGGTCGCATTCGTCGCGGCCGCGGCCGCGCTCTTCGTCGTCCTCCTCTCCGCCAGGCAGAACGCCGTCGGGGTGGCGGGCACCGTTGATATGGTCGTCGTGGGCCTAGCGGCCTTGGCCGGCGGCGTTACGCTGGCCACGTACATTCCGCCGGCGGGTGTCCCAGCTCGGGAGCACCTCACCGGTGGTTCATGCGGGATCATCCCGCTCGTGGCGGTGGTCGCGGCTCCGTTGCTACTTGCTCAAGCGCCGGCGACCGGTTTCGCGCTTGCGGCCCTCATCGCCTGCTACGGCATGGCGGCGGGCAAGCGCATCACAGACCACGCATCCTGCTGACCTGGCCAAGCCCCGAAAGGAAACACCGACATGGCTACCCTCGAACTGACCGCTGAGAACTTCGAATCCACTGTGACCGATGAAGGCATCACCTTCGTCGACTGGTGGGCGGACTGGTGCATGCCCTGCAAGTCCTTCGCCCCCGTCTTCGAGAAGGCTTCGGAGAAGCACTCCGACGTCCGTTTCGGCAAGGTGGACACCGAGGACCAGCAGGGTCTCGCGGCGGCTGCGGAGATCTCCGCGATCCCCACCCTGATGGCCTTCCGTGACGGCATCCTCGTCTTCCGCCAGTCCGGCGCGCTGCCCCCCAAGGCCCTCGAAGAGGTTGTCGAGGCAGTCCGCGGGCTCGACATGGACGACGTCCGCCGCCAGATCGCCGAGGCGCAGGCCTCGGAGGCGCCCCAGTCCTGATCACGTCCCCAAAGCCGATATGCCCGCCCGGCAGCGCACTCATCGCCGGGCGGGCATCATCATTTCCAGGAGGTCACCATGAGCTACGCACTACGCATCGACCTTGAGCGCCCCGTCGACGAGGCGCTCGCCATGATCAAGGAGTCGCTCAAGGAGAGCGGCTTCGGGGTCCTCACCGAGATCGACATGAAGGCCACGCTGAAGTCGAAGCTCGACGTCGACATCGACGAGCAGGTGATCCTCGGCGCCTGCAATCCGGGCTTCGCCCACAAGGGGCTCAAGGCCGAGCCCTCGCTCGGCCTCCTGCTGCCCTGCAACGTCGTGGTGCGGCACAGCGCCGGCGTCACCGTGATCGAGGCGGTGGACCCCGAGATGATGGTGGAGGTCACCGGCAACCCGGCGATGGAACCCTTGGCCGCGGAGGTGCGGCAACTGCTCAAGGCGGCCCTCGACCGCGTCGCCGACGCCTGATCCGGCGATCAGGGCCCGTCGACCCGGCCGCTGCGCCTCAGGAGATCGGTCCGAGCAGGAAGCGCTCCAGCTGCGTGGCCGGCTCGGGCTGACCGTCGTGCTGTGTGGTGAACGCCGAGGTCGCGTCGGTGCCGCACAGCGGGATGATCCTGTCCGGCCCGCCCGGATGCTGCGGAATCCACTCGGTCACGTCGTAGGCGAAGCCGTTGACGGCGACCCAGCAGTCGTCGGCCGACGCATGCCCTGCGACGTCCTCGATGGTGTAGCCCGCGGCATCCGTGGTGGTGGCCTCGGGCGTGGTGATCCGCGTGGGCGTCGAGCCTGATTCGGCGGGTGCCGGCGAGCCATCGGCGTCGTCGTCGGACTCGTCCTCATCCTCCGACTCGTCCTCGTCGTCCGACTGGACGACGGTGGACGAGCCGCCCTGCGATGCCACGACGCCAGACCACACGGCGGAGGAACCCGAGTGTCCGGCGAGCACCGTCAGGACGACCACCGCGACCCCGATGAGCGCGGCCAGCCAGCCGAGGGCCTCGCGCGCCCGGTTCGGTTCGTCGTCCGGGCGGCGGACCCACCACAGCCAGCCTCCCGCCACGAGCAGGAAGCCGACGGAGGTGAAGGCGACGGCCTGGCCCCACGTCTCATGGGCGCCGGGGGAACCGACCACCTCGGCCAGTTCGTCGCCGGCGACCATCGCCACGACCGCGGACACCGAACCGACGGCCAATAGGCCCAACAGGGGCACGGCGAACCGTTCCCGCCAGCGCCTGACAGCCACGAGCGCGATGACACCCAGTGCCGACAAGGGCATGAGCACCACGACCGCGTGCACGACCAGCGGATGAAGAGGTAGTCCGAAGACGGCGTCCACCATGCACAAAGCCTAGATGAGACACCGCACTTGGGCTATGGCCCGCTTCGGGGGACAATCTCTGTCATGAAGCTGGACAACGACGAGGACCTCGGCATGTTCGAGGACGACGAGGCCGCGCCGCCGGAGAAGAAGCGACGCGGACCGCTGTTCGTCCTGCTCATGGTCTGCATCGGCGTCCTGGTGATCGCCGTGGCAGCCGCGGGCTACTACGCGAGCCGCGGCCTGGCCGCCCTCGACTCGGTCTCGCGGGAGCAGACGCTCACCCCCCAGGACTACGAGGGACGCCCCGCGCCCGCCACCCCGAAGCCGGCCGCCTCCGGCGAGCCGGAGACCGATCCCCCCGTCAACTTCGTCCTCATGGGCAGCGACTCCCGCGGCGACATCGAGAACGGCCGCAGCGACTCGCTCATGCTCGCCCATGTGACCGGAGACCGGAAGCACGTCTACCTCATCTCCTTCCCCCGCGACATGTGGGTCGAGATCCCAGGCCACGGCATGGGCAAGATCAACTGGGCCTACGCGTTCGGCGGCCCACAGCTCACCGTGCGCACCCTGGAGCAGCTCACCGGCGTGCGGATGGACCACACCGTCCTGGTCGACTTCGAGGGGTTCATCGAGCTCACCGACGCCGTCGGGGGCATCGAGGTGTACAACCCGTGGGCCTCCGAGCAGAACGCCGGTGTCCGATTCGAGGAGGGCCTCATCCAGCTCGATGGGGAGCGCGCCCTGGTCTACGTGCGGGAACGCTACCCGCTGCCCGACGGGGACCTCGATCGAGCCCACCGGCAGCGCACCGTCGTCAAGGCCATCATCCGCAAGATCATGACCCCGGAGACCCTGGCCAACCCCGTCACCTTCACCGAGGTCGCCGGCCAGGTCGCCGACACCGTCACGGTGGATGAGGACATGACCAACGGCTTCGTCACCGACCTGGCCCTCAGCATGCGCCTCGACGGCACCGGGGCCATCGGCATGCTTCAGGCGCCGATCCTCGGCTTCGACATGATCAACGGCCAGTCGGTCGACGTCGTCGACCAGGAAGGTATCGCGGAGCTGTCCGACGCGCTCAAGGGAGACACCATGCCGGAGTACTACGCGGCGCACATGGACGAAGACGCCTGAGGTCCGCATGACCCGCCGACCGGTGCGGTGGTGGGCCTTCGGGCTCCTGGTGATCCTGTCCGTACCGGTCGTCTGGCTGGTCTTCGTCGTCGACACGCCCACGATCAGCAGGATCGTGAGGGGTCTCTGGAGTCGCTCCCTTGCATGGGGCTTCCAGGGCAGCCCCGAGGCTTACGGCGAGCTTCTCAACGTCTTCCTGTTGATGCCGGGGGCGCTTCTGGCTGCCGTGTGGCTGCCTCGCGTCCGGTGGTGGGTGTGGGGTGTGCTGGCCGCGGTGGTGTCGACGTCGATCGAGGCCGTCCAGTACTTCACGCCGCGCGATGCCAACGGCTACGACATCGTGGCCAACACCCTGGGCGCCGCGGCCGGAGCGCTGGCCGGGTCGGGCATCAATATGCTGCTGGAAGGGCGGCGGTCACGCCTCGTCGAGGGCCCGGGCGGCGTACTCGGGGAGGAACCAGGCGGCCACCATCGCGACCGCGAACATGATCCCGAACAGGGCGAACAGCACGGGTAACCCGGCCGCCGCGACCACCAGTGGCACCACCAACGGGGCCAGCATGGCCGCGATCCGGCCGAACGCCGTCGCAGCCCCGGCACCGGTCGCGCGCATCACCGTGGGGTAGACCTCCGGCGTGATAGCGTACAGGGCACCCCAGGCGCCGAGGTTGAAGAACGACAGGACGCAGCCGGCCGTGAGGGCGACGGCGAACGCAGCCGTCTCGCTGCCGGGGGCGACGGCCTCGGCCAGGGCCGGCGCCATGCCGAAGGCCAGCGCGCCCACCACGGAGCCGCCCAGGAAGGTCACGAGCGTCGGACGACGACCCCACTTCTCGATGAGCACCGCCGCCGTGGCGTAGCCCGGCAGCTGCGCCAGCGTCATGTAGAGCGTGAACTCGAACGACCTCACCAGCGTCATGCCGCCCTCGAACAGGAGGGTGGGCAGCCAGATGAAGGCGCCGTAGTAGGCGAAGTTGATGCCGAACCAGGTGAGCCACAGGGCGATGCTGCGGCGCCTGAAGCGGTCGCCCCACAGGTCGCGGCGCGTCACCGTGGTGGCCTGTTCTGGCGCGTCGTCAGGGGCCTTGGCCGTTTCGGGGGTCTCGACGCCGGCGACAGCCTCGAAGTCCGCGACGACGGCCTCGGCCTCCGCGTGGCGCCCCTTCCGTTCGAGGAAACGGACCGACTCCGGCAGCCCGAGGCGCACGACGATCGAATAGGCGGCCGGGATCGCGCCGAGGGCGAGGGCCCAGCGCCAGCCGTTGTCGCCGGGCACGACGAAGTAGCCGATGGTGGCCGCCGCCAGCCAGCCGACCGCCCAGAACGACTCGAGCGCCACGACGATGCGGCCGCGGATTCGCCGGGGCGCGAACTCGCTGACGAGTGTCGACGCGACGGGCAGCTCGGCGCCCAGGCCGAGGCCGACGATGAACCGGAACACGATGAGCACGGCGAGCCCCGTGGACAGCGCCGAGAGGCCGGTGGCGACGCCGTAGACCAGCAGCGTCAGCGCGAACACCTGCCGGCGTCCGATCAGGTCCGCGAGCAGTCCGCCGAGCGAGGCGCCGAACGCCATGCCGACGAAGCCGACCGACCCGAGCAGTGACAGCTGGCCGCTCGAGAGGCCCCATTCCTGCGCGAGCGCAGCCATGATGAACGACACCAGGCCGATGTCCATCGCGTCGAGGGCCCAGCCCACCCCGGACCCCATGAGCAGCTTGTTGTGCCGGCGGGTGTAGGGCAGGCGGTCCAGGCGCTGCGCGCGCGTCAGTGGAGTGGACATGGCCGCAGTCTAGGCAGCGCCGCCCATGGGGCAGAATCGGTCCCATGCCTGACCTCAGCGGACTCATTGTCGCCCTCCCCGACGCGCCCCTCGACGACCTCGTCGGCGTGGTCGAGGTGCTGGTGCAGGAGGGATTCGCGACGTTCGCCCTTCCCGCGGAGTCGGAGGCGCTGACCGGCGTCCTCGACATCTTCCGTGCGCGCGCCTCCGTCGGGGTCCTGCGCGTTTCCACGCCGGGGCACGTCGCGACGGCCGGCGAGACCGGGGCCGCCTTCGTGCTGGCCGACGTCGCGTCGGCGGAGATCGCCGTTGAGGCGTCGGGCCGGGGACTGCCGTGCTACCTGGCGGCGATGACCCCGGCCGAGGTGCGCGCCGCGCTCGCCCTCCCCGGGGCGACGGGTGCATTGCTGTACCCCGCGGACGTCGTCGGTCACGCCCTGGCGCACCGGCTCGCGGAACTCGGGCTCGCCGAGCGCGTCGTGCCGCTCGGTGGGGTCGGCGCCTACGCGGCGGGGGAGTGGCATCGGGCGGGTTCGCCCGCGGTGTGCGTCGACCAGGCCCTGCTCGGCGACGCGCTGACCGGCGGCTCGCTGTCGCTGCTACGCGACCGCTGCGGGTCGTTCCGCTCCGTGGAGCGCGCCATGTTCGGCGAGGAGTAGTCCTCAGCCGTGCCGCGGGCTGGCCGGCGGGGGCGGCCCGTCGTCGAACACATCGAGCGATCGCTCCTCGTCCCCGAGGTGGTGGCCGTGAACCCCGCGGTACACCAGCACCGACGCGGTGATGATGCCGACGGCTCCGACGCCCGCGGCGGCGATGAGGAACCCGTTCATCGGGGATGCGACGTCCTCCACGGCCTCGGTCATGACGGGCGAGGGGCTGGCGCCGGAGGTGGGGGTGGCCGAGGCGCTGACCGACGGGGTGGGCGACGGGGACGCGGTCGGGCTGGGACTCGGGCTCGGGCTCTCGGTCACCGGCTCGCGGTGCTCGACGGCGACCGTCAGCTGGGTGGAAGCCGCCGACAGGGTGGAGGTGCCGGCGAAGGACAGCGTCAGGGTCAGGGTGCCCGACGGTGTGTCCTCGGGCACGAAGTAGAAGGTGCTGAACGTCCCGTCCGCCTCGGTGACGGTGAACGAGTCGTCGACCTCGCCGCCGTTGTCGGAGACGTTGATCCCGGCATTGCCGACGCCTCCGCTCTCCGTGGAGAGCCGCCCGTCGAGCGAGAGGAGAGATCCGTTGATGGCCTCGGTGGGGCCGGAGACCTCCAGGGACGCGGGGGTGATCGGATCCTCCGTGGGCTGTGGGTCCGGGCTGGACCCCGGGTCCCCGGGGTCGCCGGGGTCGGGGGGAGTCTCGGTCTCCTCGTCGCGGGGCTGCCCGGCGATGGTGAACGTGGTGGCGGCGCGGGCGGCGTCGGCGGCCCTCGAGCCCCGGAAGACGGCGGCGACCTCGTGGGTGCCGGCCGCGAGGTCGCGGGGAAGCTGGAAGGACATGGAGAAGCTGCCGTTGCCCTTGGTGACGGCCTCGGCGCGGACGCCCCCGTCGAGGGTGGCGAGGACCGTCTCCTTGGCGAGACCCCTTCCGTCGGCGGTGAGCGTTCCCGTGATCGACACCGACGAGGAAGAGATGTCGAAGCTGGCGCGGAGGGTGGCGGACTCGGCCCGGGCCGTGAGGGGGATCATCATGAGCGCGGCCAGCAGCAGCGTCGTCAGCGCGGCGCGCAACTGGATGCGTTGCATCGGGCCCTCCAAAGCATTCGGTGCCCGGCAGCCTAGCCGATAGTTAAGGGAGCCTGAGAAGCGCCCGCCAGGTTCGTCTGCTCCGAACTATTTGCAAACGCGCCAGGATCGCGTAGTCTGAGAAACGACTTAAAGATTCTCAGAATCGACACAGGAAGCAGTGAGCATGGAAGAAGCGCGACGGGCCAGCGCGACCGGCAGCGGCGCTCCCGGTGGGGAGTTCTCCTCGCCCCGGCGCGCCGCGGTCGCCCCCGGGGCCGCCCCAGTTGCCGCCCCCGGTGTCCGCCGCGGACGGCTCACGAGGCGCATCGTCGCGCCGCTGGCCATGCTGTCGGTCGTCGGCCTCGCCGCCTCGCTGTTCGTCCTGCCCGGCGAGGACAACCCCGTCGTCATGACCGATCCCCAGTTCGCCGCGGTGGACATGGGGGCCGTCTCGCGCAGCGACGAGCGCCCCAGCCTGTTCCCCATGGCCAGCCAGGCCCCGCAGATCGAAGCCACCCCTGACGCGAGCGCCTCCGCCGTGGCCGGTCCCTCGCCGTCCGCGTCCCCGTCGCCCTCGCCGTCCGCTTCGGCCACCAAGGCCTCGGCGACGCCCACCGCCGAACCCACCACAGCCAGCCCCACGCCGAAGCCGTCGCCGACCCCCACCGTCGACTACGGCAAGCTGGCGGATTCCGCGGGCACGCTCTACGCCTCCGCGTCCGTCAATGTCCGCACCGGGCCCGGCACCGGGTACGACGTGCGCACCACGCTCGCCGAGGGCGACAAGATCAGCGTCACCTCGTGGACCGACGACGGCTGGCGCCAGGTCGTCCTCGCAGACCGGGCAG
>JAUHXZ010000079.1 GCA_030426725.1 Actinomycetes bacterium
CAGCTCACCCGAGGCGAGCGCCTCGTTGGGGAGCACGTAGTCGTCGAACTCCTGGATCTCGATCTCCAGGCCGGCGTCGGCCGCGAGGTTGTCGCGGACGAACTCCAGGATCTGGGCGTGCGGCACGGGGCTGGCACCGACGGTGAGGGTGGTCGTGCCGCCCTCGGTGGGGGCGCTCGACTCCTCGGCGCTGCTGCCGCAGGCCGTGAGTGCCAGGGTGGCTGCCAACGAGGCAGCGACGGCGGTGAGAACTCGCATCAGGAGGGTCCTTACTGCTCGGGGCCAACAACAAGTTGGCCGATTTCCACTGTGCCCGCTCGTGGCGGGCGTCCCACACGGGTGGGAGGTCTATCGATGGTCGACGCGGCGGGTGAACCAGTCCCCGGACCACTGGACGGCCTGGACGATGATCACGATGACGATCACCGTGATGACCATGACGTCGGACTGGTACCGCTGGTAGCCGTAGTTGTAGGCGAGCCGGCCGAGCCCTCCGCCGCCGACGAGCCCCGCCATGGCGGAGTAGCCGATGATGGTCACGACGGTGGTGGTGACGCCCGCGATCAGCCCGGGCATCGCCTCGGGGATGAGGACCTTCGCGACGGACTGCATGCGGGTCGACCCCATCGCGTGCGCCGCGTCGAGCTTGCCAGGCGACACCTCGCGCAGGGCGGTCTCGACGAGCCGGGCGAAGAACGGGATGGCCGCGATCGCCAGGGACACCGACGCGGCGAGCGGGCCGAGGGAGGTGCCGACGAGCCAGCGGGTGAACGGGATGAGCGCCACCATGAGGATGGCGTAGGGGATCGAGCGGGTGATGTTGACCACGATGCTCGACAGGACGAAGTTGACGCCGCGGCTCTCGCCAAGCCCGCCCTTCTGGGTCACGTACAGCACCACGCCCAGCGGGAGCCCGATGATGACCGTCACCAGGCTGGACAGGCCCACCATGATGAGCGTCTCGTAGACGGCCGGGAGGAGGGCCTTCTGCAGAGCCGGGTTGTTGAACCAGGTGTCTTCGAGGAGGATCACGCGTCCAGCTCCTCGTTCGGTGTGAGGTCGGTGATCTTGGCGTCGGCGCCCTGGGCGCGCAGGGACTCGACGACCCGCTCCGGATCCGTGCCGGGCGGCACCGAGATGCGCAGGTGCGAGAACGTGGTGCCCGCGAGGTGCTCCACGCTGCCGGCGATGATGTTGAGTTCGGCGCCGACCTCGCGGGAGGTGTGCGCGACGACGGGGGTGGAGGCCTTCGGGCCGGAGGAGAGCACGTCGACGAGGGTGCCGGAGCCGGCGTCGAGCGGCGCGTGCGGCGGGATGCCCAGCAGCGCCTCGGCGAGCCGCCCGTCGAGGCTGTTGACCACCTCGACCAGCGGGCCGGACTCGACGATGCGGCCGTCGTCGAGCAGCGACACCGAGTCGCAGATCTTCTTCACGACGTGCATCTCGTGGGTGATGACGAGCACGGCCAGGCCCTCGCGGCCCTTGAGGCTGAGGATGAGGTCAAGGATCTCGTCGGTGGTCTTCGGATCGAGCGCCGAGGTGGGCTCGTCGAACAGCAGCACGTCGGGCTCGGTGGCGAGCGCCCGGGCGATGCCGACACGCTGTCGCATGCCGCCCGACAGCTGGGCCGGGTACGCGGGGCCGGAGTCCGGCAGGCCCACGACGCGCAGCAGTTCGGCGACCTTGGCGTCGCGCTCGGCCTTCTTCATGCCGATGAGTTCGAGCGGGTAGCCGACGTTGTCGGCGATCGTGCGCGAGTCGAACAGGTTGGCCTGCTGGAACACCAGCCCGATGCGGCGGCGCGCGGTGCGCAGCGCGGCGTCGTGGGCGGCGGTGAGATCGACGCCGTTGATCTCCACGCGCCCGGCGGTGGGCCGGTCGAGGAGCGTCAGGCAGCGCACCAGCGTCGACTTCCCGGCGCCGGAGTGCCCGATGATGCCGTGGATGGAGCCGGCGGGGACCGTGAGGGACACACCGTCCAGGGCGCGCACCTCGCGCCTGCCCTGGTGATAGACCTTCGTGAGGTCGGTGACGGTGATCATGGGAGCCTCTCGTTTCCTGCAGTCCACTATTCAACCAGGGGTGGCACCCCCGGCCCGAATCGGGTACGGACGTGTTCACCGCAGGCGGACACGCAGGCCCCGGGGCCCCTCAGTAGTGGCGGCGCACCTCGCGGGCGACCTCGTCGAAGATGGTGCGGTCCAGGACGGCGCCGATCCGCCGCACGGAGCCGGGATCGATGCGGACCAGCCGGTTGACGCGCACCTCGCTGGGGCGCCGCTTCCGGTCCCACTCGCCGGTGCCGATGTCCATCCAGTACCGCCCGGCCGACGCCTCCTGGGCCGCGTCGAGGTCATGGTCCTGCGAGGTGACCTGCAGACCGAGCAGCCAGGGACCGTCGCGGCCGATCAGCAGGACCGGCCGGTCCTTGCCCTCACGGTGGTCCTCCTCGTAGGGCACCCAGGTCCACACGATCTCGCCCGGATCGGGGTTTCCGTCGCGGTTGGGCTGATACGTGATCGCGGGGGAGCCGGTGAAGTCGCCGGGATAGCCCGTGGGCCTCGGGGCCGGCGGGCGGGTCCTGCCCGGCGCGGCGTGGCGTGGGGTCGGGCGCTGCCCGCGGCGGAGCGTGCGGAGGGCGATATCGCGGACGAGCCTCAGAGCATCGTTGAGCGAGGACGAGCGTGGCATGCCCAGAGCCTAGGGGGTCGCCGGACCAGCGGGTCAGCGGAAGCGGGCGAGCCGGCCGTAGGTGATCGACTCGGGCCGCCGGTAGGGCACCGGCTCCTGCGCCCGGACCTGCGCCCACTCCCGGAAGTACCGGCCGATCCGGGGCAGCAACAGGAGCGCGGTGCCGACGGCGGCGAGCCCGACCCCGATGAATGCCAGGTCGTTCAGCACGACGGCATAGCCGGCGCCGAGCGCCACCGCCACCCAGCCACCCCACCGGGTCCACGCCCCGCCGGCCCACGCCTGGTAGCCGACGACCCCCGCCGCTCCGGCGGCCAGCACCAGGGCGGCGGCGAGCACGCCTTCGAGGGTGAGCGACAACCAGCGCCCCGGCTCGGGCGCGGTCCACTCCACCAGCCGCGCGGAGCCGGCGTACGTCTCGGGATGCGCCGCGGCCCACCAGTGCATGGCGTAGGCCACTCCCAGGGCGGCGACGGCGAGGTAGTGCAGGATCGACGCCGCGAACAGCACGACCGGCCGCACCGGCTCCCCGGTTCGGGGGCTCAGCGGAACGTCGTTGCGGAGCTCCTCGATCGGGGGGAGCGTCGCGATCTCCTGCGGCTCGGTCATCGCCACCAGCGTAGCCGGGCCCGGGACCCGCCCGACGGTGCGCACTGTTGCCCGCCCCGTCGTCGCCGCGTGATACTGAGCCATGACCCACGAGCACGACTGGGACCAGAGCTACCGCGACACCGACCGGATGTGGAGCGGCGAGCCGAACCAGGCCCTCGTCGCCGAGGTGCCCAGACTCAGGCGGGGGCGGGCGCTCGACGTCGGCTGCGGTGAAGGCGCCGACGCCCTGTGGCTGTCCGCCCACGGCTGGGAGGTGACTGCGCTCGATCCGTCCCTGGTCGCCATCGAACGCGGGCAGCGCGCCGCCGAGGTCGCCGACCTGCTCGTCGAATGGGTGGTCGGTGAGATCGGCTCCCGGACCCTGCCGCACGACGACTTCGACCTGGTCTCGCTGTTCTACGTGCCGCTGCCCAAGCACTCGCCCGCGGTGGACGCCGTGCTGTCCCTCGTCGCGCCCGGCGGCAGCCTCATCGTCGTCCACCACGCCGAGTTCGAGCCTGGCCACGGACACATCGACCCTGCGTCGATCCTGACCCCGGCCGACGTGGCGGGGCGGCTCGATGCCGGCTGGCGGGTCCGGGTGCACGAGCGGCGGGCCCGGTCCGTGTCGTCCGGGGCGGGGGCCCACCATCGTGACGACATCGTCCTGGTGGCGACGCGCGGCTGACTCAGACCAGGTCGGCCGTCGGCGCATCCACGGGCGTGACATCGGGCCGGAGCGCCACCAGCACCGGCTGCCGCAGCGCGCCGTCGGGCGTGACCTCGAGGTAGCGCACCTGGACGCACAGCATCGGCTCCACCCAGCGCGTCCGGCGGGCCGCCGGATCGGCCGGCACCGGCGAGAACGGCGCGGTCGGGCGCGTAGTCTCGCGGAGGACCGTGAGCAGCGTGTCCCGGTCGGCGCGTCCGAGGCCCGACCCGACCCTGCCCATCGGGTACAGCACCGGCTCGGTCTCGAACGTCGCCTCGTCGGCGGGTTGTCCCACCCACAGCGCGCCCAGTGTCCGGTCGTCGCCGGTCTCCGGGATCCAACCGCCGATCACAGCCACCAGTTCGGAGCGGTGCGGGGTCTTGATCCACGCGTCGCTGCGCCGCCCGGGAAGGTAGGGCGAGGCGCGCTTCTTGCTCATCACGCCCTCCAGCCCCGCCTCGCGGGTCGAGTGCGCGAGCGAGGCGCCGTCGTCGAAGGTGTCCGACAGTCGCCAGGCGGGACGGTCGAGGTCCAGGGACTCCAGCAGGGCCCGCCGCTCGTGCCACGGCCGGCGGGTGATGTCCTCGTCGCCGGCGCGCAGCAGGTCGAACACGACGAACGTGACGGGCCGCTCCGCCGCCCATCGGCGAGCGCGCCCCGCGTCGCGGACGTGCATGCGGGGCATGATCTCGTGGAAGGACGGCCTTCCCTGCCCGTCGAGCGCGACGACCTCGCCGTCGACGACGATCCCGTCCGGCAGCCCGTCCGCCCCGGCCGCCACCTCCGGATAGGTCACGGTGATGTCCCCGCCGGTGCGGTTGGTCAGCCGGAACGCGCCGCCCTGCACCTCGCCGAGGGCTCGGATGCCGTCCCACTTCACCTCGTGCACCCACTCGGGGCCCTCCGGGGGCACGCCCGGAGTCGGCGACGGCGTGGCGAGCATGGGACGCATGACGCCCATCATGCCCGCGGCCCAGCGCTCAGGCGCGCAGCTTGCGCATCGTCAGCTCGGTGAACAGCGCCGCACCGTCGGCGAGCACGCCGTCATCGAAGCGGGCGTAGGCCGAATGGTTGAACGGCGCCGTGGCCGGATCGGCGTCCGGCGGACACGCCGACAGCCCGATGAAGCAGCCCGGAGCCGCCTGGAGCAGCCGCGAGAAGTCCTCGGCAGCTGCCAGAGGCTTCGTCCAGCGGGTGTGGCGGTCCGCCCCGAACAGGTCGGTGACGGCGGCGGCCACCGCGTCGGCCTCGGCGTCGTCGTTGACCGTCACCGGGTACTGCTCGACGATCTCCACCTCGCCCTTGACGCCGTGCGCCGCCGCGATCCCCGAGACCACCTCGGGAATGGCGGCCAGCAGCCTGTCCCGCACGTCGGTGTCGAACGTGCGCAGCGTGGCCTCAAGTCGACCCTCGTCCGGGATGACGTTGGAGATGGTGCCCGCCTGGAGCAGCCCGACGGTCACCACGACCGGGTTCTGCACGTCGAAGCGGCGGGTCACCATGGTCTGGAGGGCCGTGGTGGCCTCGGCGATGGCCGGCACCGGATCGGCCGCCAGTTGCGGGGTGGAGCCGTGGCCGCCGCGGCCGATCATCCGCACCTTCGCGACGTCGGAGCTGGCCATGACCGTGCCCGGCTTGGTGGTGAAGGTGCCGAAGGGGTCTAGCGCCGCCCACACGTGGATGGCGTAGGTCCAGTCAGGCCGGGACCCCGCTGCGTCGAGCAGGCCCTCCTCGAGCATGAAGCGGGCGCCGTCGACGCCCTCCTCGCCCGGCTGGAACATGAAGATCACGTCGCCCGCGAGTTCGTCACGGCGGGCGCACAGCTCGTGCGCGGCGCCCACGAGCATGGCCATGTGGAGGTCGTGTCCGCAGCCGTGCATGTTGCCGTTGGTCGATGCCCACTCCAGCCCGGTGAGCTCCTCGACGGGAAGCGCGTCCATGTCTGCCCGCAGCAGCACGACGGGGCGCTTGCCCTCGGTCGGCACGCCGCCCCGCAGCACACCGACGATGCTGGTGAGCGTCTTCCCGAGGGTGATCTCGAGCGGTAGCCCGGCCAGCGCCTCGAGGACGGCCGCCTGCGTCCTGGGCAGCTGCAACCCGACCTCGGGGATCTGGTGCAGTTCGCGGCGGAGGGAGACGATGTCGGGGCCTGTGCTCATGCCCCCCATTCTTAGCAGGGACCGCGACACGACATCACCGCGGTTCGTCGCCGGACGGAGGGCCCGGGCCGCCCACGCTCCCGGGACGGGCGCTCTGCGCCGGTCCGATCGCGACGCCCACCCAACCTGCCCCGGGCCCTCCGTCCGCCGCCTCTGCTGCTGGCTGCCGGTCTACTGGTCGTGGATTGAGCTGGTGCAGCCCCGTCGCCGGGCGGAGGGCCCGGGCCGCCCACGCTCCCGGGACGGGCGCTCCGCGCCGGTCCGGTCGCGACGCCCACCCAACCTGCCCCGGGCCCTCCGTCCGCCGCCTCTGCGGTCGGCTGCTCGTCAGCCGACGAAGTAGGCGCGCGTGCCCTCGAACATCATCTGCACAGAGACCATCACCAGGATCATGCCCATGAGCCGCTCGGTCGCGACGAGGGTGCGGGTGCCGAGGACGCGCTGCAGGAAGCCGGAGAAGTACAGGGCGACGGCGGTGATCAGCCAGGCGGTGACGAGGCCGCCGAGGAACCAGGGCCAGTCGTCGGGGCTCTGGCTGACGAACACGACGATGATCGCCAGCAGCGACGGCCCCGCGATGTACGGCACGGCCAGCGGCACGATGAACGGTTCGTCGTGCGTGTGCGGCTCGGTGAGGTTGGCCTGCGGCGTGGGGAAGATCATCCGGATCGAGATGAGCAGCAGGATGACGCCGCCCGCGGCCTGCAGCGCCGGCCCCTCGACGTGGATCAGCGCCAGCAGCCCCTGACCCAGGAACAGGAAGGCGACCATCACCACCAGCGCGATGAACAGCTCGCGCAGGATCACCCACTGGCGCCGCTCCGGGCGCGTCGTGCGCAGAGAGGTGAGGAACAGGGGAACGTTGCCCAACGGGTCCATCACCAGCAGGAAGGTGAAGGCGGAAGACAAGAGCAGTTCCATGGCCGGGCGGGATCCTCTCGGGAGCATGCGGTACCCGCCCATCCTGCCGCAACGCGACGGGGCCCCACACACCGGAGTGCGTGGGGCCCCGTCGGGGTCCTTGGCCGGGTCTCGCGGACGAGCCGGCCGGCAGCGTCACTGCGCCATGGTGCCCGTCTCGAGGAACCGGACGTGCCAGCCGAGGGCGGTGGCCAGGTCGTGCGGGGTGTGGTGCCCGTTGGCCTTGGTCTCCGCGAGCTTCACGTACTCGAGCAGCGGCTCCTTGTAGTCGGGGTGCGCGCAGTTCTCGATGATCTTGACCGCCCGCTGGCGCGGGGCCAGGCCACGAAGATCCGCGAGGCCCTGCTCGGTGATGAGCATCTGGACGTCGTGCTCGGTGTGGTCGACGTGGTTGACCATCGGCACGATGCAGGAGATCGCCCCGCCCTTGGCGGTCGACGGGGTGACGAAGCACGACACCCAGCCGTTGCGCGTGAAGTCGCCCGAACCGCCGATGCCGTTCTGCATACGCGAACCCATCACGTGCGTCGAGTTCACGTTGCCGTAGATGTCGGCCTCGATCATGCCGTTGCAGGCGATGACGCCCATGCGGCGGATCGGCTCCGGGTGGTTCGACACGTCCTGCGGGCGGAGGATGATCTTGTCGCGGTACTTGGCCGCGTTGTCGTTCATCTTCTCGGCCGCCGCGGGGCTCAGGGAGAAGGCGGTGGCCGACGCGACGGTCAGCTTGCCGGAGTCCAGCAGGTCGACCATGCCGTCCTGGATGACCTCGGTGTAGGACGTCAGGTTCTCGAACGGGCCCTCGAGGAGGCCGGCGAGCACCGCGTTGGCGATGTTGCCGACGCCCGACTGCAGCGGCAGCAGGTTCTCGGGCATGCGGCCCATCTTGACCTCGTGGCCGAGGAAGTCGAGGAAGTAGCCGGCGATCGCGCGGGAGTCGTCGTCCAGCGGCTTGAACGGGGTGTTGCGGTCCGGTGCATTGGTCTCGATGATCGCGACCACCTTGTCGGCGTCGACCTTGAGGACCTTCTCGCCGATGCGGTCGCCCGCGCCGGTGATCGGGATCGGCACCCGGTTCGGGGGCAGCGCGCCGATCGGGTAGTAGATGTCGTGCATGCCGAAGAGATCCTCGGACTGCCACGAGTTGACCTCGATGATGACCGCGTCCGCCTCGTCGATGTAGGTGCGGTTCATGCCCACCGACGACGACGGGATGATGTCGCCGTCCTCGGTGATGGCGGTGGCCTCGATGACGGCGAGGTTCAGCTTGCCGAGGAAGCCCTGCGACACCTGCGGGCCCATGTGCGACAGGTGGATGTCCTGGTAGTAGGAGGTACCGGCGTTGATAGCGCTGCGCATCTCCGGGTCGGACTGGTAGGGGGCGCGGTAGGAGATGCCGCCCGTGCGGGCCAGGGCCCCGTCGAGTTCGGGGGCGGTGGACGCGCCGGTCCACACCCCGACGCGGAGCTCCTCGCCGTGGGCGTGCTTGGCGTCGATGACGGCCGCGAGGGCCTCCGGGAACGCCTTCGGGTAACCGGCGCCGGTGAAGCCCGAGAAGCCGATGTTCCATCCGTTCTGAACGAGGCCGGCTGCGTCGTGGGCCGACATGACCTTCTGCTTGAACGCCTCGCTGCGGATGCGACCTGACATCTGTCCTCCTTGAAGATTTGCGGTGCGCTCTCACCCTAGCGGGCGGGACGCTCCATGAACGCCGGTCGGAATACCTGACCGATACCGACTTCCGGACGACGCCGTCCGGAATGGTCCGACCGGCGACGCTGTGGCCATCGTCGCATTCCGAGGGGCCACCCCTGCGCCGGGGTGGCCGCGAACCTCCCCGGAGGCGGGGCTAGACTGCGGAGTTCCTCCGTGGGATCAGACGAAGCCGAACACCGGCGGCAGGACCAGCACCACGCCCCAGGCCCACGCGGCGTAGACCGGCAGATAGGCCGTCTGCCACGCGATCACGCCCCGCGCGGGGGTACGGCGCGCGGCGCGCACCGCCGTCAACCAGGCCGTGACGACGAGATGCACCAGCAGGACCAGGTTGAGCCCCAGAGCCGCGACCCGGTTCGGGGTCAGCCCTCCGTCGAACGTCCGGTCCAGCGTCGTGGTGAGCGCCACGGCGTTGAGGGCCAGGGCGCCGACCACCAGCGCGACCTGCAGCCACTCGAACCAGCCCGCCCGGGCGTCGGCCGGCGTCGACGACAGCGTGTACATCACCAGCGCGACAACCACGATGAGCAGGACGTCGAACAGGATCAGGACGTCGCGGTTGTCCGAGAAGCCGCCCCAGGCGACGATGCCGACGAGCAGGACGGCGATCGCGACGGTGAACAGCGGAGTGAAGATCCGGGTCAGGACCGGCGCCAGGTTCTCCACCACGGTCGACTTGCCCTCCACCAGCCAGGCGGCCACGGGCATCGCTCCGGCCGCGGCGCTCGGAATCACCCAGGAGATGAGCTCCTCGGAGGGTTCCTGGCCGGCGGCCGCCATGGTGAGGAATGTGATGGCGAACAGTACGATGCCACCGAGGGCGAGGAGCGCCATGTAGATGACCCACTCGCCGGTGAACCGGACGGCGTCCATGCGGGCGCGGGCCGACCGGACCTTGCCGCCCATGTACGCCACGGCTACCGCGACCCACATCGCCACCGGCAGATGCAGCATCGTGATGATCCACGTGTCGCCCTCCACCGTGAACGGATAGAAGGCCGCGACCGCGAGCGAAAGAACCGTCGCCGCGGCACCTGCGAGGACCGTCGCCCGCCCAACCTTGTGGGTCCAGGCCAGGTACCCCGCCAGGACGGCCAGCGCGAGCACCGGCGAGACGAGGAAGTCCGGGTAGGGGTCGCCCCACAGCCGGGGGAGTTGGACGACCAGCGCGGCGAGGACCCCGAAGACGATCGCGACGGGGCCGTCGCCGAGGCGACGCGTCGCGGGGAGGGTGCCGACGTGCTGCTTCCACTCGCGCGTCGCGGCGGTGGTGGCGTACTGCCGGGCCACCTCGTCGAGGTTCCCGATGCGGCGGATCCCGATGAGAAACGCCTCGTCGTCGGTCAACCCCGCCGCGGTCAGGTCGGAGATGGCGGCGCGGAGGTGGTCCTCGAGTTCGTCCGCGTCGGCCTCGCCGAGCCGACCATGGCCGAGGAGGTGGCGCCGCCAGTCGGCGATCTGGTCGTCGAGGGGGAGGGTGCTCATGCGAGGCTCCATCCGTAGCCGGTGGTGGGAATCGGGGACGCCAGCCGGAGTCGGAGGCCCGGGACGTTCCAGGCCCGGGCCAGGGCGCCGGTCACGGTGCGCCACTGGGCGCGGTGTTCGGCCAGCGCCGCCGTCCCGGCGTCGGTGACGGCGTAGTAGCGGCGGCGGCGCCCGGTGTCGGCGACACCCCAGCGCGACGTGATCTGCCCCGCGTCCTCCAGGCGGTGGAGCAACGGGTAGAGGAACCCGTCGGTCCAGGCGATCTCGCCGTCCGACAGGTCCTCGACGCGCTTGACGATCGCGTACCCGTAGCTCTCGGACTCGGCGAGGATCGTCAGCACGAGCGGCGCGGCGCTGGCGGCCACGAGGTCCTTCGCGAGCTTCATGCCAGCAAGGCTAGCCCCTCTATGCATAGAGCTGCAAGGTATAGATCGAGTGGTGAATCCCGGAGGGCAGACCAGCACGTATTCACCACCTGAACAAGGCGTCAGACGCGCTCTAGGGCGGGCGGAAGAGCGTGGGGAGGGTCAGGCGTTGAACGCGAACGCCGCGACCGCGTCGAGGCGGGGGAAGTTGATGGCGACGTCGGCGGCTGCGGCGGTGACGGGCTTGGCGCAGTACGCCACCGACAGTCCCGCGGCGGCGAACATGCCCAGGTCGTTGGCGCCGTCGCCCACGGCCACGGCCAGGGCGGGGTCGACGCCCTCCGCGTGGGCGAAGCGCAGCAGGTCCCGCGCCTTCTGGTCGCGGTCGACGATCGTGCCGATCACGCGGCCGGTCAGGCGTTCCTCGCCGCCGACGACCTCCGTCTCGAGCTCGTTGGCGCTGGAGAAGTCCAGGCCGAGGCGATCGGCCAGCGGGCCGACGAGCTGGGTGAAGCCGCCCGACGTGACGCCCACCTTGGCGCCGTCGGCGTGCGCGGCGGCGATGAGCTCGGCCGCCCCGTGGGACAACGTCATCGCCGGGCCGACCTCCGCGAAGATGCTGGTCGGCAGCCCCGCCAGCGTGGCGACGCGCTCTCGGAGCGACTCGGCGAAGTCCAGCTCGCCCCGCATGGCGCGCTCTGTGATCTCCGCCACCTGCGGGCCCACGCCCGCGTGCTCGGCCAGCAGGTCGATCGCCTCGGTCGTGGTCAGGGTCGAGTCGACGTCCATCAG
>JAUHXZ010000080.1 GCA_030426725.1 Actinomycetes bacterium
CAACGAGATCCGCCCTCACGAAGCGATCGCCTGGAACCGCCCCCTCGAAGTCCACCTCGGCAAAGCCGACCCGACCATCCCCAACTTTGAAAGAGAAGAAATCCTGCCAACTACTTGACGCGGGACAGAGCCAGCCCCAGCCCCTCAAAGGCGAACGGATCTGGCCCGAACGCCACCACACACCCCGCCCCCAGTCAACGACCAACAAAACCCCCAACACCCTTGCCCCAGCCTGCCGGGGGAACACCCGGCAGGCTCGGCGAGCCAGAGCGCACGGCCCAACCGCCGCGGCAACATGGCTGCGGTCCTTGTCCCAAGGGTTTCGGCTCCCGCGCCGCACCCGCCCGGCCGACCCCCCGTCAGGCCTGGCGGAGCCCCTGCAACACCCGGGGGGCGGAGGGCCGATTCCGTTGCGACACGCAACAAAGAGCATCGTCCCCAGCACGCCCGCGAGCGAACAGGGACGCAGAGATGCACCACCTGTCATGGGCGGTTCCGCACGTCCTCAACTCGGCATGAGCGTGACGCGCCGAGGGCCCTCGAAGCCGGGGATCGCCCCGCCTAGACAAGTGGCTTCCGCTGTAGGTGGTCCCGTCTGGGGTTCCTTACAGGTAGAAGGACGGACTGCCCGGTCCGCCGTCGCCGAGGAAGGAGCCCTGTCATGTCTCAGAGCGCCCGCAGCGAGGCCCGCCTCAAGGCGCGCAGCCAGCTCGTCAAACGCAACGAGGAACTCATGGCACGAGAAGCGCGGATACGCACTGAAGTACTGGAAGCAACAGCTGCCCTCCTGAAGCGCAACCGGGCCGTCCCGGAGGCGGAGACTCGACTCGGCCAAGCCCTCGCAAGGCTCACCTCGGCGGAGGCGCTCCCCGTCGATGAGGCGGCAGAACTCTGCGGCATCGACATCAGGGCAGCGAAGCGGCTCCGGCGCGCACACGGTCGCGACCTCGAGCAGCGGCAGCCTGTCGGGGAGGTGACCGGCTCATGAAGCGCACGGTGCTCGATGTTGCCGAACTCGTCGGCAACTACGGCCGCTTCGTCTCGTACCCGCAGGCCGCCGAGATCACGTCGTTGAGCGTCCGATCCCTCAAGCGGGAAACCGCCGCCGGGAACCTGCCCTGCTACCGCCTGGGCAGCGCGCGAGTCTTCCGAGTGAAGACCGAGGACGTCGCCGCGCTCATCCAGCGGGTCGCATAGCGCGGATCGCCAAACCCCGCCAGCGACACTCTGCGTGCAGGCCGCGCGTAGGTCTTGGGGGCGTCGACTCACGGATGGCCCTGCACACCGGGACAACCCCCATCCGGGACTTTCACCGCCAGGACACACTCCCCTGCGCTCGCACCCTGGGCTCCGCCTCACACTGCGACGGTGGGCCCATGCCAACGCGACAGGCCCACACAAGACTCAGCCCACGATCCTCACCGGCCGGCACAGCTCCACGGCGTTTGCATCCGCGACCGCAACGCAGATGGCCGGGGCGTGCTCGTTGACGACTAGGGCACAAGGCAGCCTCCGGTCAGGCCCAGCGGAACGCGCGAGCAGCAGAGTGCCGCTCTCCCCCCGTGTTGCAGATCGGTGCCGGTGGTGGGGCTGCCAAGGCTCACTGGTGGGCAGATACGAGCGACTGTCCAGCACTCTCCGCACTTCACGCCAAGTCCAAACGTCCTCTATTTGTCCTCTCCTGAAGAGGGAAATAGTAAAATCCCTAGTCACCTAGGGGTTTTATGGTGGGCCTAACTGGACTTGAAAGAGGTAGGCCCACCAATGGCGGGCGCCAGGGCCAAGATCGAGCTAGGCGTTGCACCCCTACCGTTTCCTGACTTAGACTGTTTCTCGCCATGGGAAACACCAGCTTTCTAGAAACATCGATCCTCGGGCACGTGGTGCACCGGGTCGACGAGCTGCTGCCTGACTCCTGGGACGCCGAGCTGATCAGCGACCCGCGTCCAACCGCGAGCGACGCGCAAGTGGTGCTGCGGGGGCCAGCCGGGGTGGGCGTCACGTTCGGCATCGAGGCCAGACGCGCGGGAGCACTGCCACTCCCCCGACTTGTCGCCTCTCTGCGCGAACGTGAGCAGGAGCTGGGTCTTCCGATCGTGCTTGTCTCGGACTACCTCGGCCCAGTCACGCGCCGCACGTTGGCGGAGGCCGGGTTGAGTTACGCCGACGCGACAGGCTGGGTGCGACTGGTGTCGGAGAACCCACTGATCCTCCTCACCGGCGACGGGGCCGAACGCTCGCCGCGCGCAGGAGAACCCGCCGCCCTGGTGCGGATGAACGGGGTCGCCAGCGGTCGCGTGATCCGCACCCTGGCAGCGGCCGAGGTTCCGACCGGCGTACGGGCACTAGCGACACTGGCGCAGGCTTCGCCTGGATCAGTATCCAAACTGCTGGCGACGTTGGCGGTCGAGGGCGTCATCGACCGGGACGCGGGCGGCGCCGTGACCGCGGTGCGGCGCCGCGCGCTGGTCCGGCGCTGGGCACAGGACTACAGGTATGCAACGACCAACACGGGCGTGGGCTACTGGCTCGCGCCGCGAGGGTTGGAGCGCGCCCTTGACCGACTGGACGGGCAGGAAGGGGTGACGATCACCGGCTCGGCGGCGGCCCGCAGGATGCTGCCACCCGATGCGACATCGGTGGTCCCGCTGCGGCTGCTCGCACTCTACGCGCCCTCGCCCCGCTCGCTCGCCCAACAACTCGGCCTCGTGGAAGCCGACCCGTCGACGGCCAACGTTGTTATCGCGGCCCCTCAGGACCCCAGGATCCTGCCCGGCCCCGGTGACCCGGTTGACCTCGCGCCGCCAGCGTTGGTGCTGGCGGACCTGTTGACCCTGCCTGGCCGCTCGGACGCAGAGGCCGAGCAGTTGATGGACGACATGGCATCATCGGATCCCTCCTGGAAGGAGTGACATGGACGCCATCGCTGCCGAGTATGTCGCCGCTCGACGCGTTCTCCTTGACGCACTCGAGGCGCTCGAGGATCACCTCCCGAGCCTGATCCTGGTCGGCGCCCAGGCCGTGTATCACCACACCGGCGACGCCGTCCTGAACGTGCCCCTGATGACGACCGACGCCGACCTCGCGATCGACACCATGGGGCTGGCCGACGTGCCCGAGATCGGGACCGTCCTGCGTGACGCAGGATTCGCCCCCGGCCCCAATCCCGGACACTGGGTCGCCGCCAGCCAGGTCGCAGTCGACCTCATGGTCGTTCCCCATCAGGCAGGAACCACAAGAGCCTCTGCACGGGCCGCCAGGCTGGCGCCTCACGACCGCCTCACCGCCCGGATCGCCCGCGGACTCGAACCGGCACTCGTCGACCACGAGCACGTCCTCATCACAGCGCTGGAGGCGACCGATCCCCGCGCCTTTGACTTGGCCATCGCCGGCCCGGCCGCCCTCCTAGTCGCCAAGATCATCAAGATCGGCGAACGACTCGGCCAGGCCGACCGACAGCCGGACCGCCTCAAGGAGAAGGACGCCCTCGACGCCTTCCGCCTACTCCAGGCGATCGACACCGCCGACCTGGTGCAGGGGCTGACCAAGCATCGGGCCGAACCGAACGCGTCAGTCGTCGCCGACGAAGCCCTCGAGATCCTTCACCTGAACGCGTCCACCGCCCGCGATCGGATTCCACGGCTGGCATCGTCCGCCGCAGGAGGAGACGCTACGGTAGCCCCCTCGTTCGCCGTGCTGTGCAAAGAACTGCTGGAGGCAATCCGATGAAGAGCCAAGACCCCAGCACGGAGCCCCGATCGACACGCTCGAGGCGAACACAGATCGCGGGAACCCATTCACTGCGAGACCAGCCATGAACGCGTCAGCACCGACCCGTTCATCGCACGTTCGCAGCACGAAACGGTCTATTTCGTGCCAAATTGAGCGTCATACCTAGTCAAACGGATTTTAAAGGAGGTTCAAGTCCTCTCTCGGACACATCTGGGAACCCCCAGTCGGCAAGGCGAAAAGCCTTCTGACTGGGGGTTTCGTCACCCCGTGGCCTTGCCCTGGCCTGTCCTCCTCTACCGGGAACCGCCGTGGGTGCCCCTTCCCGAGGCCTGGGGGTCGACCGGGCGGCGCATGAGCGCCACGCCGTTGAGCAGCGCCACGGCATGCCAGGCAAGCGGCGGCATGTCCTTCGCGATCGCATAGGCCGCACTCAGCGCAGCGGTGACCTCCAGGGTCAGCCAGCCGAGCCCACGGCGTCCCGCCGAGAGGTGCGCGAGGCCGAGCGTGGCCAGCGACGCGGCCGTGCCGAGAGAGTAGAGCAGGAATCCTGGCCCCCGAGGGCGAGGGCGACCCCGGATCCGGCCAGGTCGTCGCCGGCGCTCCCGGCCCTCGCGGGGTTACCACCGCTCCGAGCCATCTCGTTCACCTGCCTCGGAGATCGACCGTGCATGCGTCGATGCGCAGTCACGCTACGACGGGCGACCGACGAGGACAACCGATGGGCCGACGGTCGCGGACCTTCGCGAGATGAGCACAGTGGAACCCCTGGTCAGGAGCTGTTGGCGTGGACGCGGCGCATCGACCACCGGGCGGCATTGGTGCCTCGTGCAACGAATCCATCCCGGATCCCCTCTTGTCAGAGGCAGTTTCGTGAAGGCGGGGCCGTGCGCCGTTGACCCTGCACCGCGCAACGTGACTTAGTGGGTGGAAGCCCGAACCAGCCGGGCACATGCACAACCAACCCAATCGGGACGCCCCGGCAACGACGCCTGGCAAGCCCTCGAAGGAGGCGGACGGTGGAGCACCACGACGAACTCGACATCTGCGGACAACGGTTCGACCCACGAGACGGTGCGCCGTCGCTCCCGGAGGGCCTGAGGTCCGCCGGTTCGCCTGAGGGCGCGGCGCACTACATCGTCCAACTGGTGCGGTCACCGTCGAGGAAGGACCGGCTGCGCCTGCAGCGCTCCCACCACCTCAAGCTCACCGACTACGTCGACCGGCACGGCTACATCGAACACCTGACCGAGGCACAGCGACGCGATCTGCTCGCCGACTCGATCGTCCGCGCGATCGTCCGCTTCGAGCCCGGCTTCAAGATCTCGCCCCACATCGGAACCAGCAAGTTCCGGACCGAGGAACGCCGAGCGGTCGACGGACTCCTGCTCTGGGTCGTGCTCTTCCCCGTCGCTCAGCCCGGCGAGATCGCCGAGGCGATCCAGGAGGGCGGCGCACGAGTGCTGAGCATCGTCGACGACCGTGAAGCCGGCGGGTCCGCCCGGCTGCGGATCCTGGTCGCGGAGCGGACCATGCTCGATCGCCTCGCCCAGATCGAGGACGTCCGCTGGATCGAGGAGATCGCCGAGGACGTCGACGACAACGTCAACGCGGCGACCACCAACCAGTCGGGCACCGCGGGGACGGCTCCCGTGTGGAACCAGGGCCTCAACGGCCAGGGGCAGATCATCGGCGTCATGGACAACGGGCCGGCCGACACCGCCCATTGCTACTTCCAGGACCCGGTCGACAACACTCCGTCCTTCTCGCACCGCAAGGTGGTCTCCCTCCGGAACGCCAACGGCGACTCCGCAGGAGGCCACGCCACGTTCGTGGCGGGCTGCGCCGCGGGAGACGACGTCAACAACCCCGGGACAGCGGCGCGGCGCGGTGCCGCCTGGGCCGCCAGGCTGGCCATCGCGAACCGGCAGGACCTCAGTCTGTACAGCGGAACGGCGAGTCTCCTGTCGGAACTGACCGCCCAGGCCGCCGCCGGAGCCACCATCCACACCAACAGCTGGCACGAGAACAACGTCGATTCGTCCAACCAGGCGATCTACAGCCAGACCGCGGTCGACACCGACACGTTCATCTGGAACAACGAGGACCATCTCGTGCTCGGGTCGGCCGGCAACAACGGCGAGGAGCAGGGGGCTCCCGGGACCGCGAAGAACGCGATCTGCGTCGCCGCGGCCCAGGCGGACCCCAACGAGATGAGCATCGGCGACGGCAACCCCGGCCCCACCGCGGACGGGCGCAGCAAGCCCGACCTCGTCGGCGTCGGCTGCTCCATCCAGTCGGCCACGGTCAGCACCACCTGTGGCACCGGCCCTCGCAGCGCCTGCGCGACCAGCTACTCCACCCCGCACATCGCCGGCGCCGCTGCCCTCGTCCGGCAGTACTACACCGAGGGCTGGTACCCCACGGGCACCCCGGAGCCCTCGCGCGCGTTCACTCCGTCCGGGGCTCTGCTCAAGGCCACCCTGCTCAACTCGACCCGGAACATGACGGGCGTCACCGACGGTTTCCCGGGCCCCACGCAGGGCTGGGGCATCATCCGCCTCGACGACGCCCTCCCCTTCCCCGGCGACCCGATCAGCATCCGCGTGTGGGACACCCGCAACGTCGACGGCCTCGCGACCGGAGAGACCGCTGAACACCACGTCGACGTCGCCACCAACACCCAGCGCCTCAAGGTGACGCTCGTCTGGACCGATCCGCCGTCGGCCGCCAACTCCACCACCGGACTCGTCAACGACCTCGACCTGGAAGTCGTCTCCCCCGACGGGACCCAGACGTTCCTCGGCAACGACTTCGCCTCCGGCGTCTCCACCACCGGCGGCACAGCCGACTCGACCGACAACACCGAAATGGTGCTGATCAACTCCCCCGCTCCCGGCGACTGGACCATCAGGGTCGCCGGCACTGCGGTCAACGTCGGCGCCCCCGGACAGGGCTACGCCCTCGTCGCGAGCGCCGACCTCACCGAGGCCCCCGCCAGCACGGGCGACCAGGACACGCTGGTCGTCCGCGTCCAGTTCGCCGATGAGGCGTTCGAGCCGCCGTTGCCGAACCTGCAGAACCTGCTCGACGACGTCGCCGACTACATCGACGAGGTCAGCTACGGCCAGGCCGGCGTCACGCCGGTCTACCGCGGGCCCGTACTGCTCGATCAGCCGAAGAGCTACTACTACCACCCGGAGCGGAGCCTGCTCGTCGAACTCGTCGAGGAAGTGGTCGCCAAGCTGGTCGGGGCCGAACCGACGGTCTTCGACGGACCGACGGGCGACCCGGCCGACGACATCGACCGGATGATCATCGTCACCAACGACGTCAACTTCACCGGGGACTGGGCCACCACCGGCCCCTGGCCGTACAACATGCCCGCCGGCTTCACCCGGCCGATCTCGGTGTCGGTGCAGTCCTACGCCAACAGCGCCGCACGCTTCACCCACGGCCTGCTCCACCAGTTCGGCCTGGTCGATCTCTACGCCCATCCGGGCGTCGTCTTCCCGCGCCCCTACGTCGATGAGTGGGACAACATGGCCGGGCTGTTCCAGAACGTCCACCCCCTTGTGTGGTCCAAGCAGCGCGCCGGCTGGGTGACCGCGCACGGTTCCACGATCGACTACATCCAGCGGCCCGCGGCGGGGACCAGCTACACCGGTCCCAACCCCATCCCGCTGTTCCTCCAGACTTCGACGGCGATGAACCGCAAGGCCATCGCCATCGGCCTGACCGAGGGCGCGGCCACCATCGACCAGGAGAGCGCCTTCTACTTCATCGAGGCGAGAAGCAGCAGCGAGGGCGGCTTCGACGACGCCCTGCCAACCGGGGGTGTGCTCGTCTACTACGTCAACGAGCTCATCGCACAGGGCGAGGGCCCGGTCATCGTCCGGGACGACGACCTCACCACGCTCACCCTCGCCGACGCGCCGCTCGATGTCGGCGACTCCCTCTCGATCCCCGGCACGGGCATCACGATCGCGGTCCAGGCGGGCACCGGAGGAGCCGCCTACGACATCGACCTCACCTACTCGCCCCCGTCGACCGACTACAACGTCCGCATCACGCGCGGAGACACCATCGGCGGTCAGTTCTACTCCTACTTCAGCCCGGACATCTGGGTGGACTCCCCGCGCGGCGGATACGACCAGGCCGGAGGCCCCAAACCGCACGACGACCGCGACCAGCCTGTGATCGGCGAGGTGAACCACCTCTACGCCCGAGTCACCAACGACGGCCCAGCCACGGCCTTCGACTTCGACGTGCGGTTCCGAATCTCCGATCCCTACCACACGGTCGGGGGTGAAGCGGACTTCGACACCTTCGTCGGCATCGCCCACGTGGACAGCCTTGCGGCCGGTGCCAGCACCAACGTCAAGGTCGACTGGACGCCGCAGAACACCGGCGAGTCGCACGCGTGCCTGCTCGTGGACATCATCAATCTCGTCGGAACCGACACCAACCCCAACGACCACGAGGCCCAGGAGAACCTCAACAAGGTGACCAGCACCACCGCGAGCCCCTTCAAGCCGGTCACGAGCCACTTCACCCTCAGCAACCCCTACCCGGAGCAGGCGCTGTTCTACTTCAGGATCGACGGGGCGCCCGACGACTGGACGACGAGCCTGTCGCCGCGCAAGATCCGGCTGCAACCGGGCGAGGAGTTCACCGGCACGGCCACCATCACTCCACCACCCGACGGCGAGCTGTGCTCGACCCGGTTCCTGCGGATCACCAGTTGGACCCCTCGCGGCGACACCATGATCCCCCTCGGCGGGGCGATGGTGCAGGTCGACCTCCGCCGCCCGACGACGGTGACACTCGACGCGGTCTCGGTCGAGTGCAGGGACGAGGATCTCAAGCGACTGCTGGAGGAGCTCCGCGACCGGAAGGAGGACCGCCCGAAGGCCGAGGCGACGTTGCGCCGCCTGGTTCTGAGGAAGTTCCCCGACGCCCGCGAAGACGACATCGCGACGGCGTTGGCATTCCTGGAGCTGTCGGACCACGCACTCACCACAGGCGACCTCCTGGCCCACTGGGACGGGCTCTTCCGGCCCGGTGGGGAAGCCGATCCCGACCGGGACCGTACCGACGTCGATCCCAAGGAGTTGCTGCGGTCCTGCACAAGGATCGTGGGCAAGGGCTGCACCGATCCGGCGCTTCCGGGGCAGGAGATCGTGGTCCGCTTCACAGGACCCGACGGCGACGTGGAGTACCAGACCGTCGTGACCGACGAACACGGGTGCTTCGAGGCATTCACGGTGACGGTGGACGAGGGTGTGTGGCGTGTCGAGGCCGAGTACCCCGGCGGGAGGTGTGACGGCCCGGCGACCTCCAGGCCGAGGTGGATCGTCAAGGGGTGCGACTGCGACGGGTGACCGTAGCGGCGGACCGGTCGGGCGGTAGGATGAGCACGTTTTGCTCGACCCAGCGAGAGGTGCCCATGCCCGGCGAGATCCCCAACCCGATCGTGCTGCAGCGAGCGGATCCGTGCGTGCTGCGCCACGACGGGCAGTACTACTTCACCGGCTCCCATCCGCTGTACGACCGAATCGTGCTCCGGCGCGCGGCTGACCTGGCGGATCTCCAGTCCGCCGATGAGGTCACCATCTGGACGAAGCCGGACAGCGGGCCCCAGTCCCACCTGATCTGGGCGCCTGAGATCCACCGGGTCGGCGGGGCCTGGTACATCTACTACGCCGCCGCCCCCGACGAGGTGCCGGCATCCGACGTCCCGGGGGCCGACGCGACGTTCTCCCACCGGGTCTACTGCCTCGAATGCACCGACGAGGACCCACTGTCGGGAACGTGGGTCGAGCGGGGCCAGGTCGACACCGGCTGGGAGTCGTTCGCCCTTGACGCGACCAGCTTCGTCCTCGACGGGGTCCAGTACCTCGTGTGGGCCCAGCAGGACTTCGCGATCAAGGGAAACTCGAACCTCTACATCGCGCGCATGGCAAACCCGTGGACCCTGGCCGGCAGCGCCGTCATGCTGACGAAGCCCGAGTACGACTGGGAGATCGTGACGTTCTGGGTGAACGAGGGCCCCTCCGTCCTCGTGCGCGACGGCAGGATCTACCTCACCTATTCAGCCTCCGGAACCGGCATCGAATACGCCATGGGCCTCCTCACCGCCGACACCGACGCGGACCTGCTCGACCCGGCCTCCTGGACGAAGAGCCCCGATCCGGTGTTCACCTCCGACCCGTCCGTTTCGATCTACGGCCCCGGGCACAACTCGTTCACGGAGACGCCCGACGGCGACGTCGTGCTGGTCTACCACGCCCGCACCTACACCGAGTTGGTCGGCGATCCGCTGTGGGAGCCCAACCGTCAGGCCCGCGCGCAGATCCTGCCGTTCGACGCCGATGGGAACCCCGTGTGGGGAACGCCGGTCCCCGACACGCGCCCGACGCCCACGTCGACCGAGATCCTGCCTCCCGCGGGCATGTGAGGGCCGCCGCTCAGTGCGGTGAGACCGCTGAGATCCAGCGCGCAATAGCTTTGCGCACCCGGGAATCAACCACAAGCTGGAAGTGGCTCAGCTCGGGGAAGAGCATCAGTTCGGCACCGTACCGCTCAGCCACTGGGCGCCCGCGCTCGACGGTGTAGTCGCGGCCTGCCACGACGAGCATCGGGCAGGCGACGGCCGGCACGCTGATCCCGCGCTTGCGCTCCGACCTCGCCAGAAGTGACTCCGGCCGGTGGCGCATCCCGGGCACCGAGGCGCCGTACACCGACGAGTCGTAGGTTCCCGGCTCCAGCGTCCGCTGCGGGTCCCCGCCGTCGATCTCCACCGGCACGCTCGGCTCGATGACCACCAGCCCGGCCGCAGCACAGCGAGACGCCGCCATCATGGCGACCAGACCTCCCATGCTCCACCCGCACAGCACCACGGGCCCATCCCCCGCTGCGGCCACCACGCGGTCGGCGTAGTCGGACATGCCCGCGTGGGCGACTACGAGGCCCTCCTGAAGATCGGGTACCCGTACGTCGCCGCGCGGCCACGCGGCAACCCAGTCGTCGAAGACCCACGGCCCCGTGGTGGCTCCGTGCACCAGAACGATCCTGGGTCCGATTCGAGATGGGACGGGCGAAGCTGACATACCAGGCATCCTTCCGCCTTCCGCCGCCGACGGTGACGATTTCCGCGGCGGACCCCGGGCCACTTCACTACTCTGGAAGGGCAGGTACAGGTCGGCAAGGGTGGACGGAGAGACCGGTGTCCAGCAGGGAGTCGGTCGTCGAGACGACGGGACTCACCCTACGACGGGACGCACGCCGTCAACTCGCTGGAACTGCGGGTCCCCGCCCATTCGGTGTTCGGCTTCCTCGGCCCGAACGGGGCCGGCAAGACGACCACGATGAAGATGCTGCTCGGCCCCATCCGCCCCACCGCG
>JAUHXZ010000081.1 GCA_030426725.1 Actinomycetes bacterium
GGGGCACGAGATGGAGGCGGGGTCTCCGCCAGTGCCGCCGACCGTGGTGCATTCGCTGGTTGACAAGGCCTTCGCCAGTTGTTGCAGGGCCTCCTGCAGTCTCGCGTCGGCCTCGGCCTGGGCCGCTCGCGCGTCGGCCTGCTGCTGGGCGGCCGCCCTCTGTTGGGCGACGGCCTGCTGCTGGCGGACGATCCGCTGTTGGACCTGGGCCTGCTGGACTCTGCGTTGCTCCTGGGCCTGCTGCTGCGCCTGCTGCTGTGCCTGTCTGACTTGGGCTTCGACCTCCTCGAGTGCCTCGTCGATCCGTTCCCGCGCCTCGTCGGCGGGGAGGACGACGACGGTCGCGGAGTCCGGGAGCCGAAGCACGCGGTTGAGGGCTCTGACGGTGTCGCCCTCGGTCAGGAGGTTGCCCACCGCCTTGTCGATCTGCTCGTCCGATTCGGACACGGGCGGAGGGACGGCGGCGGCCGAGTCGTCGGCCATCGCCTCCTGCGGGAGGAAGACCGTGAGGCCGAAGAGGAGGGCCAGCGAGGTGGACATCGCCACGCCGCGCTTCCATCGTCCGATGGGCGCGAGGAACCGGCGTGCGCCACCCATGTGGGTGGCCTCAGCCGGCTTCGTGGCGTCCATGGTTCCCCTGCCGTTGGCGGACGGACGGACGCTTTGAAGCTAGGGAGAACGGGAGACCCCCACAAGCCCTAACTTTTCGCCAGGCTTCGGGGCACGATGCCGAAGCCGGCCGCAACCCAGCCCGAAGCGTGGCCCAAAGGGTGCCTGGCTAGGCGGTCTACCCACCTCCCCATCGGCGTCCGGACACCCCCCGGGGGGCATGCCCTCACGAGGTCCGAAGCGGCTTTCACGTTGCGGCACGCAACAAATGACGTGCATCGAGGGTTCCAACGACGTCGCGTCGTAGTTGATCCGGCGCGCGTTGGCTGCCTGGCCGCGCGGATGTCCCGGACGACCCTGTGAGGGGGCGACCGGCCTCGTCTACAGTTGGCCCACTCAGGTACCCGACTCCCGGAGGGAACATGCCCACGGTCACGCCAGCCAAGGTCGCAGTCGTCGGCCGCGGACGGCTCGGCTCGGCCCTCGTGCCCGCCCTCAGGCACGCAGGCTGGAAGGTCGACGGACCCCTTGGCCGCGACGCTGAGACCGGCTCGGCCGACGTCGTGATCCTGTCCGTTCCGGACCGGGAGATCGGTGCGGCGGCCGCAGCCATCACCCCGCGCGGGGGTCTGCTCGTGGGGCACTGCTCCGGCGCGACGACGCTCGCCCCGCTGGCCCCGCACGAGGCGTTCGGGCTCCATCCGCTCATGACCATTCCCGCTGACGCGCCCACCGAGTTCCACGGCGCCACCGCCGCGGTCGCCGGCACCACTCAGCGCGCATCCTCGACCGCCGTCGCGCTGGCCGAGTCCCTGGGCATGACCCCGGTGGTCATCGACGATGCCGCTCGCCCGGCCTACCATGCGGCGGCCTCCGTGGCGTCCAACTTCCTCCTCACCCTCGAGGACCTCGCCGAGCGCCTCGCCGCGACCGCCGGAGTGCCGCGCGAACGTCTGATACCCCTTGTCAGGGCCACAATCGACAACTGGGCCGCGCAGGGCGCCGCCCCGGTGCTGACGGGTCCGGTCGCGCGTGGCGACCACGAGACGGTGGCCCGCCAGCGCGCCGCCGTGGCCGACGTCAGTCCCGAGGATCTCGAGCTGTTCGACCTACTGGTGGCCGCCACCGGCCGCCTCGCCGGAAGGGAGCGCGCATGAGGACCGTGCGGACGACGGTGGAACTCCGAGAGGCGCTGGCCGGCGCCGGACAGGTCGGATTCGTGCCGACCATGGGCGCACTCCACGAGGGTCACCTCTCCCTCATCCGGGCCGCACGCCAGGACTGCGACGTCGTCGTGGTCAGCGTGTTCGTCAACCCCACCCAGTTCAACGACCAGGGCGACCTGGCCGCCTACCCGCGCGACGAGGACCGCGACGCCGCCCTTGCATCCGGCGCCGGAGCCGACCTGCTCTTCGCCCCGTCGGCCGACCAGATCTACCCCGCCGGCTACGCCACCACGGTGCGCGTCGCCGGGGTCAGCGAGCCATTCGAGGGCGCCCACCGGGGCGCGGTGCACTTCGAAGGAGTCGCCACCGTCGTCGCGAAACTGCTCATCGCCGTCGGGCCGGATGTGGCGTACTTCGGGCAGAAGGACGCCCAACAGGTGGCCGTCGTCAGGCGGCTGGTGGCCGACCTCGGGCTGCACGTCGAGATCGCGGTTTGCCCCATCGTCCGGGAACCTGACGGCCTGGCGATGTCCAGCCGCAACATCCGGCTGACAACGGCGGACAGGCCCAGGGCACTGGCCCTCAAGGCAGGTCTCGACGCCGTCGCCCACGCCGTGCGCTCCGGCGCCGACCCACGCGATGCGGAGCGGCGAGGCACTATGGATATGCACAAGCTCGGCGTCGAGCCGGAGTACCTGGCCCTCGTCGACCCCGCCACGTTCGCCCCCGCCGACGATCTCACCAGACCCACACTCGCCATCGTCGCCGCCCCCGTCGGCGCCGTCCGGCTCATCGACAACCTGACCATCCCCGCCCGCGAGGAGGCCTGATGCAGCGCATCATGTTGAAGTCCAAGATCCACCGCGCCACCGTCACCGACGCGGACCTGCACTACGTGGGTTCCATCACCATCGACCCGGACCTGCTCGAGGCCTCGGACATCCTCGAGTACGAGCAGGTCAGCGTCGTCAACGTAGATAACGGCGCCCGCTTCGAGACCTACACGATCGCCGGCGAGCCCGGCTCGGGCCAGATGAAGGTCAATGGCGCGGCCGCGCGTCTGGTGCACCGCGGCGACACGATCATCGTCATCTCCTACGGCCAGTACGAGGGGGCGGAGATCGCCGCGCACGAGCCGGTCGTCGTGCACGTCGAACACGGCACCAACGCGATCCTCGACGTGGACGCGGAGGTGGCCACGCTGCTCACCGAGCTGCCCGAGAAGCGCTGAGCCGCCCCATGTCCACCCGCTCCCCCGCCCGTCGGCCCGCGCACGGCCGGACCCCCGTGACGCGGGAGACACTTGCCGGCAAGAAGCGCGCCGGCGACAAGATCGTGATGGTCACCGCCTACGACTATCCGGGCGCGCTGGCGGCCGAGGAGGCCGGCGTCGACGTCGTGCTGGTGGGCGATTCCGCCGCCATGACGGTCCTCGGCTACCCGGACACCAACGAAGTGACCGTCGACGAGATGCTGATGCTGACAGCCGCCGTGCGCCGGGGTCTGCACGGCCCGCTGCTCGTGGGGGACCTGCCGTTCGGCTCCTACGAGGCCTCGGACGAGATCGCGGTCGAGACGGCCCGGCGGTTCGTCGACGAGGCGGGCTGCGACGCGGTCAAGCTGGAGCGCGGCGGCGAGGCCTCCGTCGCCCGGGTGCGAGCCATCGTCGCCGCAGGGATTCCGGTGATGGGGCACGTCGGCCTGACCCCCCAGTCAGCGGTCGAACTGGGCGGCTTCAAGGCGCAGGGACGCACCGCCGAGTCGGCCCGACGCGTCGCCGACGAGGCGCTCGCGCTGCAGGAGGCGGGCTGCTTCTCCATCGTGTTCGAGGCCATCCCCGACGCCGTCGCGCGGGCCCTGATGCCATCGATGAAAGCCGTTGTCATCGGCATCGGCGCCGGCCCCTCGACCGACGGCCAGGTGCTGGTGATGCACGATCTGCTGGGCATGTCCTCGGGCGGGAAGGCCCGCTTCGTCAAGCGCTACGCCAACCTGCACAGCGCCACCGTCGAGGGTCTGGCGCGGTACGCCGCGGAGGTCCGCGACGGCACCTACCCCGGCCCGGAGCACTGCTACGGCATCCCCGACGACGAGCTCGCCGCCTTCCGGGCGGCCCTCCCGTCCGTGGATTGAGCCGACCGGCGCGCAGCGCCGTCGCGTCGAAATCACCCCTCCCCCGCACGGCGGTACCATCGTGAGCGGGGCCGCACGACTCACGCGAGCCCGCCTATCGAGACCAGCCAGGGGGCCTGTATGACGGAGCACGGTGGCTTCGTCGTCGCAGACCGCTACGAACTGACCGACGAAGTGCCCAAGCGGGGCGGGATGGCGCACGTCTACACGGCGGTCGACCGCGACCAGGGTGACATGGTTGCGGTGAAGTTCCCCACCGGCGCCATGAGCGTCGACGGCGCGTTCCGGGCACGTCTGCACCGCGAACGCGACCTCCTCTCGCGCATCGAGCACCCCAACGTCGTGCGCGTCCGCGACGCCGGCACGGGCCCCGCGCCGTGGGCCGGCCCCCACGAGGACCACCCCTACATCGTCATGGACCACGTCCGCGGCGAGACCGTCCAGGAGCGGCTCAAGTTCGCGCACCGGTTCACCGCCGAGGCAGTGGTGGACATCACCCTGCAGATCCTCGCCGGGCTGCGCGCCATGCACACCGACCGCGACGTGATCCTGCACCGCGACATCAAGCCGAGCAACGTGATGATCGACGGCGACGGCCGTGTCACAGTCATCGATCTCGGCATCGCCAAGTCCTCCTCCGACGCGCCCGTCACTCTCACCGGCCTGCAGCCCGGGAGCCCGCAGTACGCCTCCCCCGAGCAGTTGCTGGGTCAGCCTCTCGATGCGCGCTCGGACCTCTACTCCGTGGGCTGCCTGATGTACCGGATGCTCACCGGTGCCCTGCCCTTCGCCGGGACCGACGCCGCCGCCGGGTCCCGCCCCGCCGTCGTCGCGCCCAGCCTCCGCGCGAACGACCCCGGCCTGGAGTTCCTCGACCCGGTGGTCCTCAAGGCCCTCCAGCCGCGCAGGGAGGACCGCTTCGCCACCGCCGACGACATGGCCGCCGCTCTCACGGCGGAGCGGGTGACCCGGGAGGACACGGCGGTTCTGGACGGGCCCACCGCCCCGGCTATGGGCGGCGATACCCGGGTCGAGCAGACGCGCGTCGAGCGCTCGCCGGCCCCGGCCGGCATTCCGGCGGCCCACCTCGAGGTCGCCGAGCAGGCCAGGCGGGCTCTCCGGTCCGCCGCGCACCGCCCCCAGGCCGCCTATCAGGAGGTCGTCATGACGTCGGTAGAGGCCACCGTCAGGGAGCGTGTCAAGCGTGCACTCCTCGTCGGAGCGGCGATCGGTGCGGGCGCCGCGGTCCTCGCGGTGATGTTGGGAGTCGTGGCGGTGCTGGGCCTGTGATCGATCGTCTCGTCTCCTTTCTGATGGGGCTGATCACGCCCTTCGACCTCACCCGCGACGAACTGGGCGCGCTCACCGGGCGGATGGGCCGCCGCTCCGACGTGGTGACGGTACGGCTGTCCCACTACCTCGACGACGTGGACCGCCAGCTGGTGCGGATCTCCAGGTTGGTCGGTGCCCTCAGCGGGGTCGCGGTCTTCCTGATCCTCATGGTCGTCTTCTGGTTGTGGGGGGCGGTGAACTGATGTCGCGGCCCTGCCTGCTGTGTAGCGCCGACCAGGGCGACTGGCTGATCCTCGAAGTCAGCAGCCGGCCCGACGGCGGCTCGTATCGGCTGCGACACGGAGACATTTCGCGCGGCACACTCCTCCCCCGCGAACCGGTCACCGACACCTGGGAGATCTGCCGCTACGGCCACATGCGGCGCGTCACGCGCACCGCGGCCCCTGCGCCCAACATCGTCGTGCGGATCATCAGGGCCATCGTCGGCGCCACCAGCCCCGACGAGCCGGAGGCATCCGCCGACGACGATCCCACCGTCGTGCAACTCCTGGGTTCCACGGGTGGCGGGAAGTCCCAGATCGTGCGCGGGCTCTGGCAGGAGGTGCTGCCGCCGTCGCATCTGGGCGCGCCGGAGGTCACCCCTGGCCACGAGCGTCAGGTGCGGCGCCTGCTCACGCCCGAGATGGGGCAGCGCTTCACCTCCGGCAGCATCGAGCCGACGGCCGACTACCGCCAGACCGCGAGGCAGCGGTTGACCGCCTATCTCGGGGCGGTCAGCGACGACCCGGGGGCCGCGGACACGCTCGAGCACCTGCTTCGGCAGGCACTTCTGCTCGAGAACCCCGATTCAGCCACCATCGAGTACCGCACGCGCATCTGGGGCAACACCAGGGCGCCCTACCTGTTCCGCAGCGCGCAGGGGGGCCGGCAGGTGACCACGGCGCTGGTCGATCTGCCCGGGGAGATCATCGACCGGCTCACCGATCTGGGCGACGGCGGCCGGAAGTTGGGCCGCACCGAGAAGGCCCAGCTCAACTACTCGCACCACTTCCTCGGGGTGCTCGACTCGCTGTCCCTGTCGTCGGTCTACCACCAGCTCACCGACCCCGAGCGGCTGGCCTGCTCGCGGGTGAGCGGCAGCGGGCCGGGACAGGTGTTCGCCGCGACGCACCAGCAGGCGAACGAACTGCTGCGCTCGGTGCTGCTGATGAGCGACGGCGACCTCACGTCGATGGGGCACGCCAAGCTGTCCATCGCCGTGTCGAAGGGCGACACCATCCACCGCGCGCTCACCAGGAACTCCGCGACGGCTGACGGGCAGGGCCCGCTCGCCCGCTGGGCGTGGGCGTTCCGACGGCCCGAGTCGGCCCGGGACTTCCAGGGCGCCGCGACGGACGCGGTGCTCGCGGCGCTGAACCATTACGACCCGCAGTACATGTCGGCCCCCGCGCGCCAGTTGATGGGCGGGCTCCTCACCGAGACCGACCGGTTCGAGCGCTCGCGCCTCGCCGACGAGGTGGCGACGGCGGTGCTGGAGCACTTCGGAGAGCCGTCGAACTTCTGGGGCCTGGTGGCCACGGACTCCTTCGCGCCCCTGCACGTCGGGGGACGCGAGGTGCAGGTGGAGACCTCGGAGCGCTACTGGTTCACCGGCGCCGACGGATCGGTCCTGCAGGCCCGCGACCTTGTGAGCTCCATCCTCGCCTCGGCCCTGCTCGGTGCCGACTTCGGCAGGAACCTCGTCTCGACGCTCAACGCGACGGCGGCAATCCGTTTCGTCCTGACCTGCACCCGCGAGTTCGTCGCGCCCGACGGCCGGGTCCGTCAGGTGGGCGATCCCGACGCGGTCATCCCGTCGAATGCAGGTCTGTTGCACCTCATGGCCGTGCTGTTCCAGGAGCCGGGATTATGACCGAGGGGTGGCTGGTCTCGACCCGTTCGGACCGCGGCGGGGGCTTCCGGCACGATCCGGAGCGCAGTTCCCCGTCGCTTCCCGCCGACGTCGCGGCGGAGTTCGCGTCCCTCGAACCGCTCTATCCGCAGCTCGCCGTCGGGGGTGCGCCCGACGCGGACGGCCTCGCCGTCGTGACGTACCGCTACTCGTCCCGGCTGGGCGCGTGGATCGTCGTCGTGCAGGGGTCGGCGGGTGAGTACGGGCCGGCGGGGGCGATCCAACTGGCCGTCCTGCCCGGCACTCTGCTGGACGCCATGTCCGGATCCCTTCCGGCGGTCCGCCGCGAGGGCTGGATCCGGCCCGGGGCGACGGACCGGCCGCGCATCACGCTGAAGGCCGCCGGGCCGGAGGTGTCCCGCGCGCTGTCCGGGCTCCTCGCCCTGGACGACTCGCGGCGGGTGCTCCTGCTGCCCGGCGGGCAGGGCGAGGTGGACCAACTGCTGGTCCGGCTCGCCCGCATCCTGCCGGAGGGTGTCGCGCAGCGGTACACGTGGTCGACGTCACTGGCGGCCGCCCGGATCGAGGCCGGCGAGATGGTCATCTCCGGGGAGTGGCCGGACGAACTGCGGGCCAGGCACACCGACATCCACCGCGCGTTCGCGTCGCGGATCGACGACCCGGGAACCCCGTCGGGCCGGCGCATGCCCCGGGGGTTGGCGTGGGCGGCCGGCGAGGCGGCGGAGCGCCGCTACCCCGGGAGACGGTCAAGCGCCTCGGACCTTCGCGGGTGGGTGGAGGAACTTGAGGCCCGGCGCCCGTGGACCCTGGATGAGGCGCTGGAGCTGTTGAGCGGGCCGGTCGAGGGCTCCCAGGCCAGGCGCTGGGCCGACGGCGAGGTGTCCGCACGACTCCTGGCCGACGACGTTGAGCGGCTCGAGACCCTGCTGACCCACCCGTCGGAGGTGGTGTCGAGCGGTGCCGTCGGCGCCCTGGAACAGCCCGGCGTGTGGGAGCAGTTGGTGCGGATCGAGCGGCGCCGCGCGTCGCGGGGCAAGGCCTCGATGCTGCCGCCGGGACTGCTGCCCGCCGACGCACTGGTGCTGCTCGCCGAGGACGTCGCCGGCGGCCGGCCGGCGACGGCGCGGACGGACTACCTCGCGGGTCTGGTGCGCCGTGACCCGGCACTGTTGGCACCGGTGGCGGTCGAGACGGCCCGGCAGGGATCGGGCGCCGACGTGGGTCACCTGCTGGCCGCCTTTCCCACGGTGGTGACCGGTCGAGGGGCCGCCGAGTCCTTCCTGCGGGAATGCTCCGCGCACCTGGAGGTCGATGGACGGCCGGAGGACGGCCGGGCGGTGCGATGGACGCTCGCCGAGGCGGTGGCGAGGGTGAACGCCGACAACCGCACCCGGCGTGCGGTCGTCGATGACGCCACCGACGCGGCCGTCCTGCGGTTCGCGACGGGCCTGACTCAGACTTCGGCCGGGGACCCCGGCCGCCTCGGGAGCATGCTGACCTGGTTCGTGCTTGTCCTGGTGTCCGTCGCGGTAGTGGCACTCGTCGTGGCCGTGATCCTCGTTCTCTAGCACCATCGGTCCCTCGGTTCAGGATCCCGGCGACGACCTGCCCCGGGCCGGGTGTCGAGGGGTGGGGCCGGGCCGCCCACGCTCCCGGGACGGGCGCTCCGCGCCGGTCCGGGTCGCGACGCCCACCCAACCTGCCCCGGCCCCACCCCTCGCCACCCTCATGCCGGTGGCCGGCGGACTATGCGATCCCCGCTCGCGGACGCCAGCCTTACTCTCCGTCGCCAGCGCAATTGCGCAGGCGACGAGCAGTATCCCTGGCGTCCGGCGGACCCGCGGGTTGGTTCAGCCGTCGGGGTGCCAGATGGCGTCGCTGCGCCGGATCAACTCCTCCACACGGGACTCCATGCGCCCAGAACCGTGGTCGATCGAGCCCGGCGGGCTCGGGTCCGGCGCGTGAGGCTCCGGCGCGGGTGAGGGCTCGTCGACGGGATCCGGGCAGGGTGGTGCCCCGGGGCCGGTGGCGCGGAGTCGGCGGAGGTTCAGGCGGGGGTGCTGCCGGGGGCGTCGGGCGGGGTCGATGTGTCTGGGTGGGGTGACCCATGGCAACCCGGTGGCCTCGTCGAGGTGCACGGTCCACTGGGATTCTTCGGACTGGAGCGGGTCGGGTTCGACCAACTGGTGGTGGAACGGACACAACAAGACGAGGTTCGGCAGTGCGGTGTGGCCGCCGGCCCACCAGGGGATGATGTGATGCGCCTCACACACCGCATGCGGAGCGGTGCAGCCGGGGAAGACGCAGCCACCGTCGCGCTCTTGGAGCGCGACCCGGATGGGGGTGGTGACGTGGCGGTGGTCGCGGCCGACGTCGAGGGGCTGCGACTCCCCGCCGAGGACGATGGGGATGAGGTTCGCGTCACACGCCAGGCGACGCGCCGCGCCGGCCGACAGGCCCTCCGAGCCGCTGGAGCCGAGGAGGCCGATCTCACCCAGGCCCGTGGTCAACGTCTCGTAGTTCAGCGTGATGTGGACGGTGGGCCGGTCCCCGCCATGCGCGGGCAGGGCACCGGTGGCGGCTGCGGTCTGGGTCAACAACACCAGCGCGTCCGCGCGGCGCGCGCCCTTCGACGGGGCCTCGCCGGACTTCTTGTAGGACTCTGCCGACGGCATGAGAGCGTCCAACTGAGCTTCGAGCAGTGCGGCATCAGCGACGGGGAGCTGCCCCGAGATCCTCGTCGAGCCGTGATGATCCGGCGCCAAGGAGAGGTAGCGGGCCTGGCGCGCTGAGCGTTCCTCGCGTGCCAACCGCTTGGCCTCATCGGCCTCGGCCTGGTCCGGGTCGACCAGTTCGAGCAGGAACCTCGTCAGAGTGCGCAACTCGCCGGGACCGAGATTCTCGGCCTGGTCGAGGATCGACTCCTCACAGCGCGTCACCTCCACCCGCGTGAACCGGGAGGGCAGCTTCCGCAGGACGGTGACGATCGCATCGGCCTGTGCCACCGAGATCCGGCCCTCCTGCAACGCGCACCGATCAGCGGAAACCTCTCGCCCAGATCAAGGGACAGCTTCAATGTGCCGGCGGCCTGGCCAGGGGTGGTGCGCACGGACTGCTTCACGGCATCGATCACACCGTCGGCCGCCGTCAGCCGGGCTTCGTTCAGCAGATGCAGACGTAGCCCGGCGAGTTGCGCCTCGGCCTCGGCGATCGACTCCACCAGGCCCCCGAGCCGCTCCGCGGCGGCGGTGCTGTCGGCGTCGAGCGAGTGGGCGGTGTCCCAGAGCGCGGCGATGTACCGCTGCCCCATCTCCCGCACTGAATCGCTCATGTGAACTATTCTCGCAGGGGGATCTGACAGTTATTGGTGCGAAGCATGGTGGGGCGCGGCAAGTTTTCGGGCGGCGGTGGATTTCGACGCGGGGACGTCGCAGAGCGACGTCGCCCGGCTCAATCAAGGAAACGCAGACGCCAGCCCTACTGCTCGATGCCTGCGCAATTGCGCTGGCGCCGGGCAGAAAGACTGGCGACGGGCGGTAGGGCGGGGGTCAAGTTTCGTCGAGTGGTGTAGCGGGGTTCCTTCTTAGGCGGTGATGGCGAGGGGGTCGGTCACCTCCTCGTTGGTGGTGATGGTGGTGAGGCGGCAGCGGGTGAGGATGTCGAGTCCGAGGTAGCGGCGGCCTTCGGCCCATTCGTCGGTTTGTTCGGCGAGGACCGCTCCGACGAGGCGGATGATCGCGTCCCTGTTGGGGAAGATCCCGACGGCGTCGGTGCGGCGTCGGATCTCCCGGTTCAAGCGCTCGGCGGGGTTGTTGGACCAGATCTGGGTCCAGACGTCTTTGG
>JAUHXZ010000008.1 GCA_030426725.1 Actinomycetes bacterium
CCGAAGGAACCACCGCCCTGGAGCGACTCGACCAACACTACCCTCTAGCGATCCGCCCGTCAAATCCGAAGAGAACCTGATTGGCGATGCCATTGAGCACCGAAACCCTAGCTGACTAGGGCATACATTGGCCGACACCGCCGAAGCGGCCCAACCAACATTACTCGGTTCCCTCCACCCCGTCAAATCGACCGGGCCGGCATGATCGCTCTTGAGTTGTTGCCTTGGCCGCCGAAGCGACCCGACCAACACTAGCTGTAACCGGACTGAAACACAATTCAGGCCGCATCCGCCCTCCCGGAACCTTGAGCGGGTTCACGTCGAACGCACACTCGTCCCATTCGGGTAGAAGGGGTAGTGGCTCCGGGCCCGTCCGATCACTCGTCCGGTACGCCTTGCGGAGCGGACGGAACACTACCGGGGTGCTCCACCGCTCCGCAAGTCGGGGTCGCCGCCTAGGCGTGAGGCCTTGTCAGGCCTTGGTCGCCTCCGCGACCAGAGCGTCGATGTCCAGGTCCTTGATCTGCTCGACCAGCGAGTCGACCTGCTTGCCGTTGAGCAGGCCCGCCTGCCGGAACACCAGGTGCCCGCGGCGGAAGCCCATGATCGTCGGGATGGACTGGATCTCCCAGGCCGCGGCGATGTCGCGGGCATCCTCGGTGTCGAGCTTGCCGAACACGACGTCGCCGTGGCGGCCGGACGCGTCCTCGTAGATGGGGGCGAAGCGCTTGCACGGCGAGCACCAGTCGGCCCAGAAGTCGACCAGGACGACCTCGTTCTCGCTGATGGTTCTGTTGAAGTTCTCCGAGGTCAGTTGGGTGGTGGCCATCGGGCATCCTCTCCTGTCAGTCGGTGTGGGTGTGCAGGGAGGAAACCCCCGGGGGCTTCCGAGTATTCCCTGAGCGCCTACTTGATGGCGGACAGCCGGCGCATGGGCAGCGGGACCCGCACGGCGCCGCTGCTGGCCGCCCGGTTCACCAGGAACTCCACGGCGGCCGCCGACCGGTCCGGCGACGCCTTGCCGCGCAGGCCGGCGACGAGCAGTTCCGCGTCCGCCCGGGACTTCACCTCGAAGTGATACTTCGCGCGCTTGTCCTCGGCCTTGGTCAGGCCCGCGGCCTCGAACGCGACCCTCGACTTGAACTCGGTGATACCAGGCAGCTTCGGGGCGACCCTGAGCGTGCGGGCCAGCTGACCGACCAGTTTCAGATCGTCGCTGTTCGCGGGGCGCATCGACGGCGTGAGCGCGGCGAACAGTCCGCCCGGCTTCAGCACGCGCGCCACCTCGGCGATGAGCCGCGGCCGGTCCGCGACCACGGCCATCCCCAACGAGCAGACCACCGCGTCGAAGCTGCCGTCGGCGAACGGCAGATAGGAGGCGTGGCCCTGCACGAGCGGCCCGCGGCCGCGCCGGCGCGCCTCCTCCACCTCGACCCAGGCCCGGTCGAGTCCGATGACGGTGCGCCCCTCGCGTGCCAGTCGCTCGATCATCACCCCTGTGCCGCACGCGAGGTCGAGCACCGTGTTCGCCGACCCCGCCACCGAGCGGGCGAGCCACTCGTACGGTGTGTGGTCCCCGCCGTAGGCCCTGCTCAGGACGGCCTCGATGGCCCCCGGGACCCGGTCCCGGTAGCGCCCTGCATCCGCTGCAACACTCATGACCGGCTCACAAAAAGTAGTTCGGCGGCGAAGATGCTGATGGCCGTGCTGCGGTCGGCCACCGTCAGCCGCACCAGGTCCAGATCGCGCTGCGCCTCGAAGGTCACACCCGGCCTCAGGCCCGACCCCGCGATCTCCGGGAGCATGCCCGTGTCGGCCTGCAGGTTCTCACTCATGCGCTCCAGGACGAACGGCTGCGGCGACTCGGTCACGAGGTCCGCCAGCGGGTCCGCGTGCTCCCGGAACCGCACGGGCTCCGCGTCGACGCCGAGATCCTGCAGCCCCGGGATCGGGTTGCCGTACGGGGAACGGGTGGGGGCGCCGAGAATCTGGACAAGCCGCTGCTCGACGTCCACCGAGATGACGTGCTCCCACCGGCAGGCTTCGTCGTGGACCTTCTCCCACTCGAGGCCGATGACCTCGGTGAGCAGGCACTCGGCGAGCCGGTGCTTGCGCATTACGTCACGGGCGAGCTTCGCCCCGGTGCGCGTCAGCCGGATGGTCCGGTCCGGATCGACCACCAGGAGCCCGTCGCGCTCCATGCGGGCGACGGTCTGGGACACGGTCGGGCCCGACTGGTGAAGCCGTTCGGCGATGCGGGCCCGCAGGGGCTGGACGCCCTCCTCCAGCAGTTCGTACACGGTCCGCAGATACATCTCCGTCGTGTCGATCAGGTCACTCATGAAACCCCCTCGTTGTTCATCCTAGTGGCGAGCCGGACCCGTCGCGTCCAGTCAGTCGGCGGCCCCCGGCCGCACGATCCACTCGCCGCGGCGCATCACCCCGTGGAGGCGCCCCTGATCGTCGACGAGGCACACGTCCGCGTACCTCCCGGGCGCGAGTCGCCCCACGTCGGTAAGCCCGTGCCAGGCGGCCGGGGTGGTGGCCGCCATCCGGGCCGCGTCGGGGATACCGATGCCCACCTCGCCGACGACGAACTCGAAGGCGCGCGCCATCGTCAGCGTCGATCCGGCGATGGCACCAGGCGTCCCGTCGTCGGTCACGAGCCTCGCGGTGCCGTCCGAGACCTCGACGGCGAGGTCCCCGAGGATGTAGCGCCCGTCGCCCTTGCCCGTGGCGCTCATGGCGTCGGTGACAAGGGCCACGCGCCCGGGGCCCGCGGCGTCGATGGACATGGCCGCGATGACCGGCGCGTGGTGGATGCCGTCGCAGATGAGTTCGACCATGACCCGCTCGTCCGAGAGGAGCACCGGCACCGGACCCGGCTCCCGGTGATGGATCGGGCGCATCGCCGAAAAGAGGTGCGTGGCGATGTTGGCACCCCACTCGATCGACATCGCCGTCATCGCGGCGTCCGCGTCGGAGTGCCCGAACGCCACCGCGACCCCGGCGTCGACGAACCGGCGGGTCGCCTCCTCCGCGTGCGGCAGTTCGACGGCCAGCGTGATCATCTTGAGCGCCGGCCCGCCGGCGGCGATGAGCCGCTCCACCAACTCCGGCTCTGGGGCGCGGAGGAGGTCGAGGGCGTGGGCCCCCTTGCGCTCGGGCGCGAGGAACGGCCCCTCGAGGTGGATGCCTGCGAGTTCACCGGACTCCACGATGCCGCGCAGCGTGCGCAGCTGCTGCTCGAGCTTGTCGATCGGCTCCGTCACGGTGCTGGCGAACATCGTCGTGGAGCCGTGCCGCCGGTGGTAGGCGATGGCGTCGAGGTTGCGCTGGACGTCGGGATCACCGAAGCTCACGCCGACGGCGCCGTGGGTGTGCGTGTCGACGAACCCCGGCACCGCCCAGTAGGTGCCGCCCCCACCCCCGGGGGACACCGACACGATCCGCCCGCCGTCGATCTCGATGACGGCGTCGTCAAGCACCCCCTCGTCGGTCACGGCGTGGGCGACTTCGATGCGCTGCGGGGTCATGGGCCCATCCCAGCACACCGGCTCGTCGGGGCGGAAGTCGCGCTCCCATCGACTGCGCGGGGGCTCAGCTGCGCACGAAGAAGGTCACGGCCCCGGCCGCGAGCGCGACCACGGCCGCGACCGCCAGGGCCACCAGCGTGCCCGTCCGGCTGGGCCCGGGCTCGTCGACGGGGTCGCCCTCGGCGGGCTCCGGGGAGGCCGACGGGGAGGCGCTCGGACTCGCCTCCGGCGAGGGGCTCGGCGACGCGCTCGGCGACGGCGCGATCGTCACGGTGCTGTCGGACGAGGGAACATGCGTCTGGCGGATCGTGGGGTTGCCGCCGACCAGGATCTGGTCGTCCGGGCCCACCGCGATCGACTCCCCCTCGGGTGCCCCGACGATGGTCTCGGTGACCAGGGTCTCCCAGGTGAAGGCGTCGATGTACTCGATGCCCTCGTCGGTGCGCAGCGCCACCGTGCTGCCGTCGGCGAGGAAGACGCCGTCGGTCACCCCGGCCGGTGCGTCCGCGACCCGGTACAGGGTGTTGATCCGCGTGCGCGACGGGTCGAGGTCCGCCCGGTAGATGCCGGCGTCTTCGCCGGCGGTGGCGATGTAGATGCGGCCCCGGCCGGAGATCATCATCGCCGTGGCGTGGTGCGGGCCGTCCTCGTAGGCGAAGTCGTAGGCGAAGTAGGTGGTGCTGGGCACGCCCACGGCCCCCAATCGGTACACCACGACGAACTCCCGCTCACCGGCCGGGTCCCCGATGTCGCCGACCCAGAGCGTGTCGTTGCGCCAGGCCAGCGCCTGGACCGACTCGAGGTCCGCCGAGAACGACACCTCGTCGCCGTCGGCGCTCACCACCGTGCCCTCGTTCGCGCGGGGGCCGGCGAGCCACAGAGTCGGCGTGCCCGCCCCGTAGGCCATGCCGACGACGGGGGTCGCGGACTCGGGGGGCTCGATGTCCTCTGCCGCCGCGGGCAGCACCGCACCGGCGGAGAGAGCCAGCACGAGAGCTCCCGCCGACCAGGGGCGCAGATTCGGTTTCATCGAAAGCTCAGCATAGCCATGCATGCCCGGATACACCGCCCCGGCCGGGCGGCCGCGCGTCACCCCTGCACGACTCCCCAGATCGCCCCGGCCACCACCAGGACCACGAGGGCGAGCAGGACGCTGGTCACCACGAGGCGGCGTGTGCGGGGATTCACCCTGCCGATGGTACGCGCGCGGGTTACCGTAGTGCCATGCAGGAGCTCGTCTCGTGTGCCATCTCCATCGACGACGTGCGGGACATCTTCGGCGCGGCCCCGGACGTGGCCGACGCCCTGCGCACGTCCGCCGCCACGCGGCCCGGCGCCCCGCAGCAACAGGGTCGCGGCTGGCTGCGGCCACTGCTCAAACGCGACCGCACCCTGGAGGTGGACGTCGCCGCGCCGTCGAAGCAGGACATCGAGACGCTCCTGGCAGGCGCCCACATCCCGCCGGACCGGATGGTGCCGTCGTGGCGGATCCTCACCGGGTGGGTCGAGGATCTGGCGGCGCGATCCAGCCGGGTCCCGTGGGACCAGGCGGCGTTCGACGCGCTCGAATGGAACCTGGCGCGCGCCGGGCTCAACAGTGACTACTCGCTTCGCCGGCTCGCCGACCGGGACCTCGGCATCCCGCTGCACCCGCTGACTGGGCAGGTGGCCGGCTACGCCAAGCACGTCCACGCCGTCGAGACGCTCGCCCAGTTGCGGGCGGTCGAGCCGAACCCCGAACTGGACTCGACCGACCGCCGGCTCCTGGCCCCCATCATGGAGGTCCTTGACGCCGTGGCCACCGACCCGCGGCTCGACATCGTCACCATCAGCACGACCGCCTGACGGCGGTCAGGCCGTCTCGATCACCAGGACCAGGTCCCCGCCCTCCAACTGCGTGGTGTCCGGCAGGACCACCCGCTTGACCACGCCCCCCACCGGGGCGTTGATAGACGCCTCCATCTTCATGGCCTCGATAGTGGCCACCTGGTCGCCGGCCTCGACGGTGTCGCCCTCCTTGACCGTGGGGGTCACGGCGCCGCTGAACGGCGCCGCCACATGACCCTTGTTCGCCTTGTCGGCGCGCTCCGCCGCGGGCACCTCGGACTTGATGCTGAGGTCCCGGACCCGCACCGGCCGGATCTGGCCGTTGAGCAGACACATGACAGTGCGCTTGCCGCGCTTGTCGGGCTCGGAGATCGCCTCGATGCCGACCAGCAGCGTGATGCCCTTCCCGAGGGTGATCGCATACTCGTGACCGCGCTCCATGCCGTACAGGTAGGGCACCGTGGGCAGGACGGAGATGTCGCCGAAGTCCTCGCGCTGCTGGTCGAACTCCCGGGTGGGCCCGGGGAACAGGAGCCGGTTGAGGGTCTCCTGCCGCTCGCGGCCGGGTCCGGTGAGGAGTGCCAGGTCCTCATCGGCCACCTCGGTGATGCGCGCCGGCGTGCGCCGCCCCGACAGTGCCTTGGTGCGGAACGGCTCGGGCCAGCCGCCGGCCGGTTCGCCCAGTTCGCCGTTGAGGAACCCGATGACCGAGTCCGGGATGTCGAACGCCTGGGGGTCCGCCTCGAACTCTGCGGGGTCGGCGCCGACGGCGACGAGGTGCAGGGCGAGGTCGCCCACCACCTTCGACGACGGGGTCACCTTCGTCGGACGACCGAGGATCTTGTCCGCGGCCTCGTACATGTCCTCGATGGCCTCGAACTTCTCCCCCAGCCCGAGCGCGATGGCCTGCTGACGCAGGTTGGACAGCTGGCCGCCCGGGATCTCGTGGCTGTAGACACGCCCGGTGGGGGCGGGGAGGCCCGACTCGAACGGGCGGTACATCTTGCGCACCGCCTCCCAGTAGGGCTCGAGGTCGAGCACGGCCCGCGGGTCCAACGCGGACTGCCGCTCGGTCTGGTCCAGCGCCGCCACCAGCGCCGACATCGGCGGCTGCGACGTCGTCGAACTCATGGCCGAGTTCGCCACGTCGACGGCATCGACCCCCGCCCCGATCGCGGCCAGCAGCGTCGCGAGCTGGCCGCCGGTTGTGTCGTGCGTGTGCAGGTGCACCGGCTGGTCGAAGCGCTCGCGCAGCGCGGTCACCAGGCGGCGCGCCGCCTCGGGGCGCAGCAGGCCGGCCATGTCCTTGATGGCGATGATGTGGGCGCCGGCGTCGACGATGCGCTCCGCGAGGCGGAGGTAGTAGTCGAGCGTGTAGATCTTCTCCGCCGGGTCGAGCAGGTTCGACGTGTAGCACAGCGCCACCTCGGCCACCGACGTCGTCGAGCGCACGGCTTCGATCGCGGGGCGCATCTGCTCGACGTCGTTGAGGGCGTCGAAGATGCGGAAGATGTCGATGCCGGTGGCTGCCGCCTCCGCGACGAACGCCTCGGTCACCTCCGTCGGGTAGGGCGTGTAGCCCACCGTGTTGCGGCCGCGCAGCAGCATCTGCAGGTTCTGGTTCGGCATGGCGTCGCGGAGCTTGGCCAGCCGCTCCCAGGGATCCTCGCCGAGGAAGCGGAGGGCCACGTCATAGGTGGCGCCGCCCCAGCACTCGACCGACAGCATGTGCGGCAGCGTCCGCGCCTGGACGGGTGCGACGGCGGCGAGATCCCGCGTCCGGACCCGGGTGGCCAGGAGGGACTGGTGGGCGTCGCGGTACGTGGTGTCGGTGATGCCGACGGCGGTCGCGGCGCGGAGATCCTTGGCGAATCCCTCCGCGCCCAGCGCCAGGAGCCGGTCCCGGGAGCCCTGGGGCACCGGGGCGGCGAGGTCGATCGTCGGCAGCTTGGTCCGCGGGTCGAGGTACGTCGGCGTAGTGCCGTTGGGCCGGTTGACCGTCACCTCGGCGAGGTGGCGCAGCAGCTTGGTGGCGCGGTCCGCCGGGGTCCGGGCGTTCAGCAGGTAGGGGCGCTCGTCGATGAACGACGTCGTCACCCCGCCTGCGGCGAAGTCCGGGTCGTCGAGGACGGCGCGGAGGAAGGGGATGTTGGTCGCGACGCCCCGCACGCGGAACTCCGCGAGTGCCCGGCGGGCCCGGACGACCGCCTTGTCGAAGGTGCGTCCGCGGGCGGTCAGTTTGACCAGCAGCGAGTCGAAGTGCGGGCTGATCTCGACCCCGGTACCGGTGGTGCCGCCGTCGAGGCGGATGCCGGCGCCGTTGGCGGAGCGGTACCCGGTGATCAGCCCCGTGTCCGGCCGGAAGGAGTTCAGCGGGTCCTCGGTCGTGATGCGGCACTGCAGCGCGGCGCCGCGGATCTCCAGCTCGTCCTGGCGGATCGGTATGTCCTCCAGCAGTTCGCCGCCGGCGATCCGCATCTGGGACTGCACGAGGTCGACGTCGGTGATCTCCTCGGTGACGGTGTGCTCCACCTGGATCCGCGGGTTCATCTCGATGAACACGTGCCGGCCGGCGCGCGGGCCCTCGGTCTCCACGAGGAACTCGACGGTGCCCGCGCACGTGTAGTCGATGGCACGCGCGAACTTGAGGGCATCGGAGGTGAGCGCTTCGCGCAGTTCCGGGGAGATGTGCGGCGCCGGAGCGATCTCGACGACCTTCTGGTGGCGGCGCTGGATGGAGCAGTCCCGCTCGAAGAGGTGGACCATGTTGCCCTCGTTGTCCGCGAGGACCTGGACCTCGATGTGGCGGGGTGCGGCGACCGCCTGCTCGATGTAGACCGTCGGGTCACCGAAGGCGGCCTCGGCCTCGCGCATGGCGGCACCGAGTTCGTCGGGGAGTCGCGCCGGGTCGTCGACGCGACGCATGCCACGGCCCCCGCCGCCCGCGACGGCCTTGACGAACACTGGGAAGCCGATCTCTTCCGCCGCGGCCAGCAGCGTGTCCGGGTCGGTCGACGGGGGGCAGGAGGCCAGGGTCGGTACCCCAACCTTGCGGGCGGCCTCGAGGGCGCGCACCTTGTTGCCGGCGAGCGTGAGGACCTCGGCCGACGGGCCGATGAACGTGATGCCGTTGGCGCGGCAGGCGGCCGCGAGATCCGGGTTCTCCGACAGGAAGCCGTAGCCCGGGTATATCGCGTCGGCGCCGGCCAGCTTCGCAGCGCGGATGATTTCGTCGATGTCCAGATAGGCGCGGACCGGATGACCCTCCTCGCCGATCAGGTAGGACTCCTCGGCCTTGATGCGGTGGTCCGCGTTGCGGTCCTCGTAGGCGAACACCGCGACGGTGTTGAGGCCGAGCTCGTACGCCGCCCGGAATGCGCGGATGGCGATCTCGCCGCGGTTGGCGACCAATACCTTCTGGAACATGCCGCCACACTACCGGCCGCCGGAGGCACGGCACCATGGATCCAGCCCCGCCCGTTGACCCTTGACCCCGCCGGCGGGGCTGTGGCATCCCGGGGACGACGAAGGGCCGGGAGGGCGCTCCGCCCACCCGGCCCTCGCGTCGGGGATCAGCTCAGCCAGGTGAGGAACGCGCCCTGGATGAAGTAGACGACGAACAGCGCCGCCACCAGGTACATCAGCGGGTGCACCTGCTTGGCGTGGCCCTTGACGAGCTTGATGAACACGTAGGCCAGGAAGCCCGCGCCGATGCCCACCGTGATCGAGTACGAGAACGGCATGAGGATGATCGTGAGGAAGGCGGGGATGCCGACCTCCGGATCCGCCCAGTCCACGTCGACCACCTGGGAGATCATCAGGTAGCCCACGAACACCAGCACCGGGGCCGCGGCCTCGGAGGGGACCATGTTGATCAGCGGCGACAGGAAGATCGCGAGCAGGAACGCGGCGCCGGTGACCACCGACGCCAGGCCGGTCCGCGCGCCTTCGCCGACGCCGGCGGTGGACTCGATATAGCAGGTGTTGGACGACACGGAGCCGAAGCCCCCAGCGGCCGCGGCGAGCGAGTCGACCATCAGGATCTCGGTGGTGCGCGGAGGCATGCCGTGGGCGTCGAGCAGGTCGCCCTCGGAGCCCACGGCCACGATGGTGCCCATAGTGTCGAAGAAGTCAGCCAGCAGCAGTGAGAAGACGAGGATGACCAGCGCCAGGAAGTTGGTCACCGAGAACGTGCCCTCGGGGAAGAACGCCCCGATCATGTCGACACGGCCGATCAGCCCGAGATCCGGGAGGCTGAAGTCGGACAGCGCGGGGACGTTGAGGGACCAGCCGGCGGGGTTTGAGCCGTCCTGCGCCTGCGGCCCGATGGCGGCGACCGCCTCGACGATGACCGCGAGCACGGTGGCGCCGATGATCGAGATGAGCATGGCTCCACGGACCTTCATCACGTGCAGCGCGATGAGCGCGAACAGGCCGATGACGAAGATCGCGATGGGCCAGCCGACGAGCGACCCGCTGATGCCCAGTTCCACCGGGGTCCCGGCGGCCGGGCGCACGACGCCTGCGTTGACGAGGCCGACGAAGGAGATGAACAGGCCGATGCCGACCGAGATGGCGGTTCGCAACGTCTTCGGGATGGCCTTGAACACAGCCGTCCTGAACCCGGTAAGCACCAGGACGAAGATGATGATGCCCTCCCAGACCACGAGGCCCATGGCCTGTGGCCAGGTCATCTGCGGTGCGAGGACGTAGGCCACGAGCGCGTTGAGGCCGAGGCCGGTGGCCAGGCCGATCGGGAACCGGCCGAAGATGCCCATGGCCAGGGTGAGGAGGCCCGCTACCAGCGCGGTCGCCGCGGCGACCATGGCGATGGACTGGCCGACGGCGGCGCCGTCGACGACCGTCATCGCCGCGTCGGTGTACATGGGCTGACCGGAGACGAGGTTGCCGTCCTTGTCCGCGGCCGTGCCGATGATGAGGGGGTTGAGCGCGATGATGTAGGCCATCGCGAAGAACGTCACCAGGCCGCCGCGGACTTCCCGTCCGACGGTTGAGCGACGCTTGGTGATCTCGAAGAAACGATCGAGCCCTGACAGGCTCTCCGACTCAGGATGCAGCTTCGCTGCCTTGGGACTGTTGGTAACCACGGAACCGCATCGTAGGGCCATCGTGTTTCGGCCCGGTTCCGGGGTCCCGCTGTGTGACCCTCCGCCCCGGAATCAGTCGAACAGTGCCTCGTCGATGCGGATGGTGTCGAACACCGGCTCGGGCAGTTCCTTGGCCCGCTCGCCCGCGACGACGTCCGAGTGGCCGCCGCAGCCGTGCTCCAGAGCCACGACCCGGCCGTCCCACGGGGAGTACTGGTTGGTGCAGGCCCCGAACAGTGTGCCGAGCGATCCGCGCAGCGCGACGAAGTAGCCGCAGGACATGCAGGGCGCCGGGGCCTCCTTCGAGCCCTCGTCACCGGGCCCGGGCGGGCCGTCGAGCCAACGCTCGGCAGCCTCGTCGCGCCCGAAGCGGCTCAGCACGCGGGGACGCCCGAGGCCGAGTTCGGCCACGGTGGTGCGCAATTGGGCCCACTCCGCGCTGTCGGCGTCGACCGGGAGGTCGGTGGAGGCGAAGCCGGGCTCGAGCCGCGGATCGTTGTCCGGGGTGGCCATGAGCATGCCGGGCGCGATGTCGCCCGGGCCGATCCGGTCCTCCCACGGCACCCAGGCGGGAGCGAGCAGCGCCTCGGGCATGGGCACGAGGACGGCCTCGTTGACCGTCGGCGCCTTGGCCCTGGCGGCACGCACCAGGGTGACGGCCCACTGCCAGTCCGAGTAGCCGGGCAGCAGGCAGGCGAAGGAGTGAGTGACCAGGCGGTCGCCGGATTCGGCGACCACACCGAGGTGGTCACCGACCGCGTCGGCTCCCCCGACCTCGACGGCGGCGTCCCGCGCGAGGTCGACGGCGGCGGCCGCGACGGCGTCCAGCTTCGGCTTGGCCATGACTCAGAGCTCCAATTCGTCGGCGACGCGGCGGAGGAGCCCAGCCACGCGACCCGCATGCTTGCTGTCGGGGTGCCGGCGCCTGCGGTAGTCGTTGCCGATCCCGTCAAGCAACTTGATGAGGTCCTCGACGATGACGGCCATCTCCTCGGGCTTCTTCCGGGAGGCCTTGGACAGGGACGGGGGCGTCTCGAGGACGTGGAGGCTGAGCGCCTGCTCGCCCTTGCGCCCCTCGATGACGCCGAACTCCACGCGCTGTCCCGCCTTGAGGGCGGTCACCCCTGCGGGGAGCGCGTTCGAGCGCACGTAGACATCGCCGCCGTCGTCCTTGGTGATGAAACCAAAGCCCTTCTCGGCGTCGAAGAATCGCACTTTTCCGGTAGGCACGTCGCCCTCACTTGCACTAGTAGCCAGTCAGAACGAGCAGTCTATCCGGTGTGAGCCGCCTACCCCAACAGCCGGGCTCCAGGTCAGCCGGCGATGCCGCGGAAGTAGTCGGCGTACGCGAGGCCCGAGGCCGCGGCCTCGTCGATGACGATGACCGCCTTGGGGTGGAACTGCAGGACCGAGCCGGGGCAGACAGCGGCGACGGGGCCCTCGATCATGGCCGCGACCGCCGCCGCCTTGTGCTCGCCGGTGGCGACCAGCACCGCGGCGCGGGAGTCCATGATGGTGCCGAGGCCCTGAGTGACGCAGTGGGTGGGAACCTGCTCGGGGGAGTCGAAGAAGCGGGCATTGTCCGAGCGGGTCTGCGGCGTGAGGGTCTTGACCCTGGTGCGCGACGCGAACGATGAGAAGGGCTCGTTGAAGCCCAGGTGCCCGTTGCTGCCGATACCGAGGATCTGCACGTCGACGCCGCCGGCCGCCCTGATGGCGGCGTCGTAGTCGTCGGCCGCGACCTGCAGGTCCTCGGCCGTGCCGTCGGGGACGTGGACGCGGGCGGGGTCCATGCGCAGCGGCCCGACCACGGTGCGGGTGATGACGCTGCGGTAGCTCTCGGGGTGCGCCGGGTCGAGGCCCGCGTACTCGTCCAGGGCGAAGCCGAGTCCGTGGGAGACGTCCAGGGCGCCGCTGTCGACCCGGCGGGCCAGCTCGGCGTAGAGCCGCAGCGGGGAGGAGCCCGTCGCGAGGCCGAGCACCGGTGTCGGCAGCCCCTCGATGTATTCGGCCACCCGGTCGGCGGCCACCTTCCCCGCCGTCTCGGCATCCCGGCAGATCACCACGTCCATCGTTCGTCACTCCTCGCGTCGTTCGGTCAGGCGCAGGATCGCCTCCGATTCGAGACTAGGACCAATCGTCCACTTGTTGTTCATTCGACCCACTGTTCGCGCACCCAGGATGCCCATGTGTACAGAGTCGGCGAGCGAGTAGTCCGGTGACTAGCATGGGGGCATGGCTTCCTGGCGGGACGGCGCCGAGTACGCGCCCACTGAGCGACCCGACGGCTTCGCCACGCCCGCCGTCGCACCGTTCCCCGAGGCGGAACCCTGGCGGGCGGCCACTCCCGGGGCCGTCGTGCCACCGCGCCACTTCGACGGCCCGGACGCCGAGCCGCTGGCTGCGCACGCCGGTGTGGACGGTCCCAGGAGAGACCCGCGCGACGCCTTCGCGGTCAGTTCGATGGCACTCACCCCCGCCGCCCGGGGCGCAGAGCCCAGGGACCCGCGGCAGCCCATCGAGACGTCGGCCCCCCGCACGCTGGGCCCCGAATGGACCGGTTCGGAGGGCAGCCAACTGCCACCGCCCACGGGTCCGCGGCTGCCGCCGCCGACGGGAGCCCCGCTGCCTCCCATCCCCGCCGGTGCGGCACCGCCTGGCCCGACGGGAGCGCCACAGCCCCCGCCCGCGCCGGCACAGGTCCCGTACGGCCCACCGACCGTCCCGCCCCCGCCACCCGGGATGCGGCCCGTCGCCCCGCTGCGGACGCAGAAACAGCTCGCGCTCGTCGCCGCGGGCCTCGGCCTAGTGGCGTTCCTCGTGCCCGTGACCTCGCCGTTCGCGCTGGCCGCCGCCGGGGCCCTGGGGCTGAGGACGACCGCGCTGACCGGGCGCGCCGGAGCGTGGGCACTCGGCCTGGGGATCGCCACCCTCGGCTGGGGGCTGGTCACCGACACCCTGGGCCAGCCGTCGCTCATCGCGTCCCTGGCCGGCCTGGGGTTCACCTTCGCCTTCGCTCTCGGCGCACTACGTTCGCGCTGACCCGTCGTCAGGCAGCCCCCCGACTGGGACCGTCGACTCCTCCACCTCGCCGAAGTCGACGGGCTCGCCCCCGCCCCATGCGGCCAGCTCGGCGAGCTGCGGGGGCCACGTCGGTTCCGGCAGGTCGTCGAGGGGGAACCAGTCCGTCGACACGTGCCGGGCGCGCTCGGCAACCGTGAGCCCCGCGGCCCGCGGGTCGAACCGTTCGGTCCTCAGCAGGTAGAAGGTCTCGTGCTGGACGAGGATCCGGTCGGAGTACCCGCGCAGCAGCCGCCGCACGGCCACGGGACCGGCCAGGTCGGCGGCCTCGGCAACGAGCCCGGTCTCCTCGAGGAGCTCGCGCACGGCGGCCTCGCGTGGCGACTCCCCCTCCTCCACTCCCCCGCCGGGCGCCTGCCAGAAGCGGGAGCCGGGAATGCCGGGGTCGGTGTCCCCGAGCAGCAGCAGCTCGTCGCCCGCCACGACGACCACCCGCGCGGCGGCGCGGCGGCGGATCCGGCGCTCAGTGCTGGAGTCGCCTGGCATGGGCCACCTCGTCGTCGATGAGATCGCGCCAACTCGCCACCAGGTCGGAGTCGACGTAGGCCTTGAAGGACTTCCCGGGTCGCGCGGACGACCCGATGTGGAAGGCGCGCACCCCCGCACGGACGAGCCACGGGACGTGTTCGGGGGCGAGGCCACCGCCGGCCATGATGAGCCGCGCCACCTCGGCGTCGCCCTTGGCCCGGCGCAGCAGCTCGTCGAGCCCCTGTTCCACCCCGCGCGCCGATCCGGCGGTCAGCACCTGGTCGACCCGCGGCAGCGTCCGGACGGCGGCCCAGGCCCGGTCCTGGTCGAGGCAGTGGTCGATTGCCCTGTGGAAGGTCCACGGGAAGTCGCCCTGGTCCACGAGATCGGTCACCACGTGGCCGTCCACGGCGTTGGCGCCGTTGAGATAGCCGAGGACCACGCCGTCGGCGCCGGCGTCGAGGTAGGCGGCGATGAGCCCCTTGAGACGGGTGGCCTCTCCCCCGTCGGTCCCGAACCCTGCCCGCAGCCGCACCATGGGGCGGATCTGGATCGACGTCGCGCGTCTGACCTTCTCGACGGTTCGGGGTTCGGGGGACAGCCCGTCCTCGTCCATGGTGCCGAGCAGCTCGATGCGGTCGGCTCCGCCGGCCTCCGCGCGCTCCGCGTCGGCCGCGTGCATGGCGATGACCTCCAGCAGACTCATGTGCCAATCCTGCCAAGTCGCGGCGCCCTCGGGGCGGAGGCGCGCAGCGTGAACGGCCCGTGGTTACGATGCCTGGGTGTCCGAACCCGTGATCGCAGCCCCCACGCCCGACGATGCCGGCGCCTGGTTCGACTTCCTGGTCGCCCAGCAGGCCAAGGCCTACGCGGGGATCGTGCCGGGGGACTTCGCCGCCCGGCAGGAGGTGTACCGGGCCGAGTGGGTGCCCGGGATGGCGCGGGGGTTCGCTGACCCCGGGACCGCGCGCCGCGTGGTCGCGAAGGTCGACGGGGTGCTGGTCGGGATCGCGTCGATCGCGGACGGCCCGCAGCAGTGGGAGATCGGGGCGGGGTTCGTGCCGTCGCCGGCGGACCGGGAACTCGAGCGGCTCTACGTGGCGCCTGAGTACCACGGGCGGGGGCTCGGCTCGGCGATGCTGGCGCGGATCGACGACGGCCGCGACCTGTACCTGTGGCTGATCGACGGCAACGAGCCCGCGCAGGCGTTCTACCGGCGTCGCGGCTTCGTCGACCTCGACGAGCGGTTCCGCACGGACGCCAGCTGGGGCGACATCGGGATGCACCGCATGGTCCGCCGCGCCTGACCCCTGCCGTGGCTCAGCCGTGAGCACTTTCCCGGACTCGATCGCGATCGGGTCCGCTGGAGCGCCCACCAAGGCGTCGAGTCCGGAGAAGTGCTCACGGCTGAGCGACGACGGCCCGGGGGACTTAGCGGATCTCCTGACCCGACCGTGAGCACTTTCCCGGACTCGCGCGGAATGTGATCGTGCAAGCGGGCTCGATCCCGATCGAGGCCGGGAAAGTGCTCACGGTGGGGACGCCGAAGGGCGGCCCCCAAACGGGGACCGCCCTCCTTGAAGCGTCTGCGCGACGTGGGTGGCTCAGAAGCCGCCCATGCCGCCCATCTCGTCCATGCCGGCCCCGGGGGCCGCCGCGGCGGGCTCCGGCTTGTCGGCGATGACGGCCTCGGTGGTGAGGAACAGCGCGGCGATCGACGCGGCATTCTGCAGCGCAGAGCGGGTCACCTTGGCCGGGTCGATGATGCCGGTGGCGACCATGTCGACGTACTCGCCCGTGGCGGCGTCGAGGCCCTCGCCAGCGGGCAGGTTCGCGACCTTCTCGGCCACGACGCCGCCCTCGAGACCGGCGTTGCCGGCGATCTGCTTGAGCGGAGCCGAAGCCGCGGAGAAGACGATCGCCGCACCGACGGCCTCATCACCCGAGAGCCCCTCGACCGACGCGGCAGCACCGGCCTGCAGTAGCGCGACGCCACCGCCGGGGACGATGCCCTCCTCGACGGCCGCCTTCGCGTTGCGGACGGCGTCCTCGATGCGGTGCTTGCGCTCCTTGAGCTCGACCTCGGTGGCCGCGCCGACCTTGATGACGGCGACGCCGCCGGCCAGCTTGGCGAGGCGCTCCTGGAGCTTCTCGCGGTCGTACTCCGAGTCCGAGTTCTCGATCTCACGACGGATCTGGGCGACGCGGCCCTCGATCTGCGCGACGTCGCCGCCGCCGTCGACGATGGTGCACTCGTCCTTGGTGACGCGCACCGAGCGCGCCGTGCCGAGCAGGTCGAGCGTGGCGTTCTCGAGCGAGAGGCCGACCTCTTCGCTGATGACCTCGCCGCCGGTGAGGATGGCGATGTCGGTCAGCATGGCCTTGCGGCGGTCACCGAAGCCGGGGGCCTTGACGGCGATCGACTTGAAGGTGCCGCGGATCTTGTTGACGATGAGGCCGGCGAGGGCCTCGCCCTCGACGTCCTCGGCGATGACCAGGAGCGGCTTGCTCGACTGCATGACCTTCTCGAGGAGGGGCAGCAGGTCCTTGAGCGAGGAGACCTTGGAGTTGACGAGCAGCACGTACGGGTCGTCGAGGACGGCCTCCATGCGCTCGGCGTCGGTGACGAAGTAGGGCGAGATGTAGCCCTTGTCGAAGCGCATGCCCTCGGTGAGCTCGAGCTCGAGGCCGAAGGTGTTCGACTCCTCGACGGTGATGACGCCTTCCTTGCCGACCTTGTCCATCGCCTCGGCGATGATCTCGCCGACGGTGGTGTCAGCGGCGGAGATCGACGCGGTGGCGGCGATCTGCTCCTTGGTCTCGACGTCGATGGCCATGTCGGCGAGCTTGCCGGTGATGGCGGCGACGGCGGCCTCGATGCCCTTCTTCAGGCCCATCGGGTTGGCGCCGGCGGAGACGTTGCGCAGGCCCTCGCGGACCATCGCCTGGGCAAGGACGGTGGCGGTGGTGGTGCCGTCGCCCGCGACGTCGTCGGTCTTCTTGGCGACTTCCTTGACCAGTTCGGCGCCGATGCGCTCGTAGGGGTCCTCGAGCTCGATCTCCTTGGCGATGGAGACGCCGTCGTTGGTGATGGTGGGGGCGCCCCACTTCTTCTCGAGCACGACGTTGCGCCCCTTGGGGCCGAGCGTCACCTTGACGGCGTCGGCGAGGGTGTTCATGCCGCGCTCGAGGCCGCGGCGCGCGTCCTCGTTGAACTCAATCAGCTTTGCCATGTGTTCGGGAGTCCTCCCGTCGAATGGGGCGGCAGCCCCGGGTGTGTATTCAGGTCCTGTTGAACCGCGGTGCCCGCGACGGACGGCCTGAGCCTCACCGGTGGTTCGATAGCACTCCAACCTTCAGAGTGCTAACCCCATTATTAGCACTCGACCCAAGGGAGTGCAAAGGGTCTGCCACAACCCGGCCGCGATGAGCCCGAACCATGGCCCGACGGCGATTTCGGCCCGGAATCGCCGTTTCGGGCCGTCGAACCTCGACTCGGGCTCAACCGGGCGCGACGAACCGCGTGTCCGGCTCGTGCCGGTCCGGCAGCATGGGGCGTGGGGCGTCACTCGGGCGGCGACGGAGGAGCGGTGATGAACACGGGACAGGTACTCAAGGACGTGGCGAACGTCGTCAATCTGTCGACGCCGCTGGGGCTGGCCGTCGCGCTGGTCGGCCGCGGTCGGCTCAGACGGCGAGGGAACCTCATCGTCGCCGATCAGGCGAGGCTGCCGGCGCGGTTCGCCGGGGCGTTCACCGTCGGGTCGGTGGTGGTCCTGCCGGGCCGCACGCTCGAGGAGGCCGAGGCCAGGCATCCGCGGGTGATGGAGCACGAGGACGCCCACACGTGGCAGTACGCGTACTGCCTGGGTCTGCCGTTCCTGCCGCTGTACTTCGCGGCGGCGGCCTGGTCGGTCCTGCGCACGGGGGACCGGGCGAGCGCGAACCACTTCGAGATCCAGGCCGGCCTCGACGACGGCGGCTACAAGCGCAATCCGCCGAGGCCGCTGCGGGAGGGCCTGACGAGGCTGCTGCGACGAGGCGACCGGGCCAGCTAGCGGCCCGGGCTCAGCCCTGGAGCCGGCGCGCCGACCGCGCTGCGTGGCGCTGCGTACGCATCCGGCGCAACCGCTTGACGAGGAGGGGCTTGTACTCGAGGGCCTCGGGCCGGTCGATCAGCGCGTTGAGGTGCTGGTAGTACCGTGTGGAACTCATGGAGAAGTGCTCCATGATGGCCTGTTCCTTCGGCACGGACGACGTGAACCAGGTGTCCTCGAAGTCGAGGATCCGCGCGTCGCGTTCGGCCAGGGCGGCCGGGGTGCTGAGGGAGATGGCTTCCGACATGCAGGCCATCCTACGCGCCGAATCACACCGATGTCATTAGGAACTGGCCGTGACGCACGGCACGATAGTCTTCGTTGTTCAAAGATGTTCACCGGCCCCGACCACAGTAAGAGGACCCCAGCACCATGCGCCGCCTCACCGGCCACGTCCAGCACTTCGCCTGGGGCAGCCGCACCGAGATCCCCGCGATCCTGCGGCGTGAACCCGACGGCATGCCCTGGGCCGAGTACTGGCTCGGCGCCCACCCGGGCGGTCAGGCGTTTCTCGACGACGGCCGCGCCCTCGCGGAACTCGTCGTGCAGGACCCCCACGTCGTCGGGGCGGCCAGCCACGAACAGTTCGGCGGCCGGCTGCCGTTCCTGCTCAAGATCCTGTCGGCCGCGTCCCCGCTGAGCATCCAGGCGCACCCGTCGCGCCGCCAGGCGGAGACGGGCTACGCGCGGGAGTCGCTGCTCGGCCTCGACGAGGACGATCCGGTCCGCTCCTACAAGGACGACTGGCCCAAGCCCGAGGCCATCGTGGCCATCACGCCCTTCGAGGGCCTGCTGGGCTTCCGGGACCCTGTGAAGACCGCCGGGCTCTTCGAGGGGCTCGGCGTCTCCGAACAGCTGGCCTCGGTCATCGGCCCCCTGCGGGACCGCACGGCGGCCCCCGCGCTGCAGGAGGTCTTCCTCGACGTCTTGTCCCTGCACGACCGGCGCTACCTCGTCGACATCGTCCTGGCCGCCGCAGTTGAGCACCTGCACTCCCCGGGGAGCCTCGGGGACTTCGCACGCACCGCCGTCGAACTGGACGAGCACTTCCCCGGCGATCCCGGGATCCTCGCGGCGCTACTGATGAACAGGTTCAAGCTGCAGCCGGGCGAGGGCATCGCCCTTCCCCCCGGCCTCATGCACGCCTACCTCCGCGGCACCGGCGTCGAGGTGATGGCCAACTCGGACAACGTCATCCGCGGTGGGCTGACCAGCAAGCACATCGACGTCGATGGGCTGCTGCAGGTGGTCGGCTTCGAGGCGATGACGCCGCAGATCATGGTCCCCGCCGGGGCCGACGGCGTCTACGTCTACCCGACGTCCTTTCCCGAGTTCGAACTCTGGCTCGTGGCGCCGGTGGGGAACCACTCGCTCATGCTGCCGAGGCCGGACTCCGGGCGCATCGCGCTCGTGACCTCCGGATCGTTCGTGCTCCACGGGGACGGGGAACCGGCCGTCCTGGAGTCCGGCGACTCCGTGTTCGTGCCGGCCGACGAACAGGTGACGGTCACCGGGCACGGCCAGCTGTTCGTCGCCGCCTCCGGCGCTTAGACACCGGCGGTCCGGGCGGGCACAATGTGTGCCACCCGCCCCCTTAGCTCAGCGGCCAGAGCGCTCGCCTTGTAAGCGAGTGGTCGAGGGTTCGACTCCCTCAGGGGGCTCCACTCGGGCCGCGGCTCTCCCGGTACCTAGACCATCAGGTCACGACGCGTGAACCCGGCCAGCCCGACGACGGAGAACACGACGGGGACGGCGACCAGCAGCACGAGACCCAGAAGGTCGGCACCCCCCGCGAGGGGGTCGTGGTCGATGTACCAGGAGAACGGTGAGACGGCCGTCATCCAGTCGGCGTCGACGACGGGCCCGATCGCGTCCAGGACGAACGCGGCGACGGCAACCGCCGCGGCCGTCGCGAGGGCGACCGCCCGGCGGCCGGTGACCGCCCCCACGGACAGCGCGATGGTGGACATGCCGGCCGTGAACAGGTACTGCCCCGCGGTGGTGCTCAGCGTCGCACCGAGGCCTACCTCAAGGCCGAGGGCGGCAACGATCCCGTAGACGGCCACGGCGACGGCGGCGTTGAGAATCAGCAGCGAGACCCAGAGCGCCAGGAGACGCTCCAGGTAGACCTCCGACCTCGAGGCGGGCGATGACAACTCGAGCTCGAGCGCTCCGTCCTCCTCCTCCCCCGCGATGAGCCGGCCCCCCAAGCCGATCCCGAACACCAGCAGCAGCGCGGGACCAACCAGGGCGTAGACGGTCGACGTGACCCAGCCGGTGGCGGTCCCGATGCTCTCGTAGCCCATCGCGACGACCAGTTCCTCGGGCATGTCCGCGATGACCTCCTGCAGCCCGTTGCCGTCCATGGCCGGATAGAAGCCGATGTACATGACGCTGATGGCCGCGAGTGCGACCGCCCAGAGCACCAGCGAACGCGCGCGCCCCCGCAGGACGCCGACGAGGATGGTCGGTCGGTGCGGGGCGCTCATCGTTGAGCTCCCGGCCGGTCCGCGCCGTCTCCCCGGTAGAACTCGAGGAACAGGTCGTCGAGCTCACGGTCCTCGGCCGACCAGCGCACGACGTGGTACGCGGCGGCGCGCTTCAGGAGCGCGTCAGGTTCGCCGTGGAGGGAGCACGTGAGGGTGTCGCCGGACACCGTCGGGTTCGCGACCGCCGGGATGTCGGCGAAGTCCGCCACATCCACGGGACCGGCGAACGTCAGGCTCACGGTCTGCCCGGCGCGACGACGCAGCGCCACGACGCCCTCGACGTCGACGATGCGGCCGGCCCGGACAACGCCCACCCTGTCGGCGATCTGCTCGACCTCGCTCAGGACGTGCGACGACATGAAGACCGTCGCCCCCGCGTCGCGTGACTCGACGGCAAGGTCGAGGAACGTGCGCTGGAGGAGGGGATCGAGACCGCTGGTGGGTTCGTCGAGGACCAGAAGCTCGGGACGGTGCATGAAGGCCTGGATGATGCCGATCTTCTGCTTGTTCCCCCTCGACAGGCTGCGGACGGGGCGCGACAGATCTACGTCGAAGCGCTCCGCGAGCTCGCGCACACGCTCGCGACCCTCGCCCCCGCGCAGGTCGGACAGGTAGTCGAGCACGGCTCCCGCGCTGGCGCGGCTGCGCATGGTCAACTCCCCGGGGAGATACCCCACCCGGCGGCGCAGCGCGCCACCACCTGACGCCGGTGCCTGGCCGAACACCTCGACACGCCCACCGGTGGGTCTCAGCAGGTCGAGCAGCACTCGGATCGTGGTGGACTTGCCTGCCCCATTGGGCCCGAGGAATCCGTACACCTCGCCCCGCCGAACGTCGAGATCGAGCCCGTCGAGCGCCCTGAGGGCGCCATAGTCCTTCACGAGGCCGCCGGCTCGGATCACAGTGTCGGTCACTGACAGTCATCCCCCTCGGGAGCGGATGATTCAACGGTACGGCCGATCGGCACGCCGGAGGGGAACACGCCTCGCGCCGTGACGCGCCCGTTTGGGGAGGCGCCCCGCGCACGCAAGAATGGCGCCATGACCGAACCCAGCAAGTGGGCGCGCATCATCGCCGCCGACCCGGACCACTCGCAGCGCTACATCGAGCGGTTCAAGATCATGGAGGCCGCCGGCCACGACCTGGCCGGCGAGGTGCGCACCGTCGACGCGATGGTCTCGCGCGGCTCGCGCATCCTCGACGCCGGCTGCGGGCCGGGCCGCGTGGGCGGCCGCCTCCACGCCCTGGGCCACGACGTGGTGGGCGTCGACGTCGACCCCGCGCTGATCGAGGCCGCCGAGGCCGACCACCCGGGCCCCGTGTGGCTCGTGGGCGACCTCGCCCAACTGGACCTGCCCGCGCGCGGCGTCGCGGCCGACTTCGACGTCATCATCGCCGCCGGCAACGTGATGGGCTTCCTGGCGCCCTCGACGCGGGTCGAGGTGCTCCGTCGCTTCGCCGCCCACCTCGCCCCCGACGGCCGCGCGATCATCGGCTTCGGCGCGGGCCGCGGTTACGAGTTCGAGGAATTCTTCGCCGACCTCGAGAAGGCCGGCATGGTTCTCGACGTCCCGCTGTCGACGTGGGATCTCCGCCCGTTCACGCCCCAGTCGGACTTCCTCGTCGCCATCTGCCGGCGCGCCTGAGGTCGGGACCCCGCCGGGGTCACGCCCTCCGGCCGGCCGCCTTCCGGCGCTGCCGCAGGAACGTGGTGACGAAGATGAAGATGATCAGCCCGATCGCAACGTAGCCGGCGATGCGCGCGTAGGCCTCCAGCACCGCGACGGCCGCGTCGCCGAGCTGCCAGCCGAGGATGAAGTAGCCGATGAGCCACAGCGTCGACGCGATGTAGTCGTAGACGAGGAACCGCTTGAGGCTCATGCCGGAGGCGCCCGCGAGCACGAACACGACCTGCATGAGCGGCAACGGGATCGGCATGTAGGCCAGGAGGAAGCCGATCGGCCCGAGCCGCTCGGCCCAGCGCTCGGCGCGGGCGTAGTTGCGGGCGGCCCGCTTGGACTGCCCGGCCCACACCTCGATCATGCCGCGGCCCCACAGCCGGCCCGCCCACCAGTAGACCCAGTCGAACTTGAGACTGAGAAGCGACGCGACGAACAAGACGATCGGCCAGTGCGCCATCTCCCCCACCGACGCGATGGCCCCGCTGGCGGCCACCGCGGTGCGGCTGCCGGAGATCATGGCGAGGATGTCGGGGGCCGCGGCGAGCAGCCAGGCCCGCGTCGGGAGCAGGATGAGGCTGAAGACGCCGATGACACCGAACCACGCGAGGCAGACCATGTCCGCGCGACCCGGCTCCTTGCGCCACGGCATGCCCTCGTCATCCCACCAGGGGCGCTCGGGGGCCTCCTCCGGCTCGGTCGGCGTGGTCTCGCGGCCCTGGTCGTCGTTCACGCCCCGAATGCTACGCGACCGGCCCGAGTGGACCCTGCTGGTGGAGATCCGGCGGGCTTGTGTAGACTACCTCTCCAGGAACACCTGAATACAGGCTCCTATCCACTACGGATCGTCGGGCACGTACCTGCCCGTGGAAAGGAATTGGCACATGGCCACCGTTAGCTACCGGGAAGCCAGCCGGGTCTACCCCGGCACGGAGCGTCCCGCCGTCAACAAGCTGAACCTCGAGATCGAGGATGGCGAGTTCATGGTCCTCGTCGGCCCCTCGGGCTGCGGCAAGTCCACCTCGCTGCGCATGCTGGCCGGCCTCGAAGAGGTCAACTCCGGCTCGATCTTCATCGGCGATCGTGATGTCACCGACCTTCCCCCGAAGGACCGCGACATCGCCATGGTTTTCCAGAACTACGCTCTGTACCCGCACATGACCGTTGCGGACAACATGGGCTTCGCGCTCAAGATGCAGAACGTTCCGAAGGCGGAGCGCGAGAAGCGAGTCAAGGAAGCCGCCCACCTTCTCGGTCTCGAGGACTTCCTCGGCCGCAAGCCCAAGGCCCTCTCCGGCGGTCAGCGTCAGCGCGTCGCGATGGGTCGCGCCATCGTCCGTCAGCCGCAGGTCTTCCTCATGGACGAGCCGCTGTCGAACCTCGACGCGAAGCTCCGCGTCTCCACCCGCACCCAGATCGCCGCTCTGCAGCAGCGTCTGGGCGTCACCACCGTTTACGTCACCCACGACCAGGTCGAGGCCATGACGATGGGTGACCGCGTGGCGGTGCTCAAGGACGGGCTCCTGCAGCAGGTCGACAGCCCGCTGGCGCTGTACGACAACCCGAGGAACCTCTTCGTCGCGGGCTTCATCGGCTCCCCCGCCATGAACCTCCTCCCCGGCAAGCGTGTTGAGGACGGCGTCCAGGTCGGAGACTACGTCGTCCGCGTGCCCCGCGAGGTTCTCGCGAAGGCCGAGGGCGAGGAGACCCTGACCGTCGGCATCCGTCCGGAGGCCTTCAGCGTCGCCGACGAGGGCATCGGCCTCGACCTCGCCGTCGTCGAGGAGCTCGGTGCCGACTCCTACCTGTACGGCACGCTCGCCGGACACGACCAGGACGACATCGACGCCCAGCAGATCATCGCCCGCGTCGGCGCGCGCAGCGCTCCGCACAAGGGCACGATCGTCCGCCTCGCGGTGGACTTCGAGCAGGTGCACGTCTTCAGCAACAAGACTGAGGATCGCCTCTCCTGACAGCGAAATTCAGTTGAATGTGGAGCCCCGGTTCGCCGGGGCTCCACTATTTTGTCCGGCGACGAGTGAAGGAGTTGGCATGGCCGAACTAGGACGGTGGACCCGCGGCATGACTGCCGGTCTCGGCACGGATCCGACCCACGGGGCCGTCGTGCCGCCCCTGTACCTGAGCACCAACTTCACCTTCGAGGGCTTCGGGGAACCCCGGGAGTACGACTACACCCGCTCCGGGAACCCGACCAGGGACCTGCTCGGCGAGGCGATCGCCACCCTGGAGGGCGGCGCCGGAGCGACCGTGGTGGCGTCGGGTCTCGCCGCGATCACGCTGGTGGCCGAGGCGTTCGTCCCCGCGGGCGGTCGTGTGGTCGTCCAGCACGACGCCTACGGCGGCACGTGGCGGCTGTTCACGTTCCTCGCATCGCAGGGCCGTTTCGCCGTGGAGTTCGTCGACTTCAACGACGACGAGGCGTTCGCGGCGGCGCTGGGGCTGGGCCCGGCCCTGGTATGGATCGAGACGCCGTCGAACCCGCTGTTGCGGATCACCGACATCGCCGCCACCGCGGAGCTCGCCCACGCGGCGGGCGCCCTCGTCGTCGCCGACAACACGTTCCTGTCCCCGCTGCACCAGCAGCCCCTGTCGCTGGGCGCCGACATCGTCGTGCACTCGACCACCAAGTTCATCAACGGGCACTCCGACGTCGTCGGCGGTGCGGCCGTCGCCGCCGAGCCCGAGGTCCACGAGCGGCTGCGCCTCTGGGCCAACGCGCTCGGCCTGACCGCCAGCCCCTTCGACACCTACCTCGCCCTGCGTGGCCTACGCACGCTCGACGCGCGCATGCGGGTCCACACCGCCAACACCGAGGCGCTGGTCGGGCTACTCGACGGCCATCCGGCGGTCGCGGCCCTGCACTACCCCGGTCTGGCGACCCATCCGGGCCACGACCTGGCGGCGCGGCAGCAGTCCGGCTTCGGGTCCCTCATCTCCGTCGCCCTGGCGGGCGGCGAGGACGCCGTGCGGCGCTTCCTCGACGGGCTCCAGATCTTCCACCTCGCCGAGTCGCTGGGGGGCGTCGAGTCGCTGGTGTGCCACCCCGAGACGATGACGCACGCGGGCATGACACCGGCAGCCCGCGCCCAGGCGGGCATCGATGGCGGGCTGCTGCGTTTCAGCGTCGGCATCGAGTCCGCCGAGGACCTGGTCGCCGTCATGGCGGAGGCGTTGGCGCGGGCCGACCACTAGACTCGGTCCGTGCCAAGATTCCTCGCTGCCAAGCCCGACGCCCAGCTGATCCAGCTGCCGTGGCAGGTGCCGCTCGCGGACTGGCCGGCGCGGCATCTCGTCGCGCTGCCGCGCGGCATCTCGCGGCACGTCGTGCGCTTCCTCACCGTCGGCGATTCGATCCTCGCCGCCAAGGAAGTGCTGGAGGAGGTCGCGGTGCACGAGTACCGGCTCCTCACCGAACTGAAGCGCCTCGGGGTCCCCAGCGTCGACCCCATCGGCGTCGTCCTCGGCCGTGTGGACCACGACGGGCTGCCCCTCGATCCGGTGCTGCTCACGCGGCACCTGCCGTTCTCGCTGCCCTACCGGTCGCTGTTCTACCCGGGCGTCAGGCACGAGACGGTCAACCGGCTGCTCGATGCCATGGTCGCGCTCTTCGCCCGGCTGCACCTCACCGGGTTCTACTGGGGGGATGTGTCGCTGTCGAACATCCTGTTCCGCCGCGACGCCGGCGAGTTCGCCGCCTACCTCGTCGACGCCGAGACCGGTGAAATCCACGACTCGCTCACCGACGGCCAGCGCACCCACGACCTGCAGATCGCGCGGACCAACCTGTACGGGGAGTTCCTCGACCTCGAGGCCGGTGGGATCCTGGACTCGTCGCTCGACCCGGAAAAGCTCGTTGGCACCATCGAGGACCGCTACCACCAGCTGTGGGCCGAGCTCACCGAGGCGGAGGAGTTCGGCGAGAGTGAGATGTACCGCCTCGAGGGGCGGGTGCGCCGCCTCAACGCGCTCGGGTTCGACGTCGCCGAGATCGACGTCGAGTCCTCGCCCGACGGCAGCAAGATCAGGATGCGCCCCAAGGTCGTCGAGGCGGGCCACCACACCCGGCGGCTCATGCGGCTGACCGGCCTCGACGCCGAGGAGCACCAGGCCCGCCGGCTGCTCAACGACATGGACACCCACCGCGCGAAATTCGCTCCCGGAGCCCCGGAGTCCGTCGCGGCGCACAAGTGGCTCATGGAGGTCTTCGAACCCGCCGTCAGCCGGATCCCGTCGGACCTGCGCGCCAAGCGCGACGCAGCGCAGTTCTTCCACGAGGTTCTGGACTACCGCTGGTACCAGTCGCAGCGCGAGAACCGCCCGGTACCGACCGAGGAGGCCGCGTCGGGCTACATCCAGGAGATCCTCACGACGCTGCCCGACGAGCAGCTCGCCAACATCGACACCGTCGGGGCGGAACTGGTCAACAAGTACGACCCGTCGCACGGGTACGTCGAGGAGAACGAGGAGCGGCCCTACGACCCGTGGGAGGACGGCGCCAGCGACCCGGACATCCCGGTGATGGCCGGCCTGGACATCGCGGCGCTGCGGGCCAAGGAAGCGAAGAAAAAGAAGAAGGGCTGATCAGCCCCGGCGGGCGTGCACGCGCTCGACGATGCCGTGGTGCAGCCGATCCGACTCGACAACCGCCACGGGCATCCGCTCCACGACCATCAGCGGACGACGAGTGAAGTGCTCGTCGCTCAGCGGGACGGTCACGGCTTCGAGGACCCGCTGCCCTCCCCGGAGCACGGGGTTGGTCGAGACGACATGGTCGGCCAGGAGGAGGCGGCCGCCCGGCCGTAGCACGCGGACCATCTCGCGGATCCCCTGCTCGTGGTCGGGGAACCCGCAGAGCGAGAAGGTGCACACCACCGAGTCGAAGGACGCGTCGGCGAACGGGAGGCATTGCCCGTCCCCCACCAGCATCGTGGCCGGCCGGTCCGCGGCGGCCGCCTTCACGGCGGCCACGTCGAGCATGCCGGGATCGAGTTCGAGGGCGGTCAACCGGACGTCGTCGCGGTAGTAGGCGAGGTTGAGCCCGGTCCCCACCGCGACCTCGAGGACGTCACCGCTGGCGCGGGACACCACCCACTCCCGGCTGGCCAGCAGGTAGCGGTCGAGGAGCGCCATCATCCGGTCGAACCGGGCGCCCTGCCTGGACACATCGTCGACGTTCGCCATGGTCCCTAGTAGACCACTGCGACCGCGCGGGCGCGCGTCAGAGGCAGCCGTCGGGGCCGCAGGCCTCGCCTGCACCGCCGTCGACGCTGATGAGCGCGGGCGCGGTCTCCGCCGCGACGAGGTCGAGCGCCTGGCGGAACACCTCGGGCGGCTGGGCGCCCGAGACGCCGTACTTCCCGCCGAGGACGAAGAACGGTACGCCCCGCACGCCGACGGCTCCGGCCTCCGCGACGTCGCGCGCCACGGCCTCCTCCATCTCGGAGGAGTCGAGCGCGGCGAGGGCCTCGGCCGCGTCGACCCCGGCCTCCTCGGCGAGCCGGACGAGCACCTCGCCGTCGCCGATGTCGCGGCCCTCGACGAAGTGGGAGCGCAGCAGGGACTCCTTGAGCGCATCGGCGCGGTGGCCGCCGTCGGCGGCGTCGGCGACCTTGGCCACCTGGAGGACCCGGTGGGCGCGTCGCGAGTTCGCCACCACGATGGAGTCGTAGTCGTAGTCCAAACCCTCACCGCGGGCCTGTTCGACGACGTGGGAGACCATCTGCTGCACCGTGGGAACCGGGATGCCCTTGGCCTGGCTGAGGTACTCGGTCTCGCTGCGGTGGTCGTGGTCGGGCACCGTCGGGTCCAGCTGATAGCTGCGCCACGTCACCCGCACCTCGTCACGGCGGGGGAACTCGGCGAGCGCGCGCTCGAACCGCCGCTTGCCGATGTAGCACCAGGGGCAGGCGATGTCGGACCAGATGGTTACGTCGATGCTCATTGCGCCAGTTTAGTAGAGGATTCAACCATCCACGTATTCGGCCCCCGACAAGTAGACTGACCTGCTGTGACGCTCAAGCTGTATGACACCGCGACCCGTACCGTGCGGGACTTCGTCCCCCTCGTCGACGACAAGGTGTCGATCTACCACTGCGGACTCACCGTCCAGGCGTCGCCCCACCTCGGCCACATCCGCAAGGAGGTGGTCTTCGACGTCCTGCGCCGCTGGCTCGACCACAAGGGCTTCGACGTCACCGTCGTCGCCAACGTGACCGACATCGACGACAAGATCCTGGCGAAGTCCGCCGAGGCCGGCGTCGACTGGTTCACCCATGCGTACCGCTTCGAGCGCGAGCTGCACGACGCATACAGCGCGCTGGGCTGCCTGCCGCCCAGCTACGAGCCGCGCGCCACCGGGCACATCCCCGAGATGATCGAGTTGACGCAGGCCCTCATCGAACGAGGGCACGCCTACGCGGCGCCCGACGGCTCCGGCGACGTCTACTTCGACGTCAAGTCCTGGCCGCGCTACGGAGAACTGAGCGGGCAGAAGGTCGACGAGATGGAGCCCGCCGCCGACGCGGACCCGCGCGGCAAGCGCGACCCCCGCGACTTCGCCCTGTGGAAGGGCCACAAGCCCGGCGAGCCCGACACCGCGTCGTGGCCGTCGCCGTGGGGACGCGGGCGGCCCGGCTGGCACCTCGAATGCTCGGCCATGTCCGGCAAGTACCTCGGCGACACCTTCGACATCCACGGCGGCGGCGTCGACCTGCGTTTCCCGCATCACGAGAACGAACTCGCGCAGTCCGCCGCCGCTGGGCGCGGGTTCGCCCGGTACTGGATGCACAACGCGTGGGTGACGATGGCCGGCGAGAAGATGAGCAAGTCGCTCGGCAACACCGCCCTGGTCTCCGAGGTCACCAGCACCTACGACCCGCGCGCCGTGCGCTTCTTCCTCCTCGCACCGCACTACCGGTCCACCATCGAGTTCTCCCCCGCCGACGACGACACCCGAGGCTCGCTCGCCGAGGCGGAGAAGGCCATCGAGCGCATCGACGGCTTCGTGCGACGGGCCGCCGAACAGCTCCCGGACGACCGGCCGGCCCCGGGCGACATCGAGGAGTACCGGGCCTTCGAACAGGCGATGGACGACGACCTCGGGACCCCGGGGGCCGTGGCCGCGCTGTTCGACGCCATCCGGGCCGGCAACCAGGCCCTCGCCGACGGCGACACCGGGCGCGCGGGGCGGCTGGCGGCCGCCGTCGACGCGATGCTCGCCGTGTTCGGCCTGCACCCCGACGCCCCCGAGTGGGCGTCGGGTCAGGGCCGCAGCGACCTGACCCCCGTCGTCGACGGCCTCGTGCACGCCATGCTCGAGCAGCGGGCCGCCGCGCGCGCCGCCAAGGACTGGGCGACCGCCGACGCCATCCGCGACACCCTGGCCGGCCTCGGCCTCACCATCACCGACACCCCCACCGGCCCCCGGTGGAGCCTGGAGAAGAGGTAACCCATGGCAGGCAACTCCCAGCGCCGCGGCGCCACCCGCAAGGGCAAGAACAAGGCTGCCGGATCCGGCGGGCGCATCCGCCGCTCGCTCGAGGGCAAGGGCCCCACCCCCAAGGCGGAGGACCGCGTCTACCACAAGGCGTACAAGGCCAAGCAGGACGCGGCCAAGCGCCAGCAGTCCAAGCCGAAGCGGCCAGGCAAGGCCATGGCAGGCGCGGACTGGATCGTGGGGCGCAACCCCGTCCACGAGGCGCTCGTCGCCGGGCTGCCGGTCAAGCAGGCCTACGTGGCCGAGGGCGCGGAGCGCGACGACCGGCTGCGCGACATCCTCAAGTTCGCCGCCGAGCACGGGCTGCCGATGCTCCAGGTCACCCGGGCCGAGCTGGACCGGGTCACCGGCGGGCTCGTCCACCAGGGCATCGCGGTGCAGCTGCCGGCCTACGGCTACGCCGACCCGGAGGACGTGATGGCCGACGCCGCCGCGGCCGACGGCATCGTCATCGCCCTCGACGGGATCACCGACCCCCGCAACCTCGGCGCCATCGTCCGGTCCGCCGCCGCGTTCGGCGCCCAGGGCGTCATCATCCCGTCGCGCCGCTCCGCGTCGATGACGGCCGCGGCGTGGAAGACCTCGGCCGGTGCGGCCGCGCGGCTCCCCATCGCCATGGCGACCAACCTCAACCGTGCCCTGGAGCGGGCGTCCGCGATGGGCTTCACCGTCATCGGGCTCGCCGGCGAGGGCGAGGTGCCGATCTCCGGCGCACCCGGCCTCGACGGTCCGGTGGTCATCGTCGTCGGCTCGGAGGACGAGGGGCTGGCCAGGCTGGTGCGGGAACACTGCGACTCGCTGGTGTCCATCCCGATCGCCAGCGAGGTCGAGTCACTCAACGCCTCGGTGGCCGCCGCCGTGGCGCTGTACGAGGTGTCTCAGCAGCGCTCGGGGCTGCCCACCGCCGACTGATCCCCGCCGTCCGGAGGCCCGGCCCTCGACCGGCCGGACGGCGCCGAAGGACTACATTGGGGGCCATACCAACACACCAAGGAGAACTGTGAGCGATCTCGAGTCGATCTCGTCGGCCTACAAGACGCTGCTCGGCATGGTCGAGCAGGTGGAGCCCCGCATCGCGCAGGCGACGCGCCAGGAGCTCACCGATCAGCGCGCGTCGCTGAAGCTCATCGCGTCGGAGAACTACGCCAGCCTCCCAGTGCTCGCCACGATGGGCACCTGGCTGAGCGACAAGTACGCCGAGGGCACCGTCGGGCACCGGTTCTATGCGGGCTGCCAGAACGTCGACACCGTCGAGGCCGTCGCCGCCGAGCACGCCCGCGAGCTGTTCGGGGCCGAGTACGCCTACGCGCAACCCCACTCCGGCATCGACGCGAACCTCACCGCCTACTGGGCCATCCTCGCCAACCGGATCGAGACCCCCGCCCTGGCCGAGTTCGGCGCCAAGGGCGTCGCGGACCTCTCCGAGGCGGACTGGGAGACCCTGCGTCACCGCTTCGGCGACCAGCGGCTGCTCGGCATGTCGCTCGACGCGGGCGGCCACCTCACGCACGGCTTCCGACCGAACGTGTCCGGCAAGATGTTCCACCAGCGCTCGTACGGGACGGACCCCGAGACGCAGCTCATCGACTACGACGCCATCGCGGCGCAGGCGCGGGAGTTCAAGCCGCTCATCCTCGTGGCGGGCTACTCGGCATACCCGCGGCGCATCAACTTCGCGAAGATGCGCGAGATCGCCGACGAGGTGGGTGCGGTGCTCATGGTCGACATGGCCCACTTCGCGGGCCTGGTGGCCGGCAAGGTCTTCACCGGCGACGAGGACCCTGTCCCCCATGCGCACGTAGTCACGACGACGACCCACAAGTCGCTGCGCGGCCCCCGCGGCGGCCTGGTACTCGCCACCGAGGAGTTCGCGCCGTCCGTGGACCGTGGCTGCCCGCTCGTGCTGGGCGGCCCCCTGTCGCACGTCATGGCCGCCAAGGCCGTCGCGCTGGCCGAGGCCCGCACCGCCGAGTTCCGCACCTACGCCCAGAACGTGGCCGACAACGCCAAGGCTCTCGCCGAGGGCCTGCTGCGCCGCGGGGTGACGCTGGTCACCGGCGGCACGGACAACCACCTCGTGCTCATGGATGTGCGCTCCTTCGGCATCACCGGGCGCCAGGCCGAGTCCGCGCTGCTGGAGTCCGGCATCGTCACCAACCGCAACGCCGTGCCCAACGATCCGAACGGCGCCTGGTACACCACCGGCATCCGCCTCGGCACCCCCGCACTCACGTCGCGTGGCTTCACCGCCTCCGACATGGACGCCGTCGCCGACATGATCTCGGGGGTCCTCAAGGCCACCACGCCGACGACCACCAGCGCGGGCGCGCCGAGCAAGGCGAAGTACGACCTCACCGACGATGCCCGGAGCCACTCCCTGGCCGAGGCGGACCGCCTGCTGGGGATGCACCCGCTGTACCCGGGCCTGGAGGTCTAGCCCCCGGCCCGCGGGGGCGGTCAGCGGGAGTACAGCGCGCCCTGCACGGTGTGGATGAACTGCGTCAGCGACGCCGGCAGGTCCTGCAGGTGCCAGGTGCGGGGCGCGTGGTACCAGTCCAGGGTCGTGGGGTCCGGGGCCGCGACGTCCTCGTCCGCCGCCACCAGCGCCGCGAGCCAACGTTGCTTGCCGCCCAACACCACTGCGTAGGGCAGCAGCGCCGAGATCTGCTCCAGTTCCCGCCCCCGGGGGGTCTCGTCGGTCGGATGCGTGGCGAGCAGCGCCGCCAGCGCGTCGAGCCCGGCGAGCAGCCTCGCCCCGGACGCAGTGCGTCGCGGCATGTAGCCCGAGACGATGAGCAGGGCCCCGGCAAGGCCCAGCAGTGCGAGCGCCACCAGCCCCTGCCCTGTGAACGCGATGAGCAGCACCCCCGCCACGGCCGCCGCGACGACCGCCAGGTAGCCGCGGGTGCGCCACGACGAGCGGGTCGAGTCGGGGCGACGTTGGAACCAGCCCCGCGCGACCACGTCGTCGTAGAGCGCGTCCTGGATCGGCCCCAACCGGCCGGCGAGCCGCTGCGGTAGCCGCGACACCAGCACGGCCTGGGTGCCCAGCGCCGCCAGCAGCTCGGATTCGAACGGTGCGAGGCGGTCCGCCCCGTCCCTGTGTTCCAGGGCCCAGTCGAGGATCCCATGGCCCTCGCGCGGCAGTTCGGTGATGCGCAGATGCCCCCGTACCGCGAGATCCAGCAGAGTCGCGGTGATGTCGATGGGATCGACACGCTCGTCGGCGACCGTGCCGACGTGTCCCGGCCGGACGTCGTCGGCGACCCTGAACTCGCTCTCCCCCGCGCCGACCGGCACGAACGAGGCGATCGGCGTCGCCTCGTGGACGGAGGCGTCGCGGCCCCCGCCGCGGTAGAGCAGCAGGAGCGCCGCGCCCCCTGCGACGACGAGCAGCAGGGTGGCGGTGACCGTCGGCCAGGACACGGTGAAGGCCCGGTCGAGGCTCCACAGCTCTCCGACGTCGGCGGTGGCGGCGACGGTCCCGGCCGGGTAGCCGACGCCGATCAGCACCTCGTCGCCCGGGTCAAGTGGCCCATCATGAAATACGGGCTCCGGCTGATCGAAGGTCCCGCCCTCGACGATCGCGCAGTCGCCCAGCGCGCCGGGCGGCCCGGCGGTGCAGTCCATCAGTTGGGGTGTCGCGGGGCCGGACACCAGCGCCTCGAACTCCGTCACCCCCAGCGGCAGGCCCTGGAGCAGCGGCCACTCGGCGTATGCGATGTCCCCGTCTGCCCCCTGGGCCAGGCGCGTGGCCCCGGTCACCTCGTAGGACAGCCGTAGAGGGCCGGTGCCGTCGGGCGCCGCGGTGACCTCGATTCCCGACGCCCGGGTCGTGGTCGTGAGGTCGGCGGCTTCACCGGCCAAGGTGGCGCTGAATTCGTCGATCCCGTAGCGGTGGTAGGACGCCCCGGAGGGACGGCTCCGCAGCCGGAACGTCTGGGTGAACTCGTCGACCGGCTCACTGAGGGTGACGGTCTGGGACACCTGGAGGACGCCCTCGGGCGTGACGGTCGCCTCGACCCGCACCTGGGCCGTCGCCCCGCCCTCCGCCCGGGCCGGCGTGGCGCCGAGAAGGCCCAGCACGACCGCCGCGAGAAGAGTCAGCGCCCGCACCGGCCACGGCATCCCCGCTGCCCGCCTCATGCTCCTGCTGCGACGACGAGCGCCACCGCGGTGGCGGCGACACCCTCTCCGCGGCCCGTCAGCCCGAGCCCGTCGGTGGTGGTCGCGCCGAGGGACACAGGTGCGCCCAACGCGTCGGTGAGGATGCGTTCGCCCTCGGGGCGGCGGGCGGCCAGCCGGGGCCGGTTGCCGATCACCTGCACGGAGACGTTGGCCACCCGGAATCCCGCCTCGCGGACCCGGCGGGCCGTCTCGCGCAGGAACGCGACCCCCGAGGCGCCGGCCCACTGCGGATCCGAGGTGCCGAAGTTGCTGCCCAGGTCGCCCAGGCCGGCCGCGCTGAGCAGCGCGTCGCAGGCCGCGTGCGCGGCGACGTCTCCGTCGGAGTGCCCGGCGAGGCCCGCGGGTTCGTCCGGGAAGTGCATGCCGGCCACCCACATCGGCACGCCGGGCTCGAGCCGGTGGACGTCGGTGCCCATCCCGACGCGCATCACAGCACCCGCTCCGAGTTCAGCAGGGCCTCGGCGACGACGAGATCGATGGGTTCGGTGATCTTCAGCGAACGCCGGTCGCCGTTGACGAAGCCGACGGTCAGCCCGGCGTGCTCGCACACGGTGGCGTCGTCGGTGACCGCAACCCCTTCGGCCTCGACGAGCGTGTGGGCGGCCCGCAACTGCCCGAGCAGGGCGCCCTGGGGGGTCTGGATGCCCCGGAGCCGGGCCCGGTCGACGACGCGCGACCCGCCGTCGACGACCTCGCGGACCGAGTCGATGACGGGGAGAACGGGGATGACGGCGCCGCCCAGGCATGCGACGGCCTCGGCGACCTCGGCCACGACGCGCGGCGGGACGAGAGCGCGGGCCGCGTCATGGACGAGCACCACCGCATCGTCGGGCGCCAGCAGGGCGTCGAGCCCGCGCCGCACGGAATCCGACCGGTCCGCCCCTCCGGCGACCAGCCGGACCGGGACCTCGACGCCGGTGAACTCGGTTGCGAACCTCTCCTCGAGGCCGGCGGGGACGGTCACCGCGACTTCGGTGACGCCGCCGGCCACCAGCGCGTCGACGGAGCGGCGCACGAGGCTCACTCCCCCCAGTTCGACGAGGGCCTTGGGGACGGGGGCTCCCAGCCGGGAACCAGAACCGGCCGCCACCACGACGGCGACGACCGGTTTCGGTTGTTCATTCACAGGCTTGAGTCTACGACGCGAGCACCTCGTCGAGCATGACCTCAGCCTTCTCCTCGTCGATGCGCTCGGCGAGGGCGAGTTCGGCGACGAGGATGGCGCGGGCCTTCGCCAGCATCCGCTTCTCGCCCGCTGACAGTCCCTTGTCGCGGTCACGGCGCCACAGGTCGCGGACGACCTCGGACACCTTGATGACGTTGCCGGAGTGCAGCTTCTCCATGTTGGCCTTGAAGCGCCGCGACCAGTTGGCGGGCTCCTCGGTGTGCTCGGCCTTCAGGACTGCGAAGACGCGCTCCAGTCCGTCGGCATCGACGACGTCGCGCACGCCGACGAGGTCGAGGTTGCTTGCCGGTACGCTGATCCTCAGGTCGTTCTGCCCGATGACGCGTAGAACGAGGTACAACCGGTCCTCGCCCTTGATGGTCTTGTTCTCGATGTCTTCGATGACTGCGGTCCCATGATTGGGATACACAACCGTCTCACCGATCGAAAAAGTCATGCTCTTTTGAACCCCTTCCCGCATACAAGGATAGCAGGAAGCCGTCACCCGACCCTGAGAGCGCTGTTAAGTCACCCCCGACAAGCGCCGGAACGGGCGTCGTGGTAAACGCGGCGCCGAACTGGTTAGGATGTGCGCAGAGCCCACAGCCCGCCACAGCCGGAGGACCCATGAGCAAGCCCCTGCGCCGCACCGCGGCCGTCGTCGCGAGCGTCGCGTTCGCCGCAGCCCTGAGCGGCTGCACCGCGGGCCAGTGGGAGCCCACGGCACCGCCGGCGGCCGGGGTTCAGACCGAAGAGGGCGGAATCAAGCTGCGCAACTTCGTCGTTGTCAGCGACGGCGAAGGCACCGGCATGGTGCTTGGCGCCATCGCCTCGCGCGACGAACCCGCGGAGATCGCCGGTATGGGCTACTCGGCACAGCAGGAGGACGGCTCGTTCGGCGAGATGACGGCGATCCCCTTCACCGCCAGCATCGCCGAGGGCAAGACCATCGTCCTAGACGGCGCCGAGACCACGTTCACCGCGTCGGATCTACTGCTCGGCCGGCTCGTCGAGATCGCCGTCGTCCTCGAAGACGGACAACGGATCTCCCTGCTCGTGCCGATCATGTCGTCCGAGCACCCGGACTTCGCCGATGCCTGGGAGCAGGCGGGGGCCTGAGTCAGCCCTCGAACTTGTAGCCCAGGCCGCGCACGGTGACGAGCCGCTTGGGATCCGACGGGTCGCGCTCGATCTTCGAGCGCAGCCGCTTGATGTGCACGTCGAGGGTCTTCGTGTCGCCCACGTAGTCGCTGCCCCAGATCCGGTCGATCAGCTGGCCGCGGGTCATGACGCGCCCGGCGTTCCTCAGGAGCAGTTCGAGCAGTTCGAACTCGCGCAGCGCGAAGCGCACCTCCTCGCCGTCGACGCTCACCTGGTGACGCTCGACATCGATGCGGACGCCCTCGACCTCCACGACCTCCGGGAGCAGGACCTGGTCCTGGCCCCGGCGCAGCACCGCCCGGATCCGCGCGACCAGTTCGCGATGGCTGAACGGCTTGGTGACGTAGTCGTCGGCGCCGATCTCCAGGCCTACGACCTTGTCGACCTCCGAGTCCCGTGCCGTGACCATCACGATGGCCACGTTGCTGCGGGCCCGTAGCTGGCGGCACACCTCGACGCCCGGGATGCCGGGCATCATGAGGTCGAGCAGGACGAGATCGGCACCGTTGCGGTCGAACTCCGCCAGTCCCTCGGCGCCGTCGGCGGCGGTGACGACGTAGAAGCCCTCCTTGGAGAGCATGAAGCTGGTCGCGTCGCGGTACGAGTCCTCGTCCTCGATGATCAGGATGCGGGTCACCTAGTCATTCTCCTCGATGTCGATATCCGATGCCGCGTGCGTGCCGAGATAGGCCGGCAACTGCAGCGTGAAGGTGGAGCCCTGGCCGGGCCGCGACCAGACGCGCACCGACCCGCCGTGGGCCAGCGCGATGTGGCGGACGATCGACAGGCCCAGCCCCGTGCCGCCGCTTCGGCGGGACCGACCGTAGTCGACGCGGTAGAAGCGCTCGAAGATCCGCTCCTGGTCCTCCGGCTGGATGCCGATGCCATTGTCGGAGACCTTGATCTCCACGAACTGGTCGCCGTCGGCGCCCGTCGCCACGACGCTCAGGGTCACCCGGGCGCGCTCGTCGGAGTAGTTGATCGCGTTCTGCACCAGATTGGTCACGGCGTCGGCCAACTGCCAGCGGTCCCCCATCACGCGCGCCTCGGTGGTCCGGGCCAGGATGAGACTGACCCCGCGCTGGCGGGCGCGCTCCTGGGACCGGGAGATCGCCTCCCGGACCACCTCGGTGATGTCGAGCACCTCGCGGGTCAGCAGGGGATCCTCGGACTGGAGCCTCGACAGTTCGATGATCTGGTTGACGAGTTCGGCCAGCCGGGTGGTCTCCAGTTGCATCTTGTCGACGAAACGCGCTACCGCCGCCGGATCGTCCTTCGCAGCGCCGATGGCTTCGGCCAGCACCGACACGGCACCGATGGGCGTCTTGAGTTCGTGCGAAATGTTGGCCACGAAGTCACGACGGACGGCCTCCACGCGTTTCCGGGTGGATTCGTCGTCCGCGATGACCAGGACGTTGTCGTCGAGCATCGGGGCGATACTCGTGGCGAGTTCGAGCCGCTCGTCCCCCGGGCGCATCTCCCGCATCACCGGCCCCTTGTAGGGCTGCTGGAGGACGCGCACCTCCCGAACCTTGTGCAGCAGGTTGGCGAATCCGACGCGGTTGCCGCGGGCCAGGCCCAGCGCCTCGCCCTGCTGGTTGACGACGAGGATCTCGTCGTGCGGACCGACCAGCAAAGCGCCGGACTGGAGGACGTGCAGGGCGTCGCTCAGCTCGCGGGATGCCTTGTCGGCGGTCCGTTGCGCCTCGCGGCGCCGCCAGTCGTCGCGGCCGCGGACGAGGACGTAGGCGAAGATGCAGCACAGGAGGGCGACGCCGGCTCCGACGAGTCCGGCGATGGCTGGTTCCATGCCCGACATCATATGGGTAGCCCGCCGGGGCCGCCCACGCCGCAGGCCCACCGCCGACCCCCACCCCGAGACTTCACCACCCGTTAACCATTGATTCACCTGGTCGCCACGCCCCGCTAGGGTGCGCCGTTATCGTTTCTCGGGTCATGCCGCTGGCTAGACTTATGCCTCGCCCCCGCACCTAGGAGTTCGCACATGCGTACCAGCTACCACGAGGAACTCGACTCGATCCTCGACCGCCTCGTCACCATGGCCGAGCTGGTCGAAGTGGCCATCAAGGAGGGCTCCGCGTCCCTCCTCGACGCGGACCTCACCCGCGCGGAGACCGTCATCACCAACGACGGCGAGCTGGACGCGATGCACGAGGAGATGGAGTACAAGTGCCTCTCCCTCCTGGCGCTGCAGGCCCCCGTGGCCGGTGAGCTGCGGATCATCGTGTCCGCGATCCGCGTGGTGTTCGAGCTGGCACGCATGGGCGACCTCGCGGTGCACGTCGCGAAGATCGCGCGGTTGCGCTACCCCGGCTCGGCCGTCCCGGCCTCCTTCGAGGACAGCTTCCGCGAGATGTCGGAGATCTCGATCGAGATCGTCGGCAGGGCGCGCGCCGCGCTGCAGAACCGCGACGCCGAGGAGGCCCTCCGGCTCGCGGAGATCGACGAGCGGATGGATGTGCTGCGGCATGCGCAGTTCACGCAGCTGCTCGCTCCCGGCGCGGAGTACAGCACCGAGCAGGCCATCGACGTGGCGCTGCTCGGCCGCTACTTCGAGCGCTTCGCCGACCATGCCGTCGCCGTCGCGCGCCGCGTGATCTACATCATGACCGGAGAAGTGCCCGAGGGAGAGGACTGGCCCAACGCCTGATCCGGATCCGTCGCCTGTAGGGTTGCTCTCATGACCGCGAAGTTGATTCTGCTCCGCCACGGCGAGAGCGAGTGGAACGCCAAGAACCTGTTCACCGGCTGGGTGGACGTGGACATCAATGAGAAGGGCATCGAGGAGGCCAAGGCCGCCTCCGCGCTGCTGCAGGAGGAAGGGCTGCTGCCCGACATCCTGCACACCTCGCTGCTCCGCCGCGCCATCCACACCGCCTACCTGGCGCTCGACGGCTGCGACCGCCACTGGATCCCCGTCAAGCGCAGCTGGCGCCTCAACGAGCGCCACTACGGCGCGCTGCAGGGCAAGAACAAGGCCCAGACGCTCGAGCAGTACGGCCAGGAGCAGTTCATGTTGTGGCGCCGCAGCTACGACACCCCGCCGCCGGTGATCGACGTGGACGACGAGTTCTCGCAGCACCACGATCCCCGCTACGCCGACATCCCGGAGGCGGACCGGCCCCGCACCGAGTGCCTCAAGGACGTCGTGGCGCGCATGCTCCCCTACTGGGAGGCGCAGATCATCCCCGACCTCGCCGAGGGCAAGACGGTGCTGGTGACCGCGCACGGCAACTCGCTGCGCGCCCTGGTCAAGCACCTCGACGGGATCTCCGATGAGGACATCGCCGGGCTGAACATCCCCACCGGCATCCCGCTGTTCTACGAACTGGACGACGAGTACAAGCCGGTCACCCCCGGTGGCCGCTACCTCGACCCCGAGGCCGCTGCGGCGTCCATCGAGGCCGTGAAGAACCAGGGCAAGAAGTAACAACTGCGAGACCCGCAGAGGGGCATCCGGCGACAACCGGGTGCCCCTTTTCACGCCTGGGGCCCTGCTACGCTGATCGACACCACCGCGGGGCGAGTTTCCGCGGCCCGAAGGAGGATCCGTGGCTCAGGACAACGACGAACCTGTGACCCCCGCCCCGACCGACGCAGGCGAAGCGCTCGCCGCCGTCGAGGGCACCCCCACCAAGGCAGCCCCGAAGAGCGCGGCCGGCGCCCTCCCGGCCCCGGACCCCGCGGATCCCGTCGACAAGGCCGACGTCATCGGAGAAGGCGGCCGGTGGCTGGCTGCGTGGGCGGGCCGATTCCTCCTCATCGCGCTGGGCCTTGCCGTGGTCGGTTGGACGCTCAACCAGTTCGCCGCCGGCATCCTGCCCGTCATCCTGGCCCTGCTGCTCACGTCGGTGCTGTGGCCCGCGACCAAGGCACTCAAGAAGGTCGGCGTTCCCTACGCGCTGGGTGCCGCGATCGCGCTGCTCGGCGGCGTCGGGATCATCGCGGGGCTCATCGCGGCCATCGCCCCGAGCATCGCCAAGCAGTGGCCCGAGCTCGCGGCCCAGGCCGTCGAAGGCGTCCGCCAACTCCAGGAATGGGCGGCGGGCCCGCCGCTCAACCTGCAGGACGAGCAGCTGGACCAGTGGATCACACAGGGCCTCGACTACCTGCAGGCGCAGGCCGGATCTATCCTGTCGTCGGCGCTGAGCTTCGGCGGCAGCGTCGGCAACGTCATCCTGACCCTGCTTCTCATGCTGGTGCTCACCTTCTTCTTCCTCAAGGACGGCGTCAACTTCCTGCCCTGGACTAGGAAGCTCGTCGGGCGCCGCGCCGGCTTCCACGCCAGCGAGCTGCTCACCCGGCTGTGGGGCACGGTGTCGGGCTACATCCGCACGCAGGCGCTGGTGAGCCTCGTCGACGCGGTGTTCATCGGCATCGGCCTGGTGATCGTGGGCGTGCCGCTGGCCTTCCCCCTGGCCGTCATCACGTTCATGGCCGGATTCATCCCGATCGTCGGTGCCGTCTCCGCCGGCGCGCTCGCCGTCCTCGTGGCGATGGTGTCGAACGGCTTCTACGCCGCGCTCATCGTCCTCGGCATCATCCTGCTGGTGCAGCAGCTCGAGAGCAATGTGCTTCAGCCCCTCCTCCAGTCCAAGGTGATGCACCTCCACCCCGTGATCGTGCTGCTCGCCGTGCTGCTCGGCGGCGGCTGGTTCGGCATCGTCGGTGCCTTCCTCGCGGTGCCGGTCGCGGCATCGCTCGCCGTCGTCGCTCGCTACCTGGGCGACCTCACGGACCTGCGCACCGGCGAGCGGACCACCGACGACATCGAGTGGGCCACGGCCGAGGGCAAGGTGGTCGGCAACCAGTCTGAGGCGGCCGCCCAGTTCTTCCGGAACCTCGTCAAGCTCCGTCACCGCGACGACGACGACAAGGCCGACCCGCCCGGCGAGTCCCCGGATGGTCCCTCCGACCACCGCTCCTGGCTCGCCAGGGTGCGGCGCTTCCGCCCCTAGGCCTCGCGGTACACCTTGTGCTGCGCCGCCTGCGCCCGCGGGCGGATCGTCAGCCGGTCCACGTTGACGTGCGCCGGACGCGTCGCCATCCAGGCGATGGCGTCGGCCACGTCGTCGGCGGACAGCGGCTCGGGCACCCCCCGGTAGACGGCCTCGGCCTTCTCCCGGTCGCCGTCGAAGCGGGTGAGTGCGAACTCGTCGGTGTGCACCATGCCGGGGCAGATCTCCATGATCCGCACCGGCCGGTCGTAGAGCTCGAGGCGCATGGACTCGACGACGGCGCGCTCCCCGGCCTTCGCGGCGCAGTACCCGGCGCCTCCCTCGTACCCCGAATCGGCCGCCGTGGAGGTCACGAACACGATCGCGCCGCGTGACCGGACGAGCGCAGGAAGAAGGGCCTGGGTGACGCGCGTGGTGCCCAACAGGTTGGTGTGCAGCATGGCCGACCAGGCGTCGAGGTCCGCCTCCGCCACCGGCTCGAGGCCGATGGCGCCGCCGGCGTTGTTGACCAGCACGTCGAGGCTGTCGCCCACCGCGGCGGCCAGGGCGGCCACGTCGGCCTCGCGGGTGATGTCGCATTCGACGGCCCGGCCCCCGATCTCCTCTGCCAGGTCGCGGATACGACCGGCCCTGCGGGCCGCGCAGATCACCGTGTACCCCTCCGCCGCCAGCCTTCTGGCGGTCGCCGCGCCGATGCCCGAGCTGGCCCCTGTCACCACTGCAGTCCTCATGGGCGCCACTCTAGGACGAGGTCAGGCCGAGGCGCGCAGGATCTCCGCCAGCTCGTCGCGGGTCAACGTGATGGGGTTGCCCTTCATCGAGCTGGCACGCTGCGCGGCGTCGAGGACGGCGTCGTGGTCGTCGTCGGCCAGCCCAAGCGCCGCCAGGCCGGGGAGGCGCAGCTCGGCCTCGAGGGCCCCGAGCCACGCGTCGAGCGCATAGGCCGTGTGCCCGGGGTCCGCGGCCTTCTGGCCGGTGAGCACCTCGGCGGCGATGGCGTACTTGCCCAGGGCGGGGTTGTCGGGCTCCCGCTCGGCCATGGCGCGGATGTTGACTCCGGTCACGGTCCGCAGGAGGGCGGCGCAGATCGCGCCGTGGGCCGCGCCCGTCGTCCCGCCAAGCACACCGGCCAGGCCATGGACCGCGCCCAGCTTGGCGTTGGCCAGCGACAGCCCGCCCATGAGCGAGCAGAAGGCCATATCCGTGCGCGCCTCCATGTCGTCGCCCTCGGCGACCGCGCGGGCGAGTCCCCGCCCCGCGGCCCTGAGACCGGCGGTGGCCAGGGCGTCGACCATCGGAGTGGCGAACCGTGAGGTCAGTGGCTCGAGACACTGTGTGAGCGCATCCATGCCGGACTGCGCGGTCACCAGTGGCGGGCACGACACGGTGAGCGCCGGGTCGACGATCGCGACGGTGGCGAGCATGGACGGCCCCCGCAGCGACACCTTGACCCGGTGCTCGGGGGAGGCCAGCACCGCGTTGGCCGTGACCTCGGAGCCGGTGCCCGACGTCGTGGGCAGCGCGATGAAGGGCAGCGTGTCGTGCGGCAACGGCTGGCCCCCGCCGATCACCTCAGCGTGGTCCATCGGGTCCGTGTCGACCGCGGTGAGGGCTGCGACCACCTTGGCGAGGTCGAGGACCGCCCCGCCGCCGAGGCCGATGATGTGATCCGCCCGGGCATCGCGGGCGGCCCGGACCGCCGCGCGCGCATCGTCGAAGGTCGGCTCCCCCGCCAGGGCGAAGGAGCCGACGTCGGACACGTCGCGCAGGATCTCCGCGTGCCGGTGCGTGTTGCGTCCGGTGATGAGGAAGGGACGCTCACCCAGGCGGCGGGACTGGTGCGGCAGCTCCGCCGCCGCCCCGGCCCCGAACCGGATCGATGCGGCGGTGGCGAAGGTGAAGTCGGTCATGTCCCCAGCCTGCCAGACCAACGTCGCGGCGGTGTCAGCGCCCGACGAACCCCTCGTCCAGCAGCGCCTGGGCGTAGGCCGCCTGGCCCGCATCGTTCGGATGCAGGCTGGCATCGAGGAAGCCCCCGGAGCCGTCGGGGATCGGCGGGTTGATGTAGGAGAGCGTGCCGCAGAGCCCGTGCCCGGCGAAGTCGTCGGTCACGTCGACGTAGACCGCGCCGGTCGCCGCCGCCACGCCAGCGATGACCTGCGGCAGGCTCGAGGCGAGCCCGCCGAGCGAGGCGGTCACGCCCGCCAGCGCCGCCTGACACGCGGCCGAGGACGGGTCTGGAGCGCAGGTCAGCGCTATCTCGGCGAACCCGATATCGTTACCACCCACAGTCACGGTGATCTGGTTGGCCGTCATGGGGACCATGGGCTGTGACGGCATTGTCACGGACCTCTGGAGTCCCTAGTCGCGATCGTAGACCCCGCACACCCTTGCGCATCGCGTCAACACGAAACGGCCCCGGGACTTGCCGGGGCCGTTCGTCGTATGTGTGCGCGGGTTGGCGTCAGAGCTCGATGAGCGCCTGGCCGCCCTGGACCGCGTCGCCGGGGCCGACGAGGATGGCCGAGACGGTGCCCGAGGCGGGCGCCGTGATCTCGGTCTCCATCTTCATGGCCTCGAGGACCAGCAGCACCTGCCCGGCCTCGATCTCATCGCCCTCGTTGACCAGGATCCGCGCGACGGATCCGGCCAGCGGCGCGACGACGGCGTTCGAACTGACGGCCGAGACGGAGGCCTTCGACGGGATGGGATTGGCCCCGGCGTTGACGCCGATGACGACCGGCCCTAGTCCCTGCCGTTCCTCCTGCTCGACTTCGACATCGATCTCGTACTCCGTCTCGTTGACGGTGACCTTGAGCTTCATGGCAATTCTCCTGTGGCTGGCTCAGCGAACGTGGGGGACGGAGCGGTCATGGACCCGGGCACGGCTGGCCGCAGCCCAGCGGGTCTGCGAGCCGTAGCGGATGGCGCGGACCTTGGCCTTGTGGCCGAAGTACGCCGCCACCGCGGCGCCGATGGCCACGAGGTCGGCCTCGGGGATCTCGCGGCAGTCCTCCAGGGAGGCGATGCGCGTCTCGAGCGCCGAGACCTTGTCCGTGAGCGCCGCGACCGCGTCGCGCAGCTCCTGCAGCGTGGTGTCTTCCATCTCGATTCCGATCAGGCCGGGCCGAGGCCGTGCTTCTTGGCGGGACGGATCTCGCGCTTGGCGACCAGCAACTCGAGCGCCATGGCGATCTCGCGGCGGGTGTCCGCCGGGTCGATGATGTCGTCGACGAGGCCCCGGCTGGCGGCCATGTACGGCGTCGAGAAGGTCTCGCGGTACTCCTCCACCAGCTCGGCGCGGCGCGTCGCCTTGTCCTCGGCCGCATCGATCTCGCGGCGGAACACCACGTTCGCGGCACCCTCGGCGCCCATGACGGCGATCTCGGCGGTCGGCCACGCGAACACCTTGTCCGCACCCAGGTCCTTCGAACACATCGCCAGGTACGCGCCGCCGTAGGCCTTGCGCATGACGACGGTGATCTTCGGGACCGTGGCGGCCGAGTAGGCGTACAGCATCTTCGCGCCGTGGCGGATGATGCCGTTGTGCTCCTGCGCCACGCCCGGCAGGAAGCCGGGGACGTCGACGAGGTTGACCACGGGGATGTTGAACGCGTTGCAGAACCGGACGAACTTGCTCGCCTTGTCCGAGGAATCGATGTCGAGCACGCCCGACATGACACTCGGCTGGTTGGCGATGATGCCGATGGTGCGGCCCACGATGCGCCCGAAGCCGACCACGATGTTCTTCGCCCAGCCGGCCTGGACCTCAAGGAAGTCGCGGTGGTCGACGATCTCCATGATGACGTCGCGGACGTCGTAGCCCTTGTTCGGCTGCACGGGAAGGATGTCGCGCAGCTTCTCGTTGGGCTCGACCACGTCGTCGGGATCGACGATCGGGGCGTCCTCGGTGTTGTTCTGCGGCAGGAAGCTCAGGAGCTTCTGGGCGATCAGGATGGCCTGCTCGTCGTCGTCGGCCACGAAGTGCACGACGCCGGAACGGGCCATGTGCGCGTCGGCGCCGCCCAGTTCGTCCTGCGAGACGTCCTCACCGGTGACCTGCTTGATGACGCCGGGGCCCGTGATGAACATGTGGGCCTTGCGGGTCTGGATGATGAAGTCGGTCAGGGCCGGCGAGTAGGCGGCGCCACCGGCGCAGGGGCCCGAGATGATCGAGATCTGCGGCACGGAGCCCGACAGCAGCACGTTGGCGTAGAAGACCTTGCCGTACCCGGACAGCGAGTCGATGCCCTCCTGGACGCGTGCGCCGCCCGAGTCGTTGATGAAGACGAAAGGCGTGCCGGTGGTCAGCGACGCCTTCAGCATCTCGGTCACCTTGATCGAGTGCGCCTCGCCGGCCGACCCGCCCATCACGGTGAAGTCCTGGCTGGCCAGGTGCACCGGGCGGCCCAGCACGTAGCCGGCCCCGGTGACCACGCCGTCGGCCGGCATGTCCGCCTTGTCCATGCCGAACGTCGTGGTGCGGTTGCGCCGGAAGGCGCCGGTCTCCTGGAAGGAGCCCTCGTCGACCAGGGCGTTGATCCGCTCACGAGCGGTCATCTTCCCCTTGTCGCGCTGCTTCTGCAGCTTCGCCTCCCCGCCACCGGCCTCGACGTGGGCACGGCTCTCGGCGAGCTGCTCGAGGCGCTCTGCCATGGTGTGTTCCTTGCTCATCTGCTGGCTCCTCAGGCTGGCTCGACGGCGACGTGGTGCTCGCGACCGGCGAGCGTCACCTTGTACTTGACGGGACCCGTGATGCCCTGCTGCGAGCCGCCGGAGGCGTTCTTCTCAGCATCCATCTGCTTCTGCGTCTTGGCGACGCTCTTGGGGCCTTCGTCGCGGGTCTTGAAGAACGACGGCGCCACACCCGGGAACATGGCGTTGGTGAGCACGTCCTCCTCGGAGCCGTCGAAGCCCTCGAGGGCCGCGGCCTGCGTCTCCAGCTGCTCCCACTCGGGGTTGAGCAGGTCGGCGGGACGAACCGTGATCGGCTCCTTCTTGGCCTGCTTCTGCGCCATCTCGATGACCTCGGGGTTGCGCTCGCCGAGGCATTCGCCGTAGTAGCCGAGCATGAGATCCGCGAACTCGCCGGTCATGACCTTGTAGCGGCCCATGAGGACGTTGAACACGGCCTGCGTGCCGACGATCTGCGACGACGGAGTCACCAGAGGCGGGTGGCCCGCGTCGGCCTTGACCCGCGGCACCTCCTCCATGACCTCGCGGATGCGGTCGCCCGCGCCCTGGGCCTTGAGCTGGGACTCCATGTTCGACAGCATGCCGCCAGGGATCTGCGACGAGAAGATGTCGGTGTCGACCAGGGTGGCGGACTCGAAGTCCTTGTACTTGGGGCGCACCGTCGCGAAGTGGTCGCGGATCTTGAGGAGGCGGTCCATGTCCAGGTCGGTCTCGTAGCCGGTGCCCTCGAGCATGCCCACGAGCGACTCGGTGGGGTTGTGGCCGGGACCGAGCGACATCGACGAGATCGCGGTGTCGACGACGTCGGCGCCCGCCTCGATGGCCTTCATCAGCGACACGAGGGTGACGCCGGTGGTGGAGTGGCAGTGGACGTTGATCTGGATGTCGCCGTAGGTCTCCTTGATGCCGCGGATGATGTCATACGCGGGCTGCGGCTGCAGCAGGGCGGCCATGTCCTTCAGGGCGATGGACTCGGCGCCCATGTCGATCAGCTGACCGGCCAGCTTGATGTAGCCCTCGACGGTGTGGACCGGAGAGATGGTGTAGCAGATGGTGCCCTGGGCGTGCTTGCCCACCTTCTTGACCGCGTCCATGGCGTGGGCCATGTTGCGGGGGTCGTTCAGGGCATCGAAGACCCGGAAGACGTCCATGCCGTTCTCGGCGGACTTCTCCACGAACTTCTCGACCACCATGTCCTCGTAATGGCGGTAGCCGAGAAGGTTCTGCCCGCGCAGCAGCATCTGCAGCCGGGAGTTCGGCATGAGCTCGCGGAACGTCCTCAGACGCTTCCACGGGTCCTCGTTCAGGAAGCGGATGGCGGAGTCGAACGTCGCACCGCCCCAGCATTCGACAGACCAGTAACCGGCCTGATCGATGTCCTCACACGCAGCGACCATGTCTTCCATGGCCATGCGGGTCGCCAGCAAACTCTGATGCGCGTCGCGGAGGACGAGCTCCGTGACGCCGATCTTTCGCGCACTCATGAAGCAATCCAATCATGCGAGGGGGGCGACTTCAGGGGGACCCCCGAGATAATCGGTCCGACCATACTGCGGTAGAGTGGGTGAACGTTCGCCCGGCAGGGTTTGCCCTTGTGCGGGGCGGTTCGGCCCCGGAGACGCGGAAACGGGGCCGCCATCACGGCGACCCCGTCCCAATCGTCAGGAAGGCTGCGGGTCAGCGCTCGTCGGTGACGTCGCGCTTGAGTTCCTCCACCTGGTCCGCGACGCTGCCGGTGGCGTCCGTGAGCTTCTCGCTCACGTCGTCGCCAACCTGCTTGGCGTCGGCCGCCAGGCGGTCCTTCTGCCCTTCTCGGCGGAGCTCATCGTTTCCGACCAGATCCCCGAGGCCTTCCTTGGCCTTACCTACGGTCTCTTGGATCTTGTTCTCGATACCCAAACTGCCTCCTTGCTTGAAGGGGATAGGACAGACCCCAGAATACGCCGGGTTGCCAGGAACCGGAAGGTGTCGGCTCAAGATCCTCCGCTGTCAGGATCCCGGGCGTGGTCGCCCCGAAACCCGGCAGCGGGCCGACGGGGGGACGCAAGCGCCACCCGTCCGAACGCGGAAGTGCCGCCCGCGCGAACGCGGACGGCCCCTCGTCGAGGATCGCTCCCCTAGCTGCTCATCATGACCTGGCCGCCGGTGACCGGCATGGCCTGGCCGGTCTCGTAGGCCTGCTCGACGATGTAGTAGACGGCACGCATGACGTCCGCGCCGGTGGTGCCGCGGCGAAGCGGCACCTTGGCCTCGTAGAACTCGCGCACCTCGTCGACGGTGGTCGCGCCGGGCACCTTGCCGGAGCGCAGGTACTGCACGAACAGGCCGCGGTCGGGATCGGACCACAGCGGGCCGTCGTAGAAGTTGCCCGGGCAGATGGCATTGACCTTGACCCCGTGCTCGACCAGCTCCAGCGCGAAGCTCTGAACCAGGCCGATGCCGCCGAACTTCGAGCCGGCGTAGGCGCCGTTCTTGTTCGAACCGACGAGGCCGGACTTCGAGTTGATCTGGATGATGTCGGTCATCCAGCCCGGGGCCGCCGAGTGCTGGGCGGCCAGGAGGCCGCCGAGATGCTTGGTCACGAGGAAGAACGCCGTGTAGTTGATGTCCGTGGTCAGCGCGAAGGCCGACAGGTCCTGCTCCAGGACGCTGCCGGCACGGACGATGCCCGCGTTGGAGATCACCAGGTCGAGGCCGCCGGTGGTGGCCGCGATCTGCTCGGCCATGGCCGCCACCGACGCCTCGTCGGCGACGTTGACGGTGATGGCCGCCGCACGGTCGCCCAGCTCGGCGGCCAGGGCCGCCGCCCCGTCGCCATTGAGATCGGCGATGTAGACGAACGCGCCGGAGTCGATCAGCCCGTGGACGATCTCCGCGCCGAAGCCCTGGGCTCCGCCCGTGACGACGGCGACCTTGCCCGCGACGACCGCGGACCGGGACGCCGCGGTGCGGGCCTCGGCGGTGCGGGCGCCCGGCAGCGGTGTCAGCTCACCGAGCGTGTGAACCGAGAAGACCTGGGTCTCGCCCGCCACCTCGACGACGACGTCTCCGGGGAGCGCGAGCTCCGAGTCCGCCAGGGCGCTGGCGAGCTCGCTGGCCGACGGCGCCGACACGACGGGCTGCTGGACCGGCTTCGTCGACGGGGCGACGATCACCGGGACGCTGTACTTGGCCAGGTAGGCGCCCCGGACCACCGGGGCGATGTCGATGACGCTCATCACTGCTCCTTCAACTTGTCGGCTGCCTCGGCCGGCGCGAGGCCGCCCTGCACCATGGCCTTGCCGAGCGCCGCGTAGCGCTCGACCCGCGCGGTCAGCGGCAGCGCCGCCAGCGGCGACCCTTCGGCGAAGAGGCCGTAGGCCCCGTCGATCTCCGCCAGCTTCTCGTGCGCCACCATCGCCCACGTCGCCGCGTTGAGGTGCGCCAGTTCGGGGCGCTGCAGCTCGGGGCAGTTGAACACCTGACGGGGCGTATTGATGTCGACGCCCGACACCTCCAGCAGCCCGTGCTCGGCCGCCAGGGCGGCGACGCGCGCCATCTGCTCGGCGGTGTTGCGCGGCGGCATGTAGGTGATGGCCGGGATGCCGATGCGCTTGAGCTCGGAGACCAGCTCGTCGAGGAAGTCGTCCTCGAACTTCTCCGCCTTCTTGTCACCGGTCGGCGACGCGGTGACGTCACCGAGGTAGGCGTAGGCGGGGATGGCGTCGACGGAACGGGCGAACGCCGCGACCTCCGCCATCGTCGGGCATTCCGTACGGTCGGGCACGATGTAGAGCTGGCCGAGGAACTCCGCCTTCATGACGCCGAGAAGGTCGAACGTCAGGTACGGGTTGGCCTCGTCCGCCAGCTGGCTCGCCACCTTGCCGCTGAGGCTGAGACCCAGCTGCGCGAGCCCGTCGACCAGGGACTGGCCCCGGCCGAAGCGCTCGATCAGCTTGTCCGCCATGGCGGCGAGGAGGTGACGCTCGGTCACCTCGCCGCCGCGAAGGTACTGCGACCGTTCGACGATGTCGGACTGGAGGTCGATCAGCGGGGCGCCGAGGCGCCCGAGGATCTCGTTGGCCCGCTCCACCATCGCGGCGGTGCGCTTGAGGCGCGCCTCACGGATCGGCCTGAGGTACTCGGCGACGGCCTCGCGGGACCGCGCCGGGATGCTCTGCACCGTCATGTAGGCGATGCCGGCGGTGTCCGGGTTGTTGAGCTTGCGCGTGTGCAGCGGGGCGTCGCCCGAGGCGACCTCGTCGGCGCTGTACATGTAGACGCGGCACTCGAAGCCGGTGACCGCCCCCATGCCCAGCAGCGACGCCGCCTCGGCCATCTCACCGGCGGCCGCCCCCGAGTCGTGGTCCACCGAGCCGACGACCATCAGGCCGGCCTCGCGGGCCCGCAGCGCCGCCATGGCCGGCGCGTACGGGCTGAAGCTGTAGATGGTGTGGACGTGGTTGTTGGACTCGGTGACGAACTCCGGGAACTCCGGCGCGCCCGCCAGGTGCCCCCGGAGCGCGTCGAGGCGCTCCGCGGGCGTGGCGAGGGGATCGTTGATCGTGTCGAGCGACATGTCAGAGCCCCGTCCGGAACCGGCGCGCCAGCTCGGCGTCGGTCTGGTTGGTGGTCGGCACGTGGCCCGCCAGCGGCAGGACGCGCTCGTGGATGGCGTCGATCAGCCACTCGGGCTGCGGGAAGAACACCTTCTCCAGCTCGGCGGCCGGCGTGATGGCGTTGCGGGAGCCGACGACGGTGACCGGGGCGTCGAGGTGGTCGAACGCCAGGGTTTGGACCTGCGAGGCGACGTTGTGCAGGAACGAGCCGCGGTCCACCGCGTCCGAGGTCAGCACGAGGCGGCCGGTCTTCTTCACCGACTCGACGATCGGGTCGAGGTTGAGCGGGGCGACGAAGCGCAGGTCGATCACCTCGGTGGAGATACCGTACTTCTCCTGCAGCTGGTCGGCGGCCTCCATGACGCGGTACAGCGTGGGGCCGATGACCGCGATGGTGAGGTCGGTGCCCTCGCGGCGAACGACGGGCTCACCCTCGGGCACCTCGTAGTAGCCCTCCGGCACGCCGTCCTCGGCGAACTGCTCGGCCACGTCGTAGAGGAGCTGGGACTCGAAGAACACCACCGGGTCGGTGCCGCGCAGCGCCAGGTTCATCATGCCCTTGGCGTCGTACGGGGTGGACGGGTAGTAGACCTTGAGCCCGGGCATGTGCGCCACGAGCGCGGACCAGTCCTGCGAGTGCTGGGCGCCGTACTTCGAGCCGACGGACACGCGCATGACCAGCGGCATCGTCAGCAGGCCCGCGGACATCGACTGCCACTTCGCGGCCTGGTTGAAGATCTCGTCACCGGCGCGGCCGAGGAAGTCGCAGTACATGAGCTCGACGATCGCGCGGCCGCCGGACAGGGCGTACCCGACGCCGGCGCCGATGATCGCGGCCTCCGAGATCGGCGAGTTGAACAGGCGGTGGTACGGCAGGAGCTCGGTCAGGCCGCGGTAGACGGCGAACGCGCCGCCCCAGTCGCGGTTCTCCTCGCCCCAGCCGGCCATGGTCGGGTCGGTGGCGAAGCGGTGGGCGACGGCCTCGAACAGCGCGTCGCGGTAGGAGTAGGCCTTGGCCTTGGAGACCGGCTTGCCGTTCGCGTCGGTCGCCTTACGCACCTTGTTCTTCAGCGACTTGACGCGGGCGTTCTCCTCGAGCGGCTCGAGGAGCTCGGGCTCGCCCTCCTTCATGGCCTCGACGTTGCCGTTGGAGTACATGACGGTCTCGATGAAGTCCATGCCGACGCGGGGGCTTGACTCCTCGTCCTTGGTCGCGATCGCGATGACCTTGGTGAGGCGCTCGTCGAACTTCGCCTGGATGTCGTCGACCTCGCCCTGGGAGAGGACGCCGTTCTCGACGAGGTAGGCGGCGTAGTTCTTGAGGCCGTCGTGCTGCTCCCACAGCTCGACCTCGTCGCGGGTGCGGTAGCTGGAGGCGTCCGACGGCGAATGGCCCGAGAAGCGGTAGGTGATGGTGTCGGTGAGCACCGGGCCGCGGCCGGACTCGAGCAGTTCACGCTTGCGGCCGACGGCGTCGGCCACGGCGAGCGGGTTGAGGCCGTCGACGCGCTCGGCGTGCATCGCCTCGGGGTTCACACCGGCACCGACGCGGGCCAGGATGTCGTAGCCCATGGTCTCGCCGGAGGTCTGGCCGCCCATGCCGTAGAAGTTGTTGAAGAAGTTGAACCAGATCGGCGGGTTGCCCTCGACGCCGTGCTTCCAGAGGCTGCGGTACTGGTCCATCGCGGCCATCATCATGGCCTCCCACACCGGGCCGCAGCCCATGGAGGCGTCGCCGATGTTGGCGATGACGATGCCGGGCTCCTTGTTGATGCGCTTGAACAGCGCGGAGCCGGTGGCGATGTCTGCGGAGCCGCCCACGATCGCGTTGTTCGGCATCGAGCCGAACGGCGCGAAGAAGGCGTGCATCGAGCCGCCGAGGCCGCGGTTGAAGCCCGCCTTGCGGGCGAAGGTCTCGGCGACCGTGCCGTAGAGGATGAAGTTCTCCGCCAGGTCGAGAAGGCCCTCATGGTCGATCTTCTCGGCGAAGCCGAGCGTCTCGCCGTCGAGGAAGTCCTTCATGATCGTCTCGAGCTGGGCCGGGTCCAGCTTGCGGGCCGCGGAGTAGCACTTGGCCAGGATCTCGCCGTGGCTGCGGTGCGAGCCGAACACGTAGTCCGTGGGATCGAGCTGCGACGCCTGGCCGACGACGGCCGACTCCTGCCCGATCGACAGGTGCGCGGGGCCGCGGTGGTTGTACTCGACGCCGTTCCACGCGCCGGTGGTCTTGATCGAGTTGAGCATCGTCTCGAACTGACGCACGGCGATCATGTCGTGGAGGATGTCGATGAGCCCCTCCTTGCCGTACTTGGCCAGCTCAGCCTCGAAGTCCGGCTTGTACTGGTTGACGGGGATATCGGGGACGGTGATGACCGAGCCCGAACGGACGTTGCTCGGGTCGACGATGAGGTTGCGTGGCATTGACAATGACTCCTGGTTCTGTTCGCTCAGGCCTTCGCAGCCCAAGCCGCCTCTCGGATGAGTTCGCTGACGGTGGGATGGGGGAAGACGACCTGGCGCAGGTCGCTGATGGTGAGCTCGGTCTCAAGCGCCACGCAGGCGCCCCAGACCATCTCGGACGCGTACGGACCGACGACGTGGATGCCCAGCACCTGGCCGGAGTCGCCGTCGTAGACCATCTTCGCGGCGCCCTGGGCCCGGACGCCGACCTCGGCGACGAAGCGGCCGGACATGGCGCCCGGCACCTTGACGGTCTGGACGTTGCCGCCCCTGGCGCGGGCCTGGGCCTCCGTGAGCCCGACGCCGGCCGCCTCCGGGTTGGAGTACACGGCCCACGGGACGGTGTTCCAGCGCATGACCTCGCCGCGACGGTGGGCCTCGGGGTCGAGGATGTTGGCCGAGGCGATCTCGCCCATGCGGTAAGCGGCGTGCGCGAGGAGGGAGCGGCCGGTGACATCGCCGATGGCCCACACGTTGGGCAGGTTTGTGCGCATCCGGTCGTCGACCACGACGCCCTTGCCGGAGAACTCCAGGCCGGTGTTCTCGGCGCCCCAGCCCTGGACGAGGGGTCGGCGCCCGACGGCCATGAGCACGACGTCGGCCTCCACGGCCTCGTCGGCGCCGTCCGCGGTGGTGTACTTCACGGTGCCGTCGTCGATCGCGGTGACCTTGCAGGACAGCTTGAAGGTGACGTCGCTGAGGCCCTTGCGCAGCATGGGCGCGAGCTCGTCGTCCATGAAGGGGACGATCTCGGGCAGCATCTCGACGACGGTGACCTCGGAGCCGAGCATCGAGAACAGGCTGGCGAACTCCAGCCCGATGACGCCGCCGCCGATGACGGCGAGACGCTTCGGGATGGAGTCGACGGCGAGCATGCCGGTGGAGTCGACCACCTTCGCGGACTCGGCGGCGCCGGGGATGGGCGGCATGACCGGCACCGAGCCGGTGGCGAGGATGACGTGGTCGCCGGTGTGGGTCGTCCAATCGACGGTGACCTTGCCGGGGCCGTCGAACGTGCCGTACCCGTAGACGACGGTGACGCCCGCCTTCTTCTCGGTGGAGCCGACGCCCTTGACGAGCGTGGTGACGGTCTTGTCCTTCCACGCCTGCATCTCGGACCAGTCGACGGTGATGTCGGAGGTGTGGACGCCGAGCTGTGCGCCGTGCTTGGCGTGCTCGTAGGTCTTGGCGGCGTTGAGCAGGGCCTTGGTGGGGATGCATCCCACGTTCACACAGGTGCCGCCCAGCGAGTTCGCCTCGACGAGAAGGACCTTCCTGCCTGCGTGGCCGAGGCGCTCGGCGGCGATGTAGCCGCCGGGCCCCCCGCCCAGGATGATGACGTCGTAGTCACTCATGGATGTTTCGGACTCCTTCTCAGCCGAGCACGGTGATGTCGATGGCCTCGATGAATCGCACGAGGTCCTGGAGGAAACGGGCGGCGTCCGCGCCGTCGATCGCGCGGTGGTCCGCGGTGAGCGACAGGCCGATGCGCTGCTCGGCGCCTACGGAGCCGTCGGCGTTGATGGTGGCCCGCGGGAAGATGGCGTCGACGCCGAGGATGGCCGTCTGCGGGACGTTCAGCAGCGGGGTGAAGGACTCGATCCCGAAGCCGCCGAGGTTGGACACCGTGAAGGTGGCGCCGCCGAGCAGATCCGGGTTGATCGAACCCTCGATGGCGTCGTTGGCGAGCTTCTTGCTGATCTCCGAGAACTCCCGCAGGCTCATCAGCGACGCGTTGCGAACCGTCGGGACCAGGAGGCCGCGGGGGGTGTCGCAGGCGAAGCCCATGTGGACGCGCTCGAACGTGGTGAGCACGCCGTCGGCGAGGTGGGCGTTGTGCGTCGGGTTCTTCGCGGCCGCGCGGACGGCGGCATAGCCGACGAGGTCGCCGATGGTCACGCCGTTCATGCCGAGCGCCGGATCGGAGTTCTTCAGCTTCTTGCGCAGGTCGAGCAGGCCCTGTGCCTTCGCGGTGGCGGTGTAGGTCAGCTGCGCGGAACTGGCCAGCGAATGCATCATCCGCTCGGAGATGACCTTGCGGATGCCCTTGAGCTGCGTGGACTCGGAAGGGCCGGGGAAGTCCGCGTCGACGGCGGTCTTCGGCGCCGCGGTGGCGGGCTGTTCGGCGGCGGGGGCCGCGGCCAGGTCGCCGGTGGTGACGCGGCCGCCGATGCCGGTGCCCTGCGCCCCGGAGCCGTGGGCGCCTGCGCGGGCAGCGGCGCCGGTGGCCGAAGTGAGGGCCTCCTTGACGTCGCGCTCGATGACGCGGCCGCCGGGGCCGGAGCCCTCCGCGACGGCATCCATGGGCAGCGAGTTGGCGGCGGCGAGGTTGCGGGCGCGGGGGCTCGACGCGCCGGTGGCGGCACTGCGCTCGACGGGCTGCGCGGCCTCGGCCTGCGCCTCGGCGGGCTGGTCCTCCGCGGGGGCCTCGGTGGCGGGGGCCTCACCCGCGCCGTCCTTGCCGGCCCAGCCGGCGGCGTCCAGCGCGGGCTTCGGGTCCTCGCCCGCGGCGCCGACGACCAGCAGCGGTTCCTTGACGGGGACGTCGTCGCCCTCGTCCCAGAGGAGCGCGAGGACGGTGCCACCGGCGCTGGCCGGCACCTCCATCGACGCCTTGTCGGTCTCGACCTCGCAGACGATGGCGTTCTCGGCGATCTCGTCGCCCACCTTCACCTGCCACGACACGATCAGGCACGACTCGACACTGTTGCCGAGCTGCGGCATGACTACGACGGTTGCCATTGGCTGTCCTTCTTTGGGTTGGATCTTCTTCGTGGTTCAGACGACGAGCACCCTGGTGTGCTCGCGCAGTTCTCCGGCCGCGCCCTCGGGGAGACCGCCGTCGGTGATGATTCCGGTGATTCCCGCCAACGGCAGGAAGGAGACGAAGCCGGCCTGGGCGAACTTCGACGAGTCGGCCAGCAGCCATGTCTCCTCGGCCCGCTCCGCCATGCGTGAGGCCACCTGGCCGCCCTCGACGAACCGGGTGGTGAGGCCCCGCTCGACGGAGAAGCCGTCGGTGCCGAGGAAGGCGAGCCGGGTGTTGAAGTCGGCGATGGCCCGCTCGGCGAGCGGGCCGACGAAGGACTCCGACTCGGCGCGGAACACTCCCCCGGTGAGGATGACCGACAGGGTCGGGTTGCCCCGCGCGGTGGTGAACGCCAGCGCCGAGTTGGTGACGATCTGCACCCCCGAGCGCCCGGTGAGCTGGCGGACCAGCATGGCGGTGGTGGTGCCGGCCTCGATCATGACGGAGTCCTCGTCGCGCACCATCGCCGCCGCCGCGGCCGCGATCCGGTGCTTCGCGTCGGTGTTGAGGCGTTCGCGCTGCAGGATGGACTTGGACGTGGCGGGGCGCGCCCCTCCACGGGTCCGCACAAGGAGGCCGCGCTGTTCGAGGAGGCGCAGATCACCGCGGATGGTCACCTCGGAGACGCCGAACTGGGTCGCGAGCGACGAAACCGACAACGCGCCGTCGTCGGTGAGGCGAGACATGATCTCGTGCTCTCGCTCGGCGCGTTCGACAGTCACTGTCGGGTCCATCACTTTCAGCTTCGAAGTGGTTTCGGTGAGCCCACCGTAAGCCCTTCGAATCGCCTTCGATGCCCTTCAAAGGGGAGGCTGAGCATATGCTCACGATCCGCCCCCGCGACGAGCCTGACACGCGGGCGGTGACCCCTCGACGAGCCTGCGGCGGGGCCGCGACGGATCTCAACGTTCCAGCGCGGATTTGGGACGTCGAGACATGGCTGAGGCTCGACGTCGGCCTAGGCTGGGCCCGAAGGAGGCCCCCATGCCGACCCGCCGTCTCGTCCTCACCGCCGCCGGACTCGCCGTGCTTGGCGCCCCGCTCGCCTCGTGCGCATCCGCGGAGCCCGAGGAGCTCAGGGGAACCCAGCCACCCGAGGAGTTTCCGCTGGACACCGCCGGTGCCGCGGACGTGGCCTTCCTGACGGAGGGCCTTGCCTGGACGCTTCTCGGGGGACGGACGGGAAACCGGGTCCTCGGGCCCAGCTCCCTCGCGTCCGCCATCCTGATGCTCGGCGAGGGAGCGCGGGGGGCCAGCGAGGCGTCGCTGACCGCGGCCACTGGACTCGAGGGGGACGCCAGGTCGGCCGCCGTCGCCGCGCTGCGCCAGGCCCTCTCCCCCTACGAGTCGCTGCCGGCGTCGATCGACAAGCAGGACCCTCCCGAGGAGATCGTCGTCCACCAGGCCTCCCAGGTGGTGGTGATCGACGACGCCCCGGTTCAGCAGGGCTATCTGGACCGGCTGGCAAGGTTCTACGACTCGGGCGTCGAACGCGTCGGTCGCGGTGACGCCAAGGCCGTACTCGACGAGTGGGCCCGCACCAACACCGCCGGGCTCATCGAGAAGTCGGCGATCGAGGTGACCGAGAACCTGAAGCTGGTACTGCAGGACGCCGTGCTGTTCGCCGCCCGATGGTTCACCCCGTTCGGCACCGAGTTGCCTGTGCCGTTCACACCCACCGGCGGAGCCACCCTCGAGGTCCCCGGCATGTCGGAGATCGTCCCGGCCGCCTACGCAGAGACCAACCGGTGGTCCGCCGTCCGGCTCCGCTACGACGAGGTCCTCGCCATGGACGTCATCCTTCCCGCCGCGGGCGCCGCTCCGGCCGATCTGACCGCGGACGACCTCACGGCCGTGGCCGACCGACTCGACGCGTCGACGGAGCTGCGGGTGTCGGTCGTCATGCCACAGTCGGACCAGCAGCAGGTGTGGGACCTGCTCGGCCCCGTTCGCGAGGCCGGAATCGATCTGACGGATCTCGGCGGGATCATCGACGGCGGAACCCTCGACCAGCTCGCTCAGCAGGTGACGCTGACGGTGAGCCCGAAGGGCACCGTCGGCGCCGTGCTGACCGAGGGCGCCGTCGGCACGAGCGCACCGTTGTCCGACGCCGAACTCCGGGTCGACCGCCCGTACATCATGCGCGTGCTCGACACGCGCACGCGCTGGCCGATCTTCCTCGCCGTCGTCGAGGACCCGGCCACGGCACCCGACGCCTGAGACGCGCCGGGAGGACTTACCCGGCCCCGCCCCCGCGGGGCGCCCCGCCGCGCTGAGCGTCTGCCCGGATAACCCGGCCCCACTCCCCTGATGGTCCGACCAGTGCTGGAATAGGCCTGGGACCCACTCCCTCCCTGCACCGCGAAAGGCTCCCATGGACATCCTGTTCGACACCGCCAACCTCGACGACATCGAGCGCCTCACGCCCATCTACCCGGTCACCGGCGTCACCACGAATCCGTCGATCCTCAAGAAGGAGGGCCAGATCGATTTCTACGCCCACCTCAAGCGGATCCGCTCCATCATCGGCCCCAACCGCACCCTCCACGTCCAGGTGCTCGCGAAGGACGCGCAGGGCATGATCGACGAGGCGCACCGCCTGCTCGACCAGATCGACGCCAATGTCTACCCGAAGGTCCCCACCACCGAGGCGGGCATCAAGGCGATGCGCACGCTCAAGGAGGAGGGCGTCAAGGTCACCGCCACCGCGATCTACTCGAAGACGCAGGGCTTCCTGGCGATCGCGACCGGCGTCGACTACCTGGCCCCGTACTACAACCGGATGCAGAGCCTGGACATCGACACCCGCGGCACGCTGAGCGCCCTGGCGAGCTTCATCGACCGCTTCGAGGCGCCCAGCAAGATCATGGCCGCCAGCTTCAAGAACATCTCGCAGGTCTCGCACGCGCTGGAGTCGGGCGCGCACGCCGTGACCCTGTCGCCGAAGCTCCTCCGTCAGGCGCTGTCGGCGCCGATGATCGAGGACGCCGTCGAGGCATTCGTCTCTGACTGGGAGGACGTCCACGGGACGCGCTCGCTGCCCTGACCCTCCCGCTGCGACCCCGGCCGTGAGCCTGACACGCGGCTCGTAAGCACACGTTGAGCCTGAGCCGAGGCTCAACGCAGAAATCCGGCCGAAGTGGCCCCTTTCGCGCCGCCGGACATGACTCAGGCTCATGCCGTTGCATCGAACCGCGTGTCAGGCTCATCCCGGCCCCACGCCCAGCGCGACGCTTCATCGACCCCGGCGACTCCGCGCGCCGGGGTCGGTCTATACTTCAAGCATGCTTGATTCAAGCGTGATTGAACTGTCGCTGAGCCCGGACCGCTCACTCGCGGTCCTCCAGGCAGTCGCGGACCCCGTCCGCTGGCGCATCCTGGCGCAACTGACGACCCGCAAGCAGTGCGTCTGCGACCTCCAGACCCAGGTCGACGTCGCCCCCAACCTGCTCAGCTACCACCTCAAGGTGCTGCGCGAGGCAGGCCTCGTCGAAGGCACGCGCCGCGGACGCTGGATCGACTACACGCTCACCGACGGCGCAGCCGACCTGGTCCGCGCCGCCCTCCCCGGCGAACTGGGGAGAAGCTGACATGTCCACGGTCACGACCCCTCGCTCGACCGGACGGCTCACCGCCGCCCTCGCCGCGGCCGCCGTCATCTGGGGCGCCCTCTACGCGCTCAACGAGGTGCTGTGGGACGCCCTGTTCACCCGGCTCCTCGGCCTCGACCTGACCCAACGGGTCGCCGGATCGATCCACTTCTTCCTCTACGACACGTCGAAGATCTTCCTGCTGCTCGTCGGCATGATCTTCGCCATCGGCCTGGTGCGCACGACGCTGCGCCCCGAGAAGGTCCGCGAGTTCCTCGCCGGCCGCCCGCTGTGGGGTTCGCTGGTCATGGCCGCGGTCTTCGGCGCGATCACCCCGTTCTGCTCGTGCAGTTCCATTCCGCTGTTCATCGGCTTCGTCGGAGCGGGCATCCCGCTCTCGGTGACACTCACGTTCCTCATCGCGTCGCCCCTGGTCAACGAGGTGGCCGTGGTGCTGCTCGCCGACACGTTCGGGGTGGCGAACACGGTGCTCTACGTCGCGCTGGGGCTGACCGTGTCGATCGCGATCGGCTTCATGTTCAGCAGGATGAACCTCGATCACCTCGTCGCCGACTTCGTATTCAAGACGCCCGTGGCGTCACTCCAGGCCGACGGCCACCGCCCCACGCTCCACGAGCGCGTCGAGGCCGCGCGCGAGGAGACCCACGACATCGTGGGCCGCGTATGGCCGTGGATCCTCGTCGGCGTCGGCGTCGGCGCCTTCATCCACGGCTGGGTGCCGACGGACTTCTTCGCGCAGTACGCGGGCCCCGACAACCCGTTCGCGGTGCCGTTGGCCACCGCCGCCGGCATCCCCCTCTACGCCAACGCGGCGAGCGTCGTCCCCATCGCCGAGGCGCTCTGGACCAAGGGCATGGCGCTGGGCACCGTCATGTCGTTCATGATGGGCACCGTCGCGCTCTCCCTGCCCGAGTTCATCCTCCTCAAGCAGGTGCTCAAGCCCCGCCTGCTCGCCCTCTACTTCGGCTCGGTCGGTGTCGCCATCATGCTCATCGGCCTGCTGATCAACCTGTTCGCCTGACCCACCCGAAAGGACACACCATGCAGATCAAGGTGCTCGGCTCCGGCTGCAAGAACTGCATCAACCTCGAGAAGAACGTCCGCGAGGCCCTGAGCCGCATGGGCGCGGAGGCGGAGATCATCAAGGTAACCGACTACCCCGACATCATGAGCTACGGCATCATGTCGACGCCCGGGCTGGTCGTCGACGGCGAGGTCGTCTCCTACGGTCGCGTGCCGACGCCGACCCAGATCGTGGAGCTGATCCAGGCCCGCTGACCGGGCCGGCGCCCGACACTCGCCGGGGGAGCCCGCACACCACCACACCCTTACCACACCCTTCGCGCAGACTCGACATGCTATACCCCCTGGGGTATATTCTGGTTGAGACACGAAGGAGTACCCAGTGGCAAAGATCATCACCATCGAGACCCCGACGCTCGGCGACCGGAGCTACCTCGTCCACGACGGCGAGTACGCGTTCGTCATCGATCCGCAGCGCGACATCGACCGGGTGACGAGGCTCCTCGACGCCGAGGACGTCACCCTGGCCGCGGTCTTCGAGACCCACATCCACAACGACTACGTCACGGGCGGCTTCGCCCTCGCGCAGGAGCGCGGCGCCGCCTACTACGTCAACGCCGCGGACGAGGTGTCGTTCGAGCGCACCCCGATCATCGACACCCAGGTGGTCGAGATCAGCCCAACGATGTCGGTCAAGGCGCTGGCCACCCCCGGCCACACCTTCACCCACCTGTCCTACGTCCTGTTCGACCCGACCGCGGACGATGACGACGCCCGCGGCCAGGCGGTCTTCAGCGGCGGCTCGCTGCTCTTCGGCGCCACCGGCCGTCCCGACCTCCTCGGCGCGGAGCACACCCACGAACTGGTCAGGCACCAGTACAACTCCGCACACCGGCTCGCCAGCGAACTCCCCGACGGCACGGAGATCATGCCGACCCACGGTTTCGGCAGCTTCTGCGCCGCCACCCAAACCGAGGGCGACGAATCGACCATCGGTCGCGAGAAGCGGGTCAATCCGGTGCTGACCAAGGACGAGTCCGAATGGATCGAGGAGATCCTGGCCGGCCTCGACGTCTACCCCGCCTACTACGCCCACATGGCGCCGTCGAACTCCGCCGGCCCCGTCGCCCCGGACCTGAGCGAGCCCACCCGCGCGGACAAGGCGGAGATCCGGGCGCGCCTCGAGCAGGGCGAGTGGGTCGTCGACCTGCGCAACCGCATCGCCTACGCCGCCGGCCACGTCCCCGGGAGCTTCAACTTCGGCCTCGACGGGCAGATCGCCACCTACATCGGATGGATGATCCCCTGGGGCACGCCGATCACGCTGCTCGGCGAGACGCGGGAGCAGGTCGCCGAGGCCCAGCGCGAACTGGTCCGAATCGGCATCGACCATATCCCCGCCAGCTCCACCGGCGGTCCTGAGGACTGGACCGACACCCCCGCCACCCTGCAGCGCGGCGACTTCGGTGACCTCAGCCAGGTGCGCCACCACCGCACCGTGCAGATCCTCGACGTCCGGCGCGCGAACGAGTATGCCGAGTCGCACATCGAGGGTGCGGTCAACATTCCGCTGCACGACCTCTTCAAGCGCATCGACGAGGCGCCCGAGGGGGAGCTGTGGGTGCACTGCCTGAGCGGGTACCGATCGTCGATCGCCACGTCGATCCTGGCAGCGGCCGGACGCAACGCGGTCGCCATCGACGACCACTTCCGCAACGCGGAGCGCAACGGCCTTCCGATGGTGAACGCCTGATGAGCGGCGCCGACGTGCCCGAGTGCGGCGTCGCCGATCTGCACGCCGCCTGGAGTGACGGCGCCTACGTGCTCGATGTCCGGGAACCCTCCGAGTACGCCGAGGGGCACGTCCCATCGGCGGTCCTCATCCCGCTCGGGGAGCTGCCCTCCCGGGTGGGCGAGGTGCCGCGGGATCGCCCCGTCTACGTCATCTGCCGCTCCGGCCGCCGGTCGCTGACGGGTGCGCGCGCTCTCGCCGTGGTGGGAATCGCGGCGACTTCCGTCCGTGGCGGGACGATGGCCTGGATGCAGGCGGGCTACCCCGTGTCCACCGAGGTCGCGGGACGCCGATGACGTGGTGGCTGGTGCCGCTGGCCGTCCTGGTGGGCCTCGTCATGGGCGCGCTGGGCGGCGGCGGAGCCATCATCACGGTGCCCGTCCTGGTGTACCTGGCGGGACAGTCTCCCGAGTCCGCCATGGCGGGCTCGCTCATGGTCGTCAGCATCACGGCCACGGCCGGGATCGTCGGCCACTGGAGGGCGGGCCTCGTGAAGTCCGGCGAGGGGGTCGCGTTCGCGGTCCTCGGCGCGGTTGGCGCCGTGGTCGGCTCGCTGCTGTCGCTGCAGGTCCCGGGCGACATCCTCATGGCGATGTTCGCCGTGCTCCTGCTCGTCGTGGCGGCCGTGATGGCGAGGAAGTTCCTCCGCCCGTCAACCGCCGCCCCCCGGGAGATTCCCCCAATGGTGGAGTTCGGGCCGCTGCGGGTGAACTGGCGGCAACTCGCGATCGTGGCCGCGACCGCCACCGCCGTAGGACTGCTGACCGGTTTCTTCGGCGTCGGCGGCGGGTTCGCCGTCGTCCCCGCGCTGGTCATCGCTCTCGGCTTCACAATGCAGCACGCCGTCGCGACGTCGCTGCTGGTCATCGTGCTCAACTCGCTGGTCGCGCTGGCGACACGGCTGGGCGCGTCGGCGCAGGTCGACTGGTCGCTCGTCGGCTGGTTCAGCGCCGCGGCGGCGGTGGGCGCGATCTTCGGGGGCCGCCTCGGACGACGCCTCCCCGCCCGCCAGCTCGGGCTCGGGTTCGCCGCGCTGCTGGCGGTCACGTCGGCCGCGATCCTCGGGCAGACGCTGCTGGCCCGGTGACGGGGTCGGATAGGGTCTGGGTCATGCGTGGTGAATACAAGGTTCCCGGCGGCAAGCTCGTGGCCGTCGACGTCGAATCCACCGACGGGCGCCTCGCCCGGGTAGCCGTCTCCGGCGATTTCTTCCTCGAGCCCGACGAGGCCCTCGACGACATCAACGGCGCCCTGACCGGCATGCCGGACACGTCGTCGGTGGCCGAGCTCGCCGGCGCCATCGCCTCGCGCCTCGATTCGTCGGCGACGATGATCGGCTTCACCCCGGAGGCCGTCGGCATCGCGGTGCGCCGAGCGCTTGGCCACGCCACGGACTGGAGCGACCACACGTTCGACGTCATCGGCCCCGTGTCGATGGATCCGCGGATGCACGTGGCGCTCGACGAGGTCATCGCCGCCGAACTCGCGCGCGGGGAGATCAACCCCAGCCTGCGCATCTGGGAGTGGGACCAGCCGCTGGTGGTCATCGGCTCCTTCCAGTCCTACCGCAATGAGATCGATGACGAGGGCCGCGCGAAGCACGGCATCAACGTGGTCAGGCGCATCACCGGCGGCGGCGCCATGTTCATGGAGCCCGGCAACTGCGTCACCTACTCCCTGGTGGTGCCGGTGTCGCTGGTGGAGGGGCTGAGCTTCGAGCGATCCTACGAGTTCCTCGACCAGTGGGTCATGGGCGCGCTGGCCGAGATGGGCGTCAACGCCCGCTACGTCCCCCTCAACGACATCGCCTCCGACAAGGGCAAGATCGCAGGCGCCGCGCAGCGACGCGTCACCGGCGGCGTCGTCGTGCACCACGTGACGATGGCCTACGACATCGATGCGGACAAGATGCTCGAGGTGCTGCGCATCGGCCGGGAGAAGCTCTCGGACAAGGGCACGAAGTCGGCCAACAAGCGGGTCGACCCGTTGCGGTCGCAGACGCAGCTGCCGCGCGACCAGATCATAGACGCGTTCCTGGCCCACTTCGAGGGACGCTACGCCGCCACCCGCCGCGACTACTCCGAGGTGGAGCTGACGGCCGCACGGCAACTGGTGGACACCAAGTTCTCCTCCGAGGAGTGGACGAAGCGCATCCCCTGATCCGCGACACGGGTGTGGCACCATGTGGCCATGCCCAACACCCGGCCGACGATGCGCGATGTCGCCGCGACGGCCGGCGTCGCGATCAAGACCGTCTCCCGCGTGATGAACGGCGAGCCCAACGTGGCGCCGGAGACCGCGGAGCGCGTTCGGGCGGTCGCGGCCGAACTGGGCTACGTCCTCCATCAGCAGGCCTCGGAGCTGCGCCGGCTCGGTGGCGCTACTCGGGCGATCGGGCTGCTGTTGGCGAGTGTCGGCAACAGCTTCGACAGCCAGGTCCACGGCGGGGTCGAGCGGGTGGCGAAGAGAGCCGGTCTCATGACACTCGCCGCCAGCACCGAGGACGACCCCGCGATCGAACTGGAGACGCTTCAGGCCTTCCTGGGCCGCCGAATCGACGGACTGCTCATTTCCACGATCCGAGAGGAGCACGGCCTGCTCGCCCGCGAGGTTGAGCGCGGCTGGCCGGTGGTGTTCGTCGACCGGGCGGTTGACGATGTGGCCTGCGACGTCGTGACGGTGGACAACCGGGGCGGGATCCGCGACGCGGTCGGCCACCTTCGCGCGCACGGCCACCGCCGGATCGCGTTCCTCGGCAACCGCCTGACGATCCGCACCAGCCAGGAACGCCTGGCCGGCTTCGACGATGCGACCCGCGGCGACTCGGACTGCGTGAGGATCACCGATCTGAGCATCGAGCACGACGTGGTGAACGCCGTCGAGGATCTCCTCGCCCGTCCCGACGCCCCGACCGC
>JAUHXZ010000082.1 GCA_030426725.1 Actinomycetes bacterium
TGCTGTGGTGGTGGGTGCCGGTGCTGTGGTGGTGGGTGCCGGTGCTGTGGTGGTGGGTGCCGGTGCTGTGGTGGTGGGTGCCGGTGCTGTGGTGGTGGGAGCGGGTGCTGTGGTGGTGGGTGCCGGTGCTGTGGTGGTGGGTGCCGGCGCGGTCGTCGTGGTGGTGGGCGTCGTCGCGTTCGGTCGCGATGAACTCGGCGACGTCGTCGTGGGCGTGATGGGATTGGTCGATCGGGCGGGGGATGTGCTGGTGCTCCGCGTCGAGGTGGACGTGGTGGTGCCCGTCGACTCAGCTGCCGCATCGCTTCGTTGCTGTTCGGCCGACGCCTCGAAGAAGTCCACGGGGCGGGGTGCGGAGATCGTGTACCGGGACTCATCCGCGGCGGCCGGCGTCGCCCCGGCACCGGGCGGGGTCGAGGGACTGGCCGACGGCGCCATGGACGTCCATGCAGGGGCGGGCGTCGGCCCGAACAGCGGTGGCTCCCACGGATTGGCGGTCACGGGGGAGACGCCTTGGGCCGAATCGCCAAGCAGAGCGGCAGGCGCGCCCGCGAGCTCATCGAGATGCCCGGTGACCGCACTGGCGAGCACGACCGTCCCGCCGATGGCCAGGGACGTGAGGCCGACCAGCCAGCCCACCCGGAGCCAGGCCGGCCTCGTGCGTGGGGGGACCAGCGCGGGGACTCCATCGTCCTCCTCGGCCTCGTCGCCCCGCGTCCCGTCGAGGGCCGAGACCGGCACCGGGATCAGCGGAGCGGTGGCCCACTCCTCAGCCAGCGACATGCGCGCCGCTCCGAGAGCGGCCGCAGCGGCGGGGTCATCGTCGACCATGATGGGCAGATCGAAGGTCTCCGAGAGCCGTTGGGCCACCAGGGGCATTCGGCTGGCGCCGCCCGTGAGCAGGATCGCACCGATGGTCGCCGGGGTGAGGCCCGCCGCCTCGATCGCACTGTCCAGACAGTCGACGGTCCTGTCGACCAGATCCCCCGCCAGGGTCTCGAATTCCGAACGAGTGAGTCGGACCGCGGTCGTGTGTCCCGGCACCATGACCGGGATGGTGGCCTGTGCGTCGAACGAGAGGGCCTCCTTCGCGGCCACGCATTCGCCGCGCAGGTTCCGCAGGGCTGCATGGACCTCCGGCGTGTCGTCCAGGGACGTCGGATCGATCCCGGCGGCGCCGAGGGCGTGCTGGAGCACGACATCGTCGATGTCGGTGCCACCCACGTCGTCGAGGGTGTGGGGTTCCCCGACCATCGCCAGCGTCCCCTCCTCCTTGCGGAAGACTGCGCACTGGTAGGAGGTTCCGCCCATCGCGTGGACGGCCAGGGTTTCGCCGACATCAAGGGGCTGGACCGCGTCATGTTCGATCGCTGCAGCAGCGAGGGTGGGCACGAGACGGATCCCGGGCAGACCCGCCTCTGCCAGGTTGTCCGACACGACACGACGGCGGTGGGGGCCCCAGGCGGCAGGGCAGACCAGGGTCACGCCCTCGGGGGCCGCACCCTCGCGTCGCGTCGCGACGTCGACCACCTCCCGGAGCGTGGCCGTCAGCAGTTCCTCAGGGCGGACGAAGCTTCCCTCGACGGACAGGGGCACCTCGTCGCCGATGCTGTTGGTGAACTCGGTCACCAGGCGCTCCGGGTGCGCAACGCCGCTGAGCCGCGCCTCGTCGCCCACCTGGACCGCGCCGTCGGCCGTCACGAACGCGACGGCGGGCATCTGCGGCCCGCGCTGCCCGAGCATGAGCACGCTCGCGCCCGTGCTGGTGTCGTCGCCCGGCCGCACGGTGGCGGCGCTTACCTGACTCGCCCCGATCTCGACGCCGAGATGGTAGCCCCGAGCCATGTTCCCTCCCCTGCGCAGAACTGCTGTAGGTACAGGGGCCCCGCGATGAACCGGTCATCGCGATGGAACTCGCCCCCCGGAAGCCTGCGCACAGCCTGTATAGCACGGACCGGGGGTCATCCGGAGCCGACGAAAGGACAGGATCGCGGGGTCGGAGGCGAAGGAGTGGGCGGGTGCTACATCACCCCTAGTCGCAGGTGTCTCAACGACTCGATCTCGGCCTGCAGCTCCCTGACAGAGGCGTCGATTTTGGTGCGCGAAAAGGCATTCACGGCCAGTCCCTCGACCACTTCCCACGCTCCCTCACGGGCGGTGACGGGCAGCGAGCAGATCAGGCCGTCGGGAATGCCGTATACTCCTTGGCTCGCCACGGCCATCGACGTCCAGTCCCCGTCCGGAGTTCCCGCGAACCAGTCGCGGACGTGCTCGATGGTGGCGTTGGCCGCCGAAGCGGCACTCGACCTGCCGCGGGCCGCGATGATGGCGGCACCGCGCCTGGCGACGGCGGGGAGGTAGTCGAAGTTCACCCAGGCGTCCCCGACCCAGTCGATCGCCGGCCGGCCCCCGATCCTCGCGTTGTAGACATCCGGATACTGCGTGGCCGAGTGGTTCCCCCAGATCGTCATCCGGGTCACGTCGCTCACCGGCCGCCGCACGTGCCGGGCCAGCAGCGACCTGGCCCGGTCGTGGTCCAGCCGTGTCAGGGCCGTGAAGCGTTCCGGCGGCACCCCGTCGGCGTTGCGCATCGCGATGTAGGCGTTGGTGTTGGCCGGGTTGCCCGTCACCACGACGCGTAGGTCCGACGATGCCGCGGTCAGGGCCTTGCCCTGCGCGGCGAAGATGCCGCCGTTGACCGCCAACAGGTCCGAGCGCTCCATACCCGCCCTGCGCGGCGACGCCCCCACGAGCAGAGCCACGTCCACCCCGTCGAAGATGCGCCACGGATCATCGCCCACCTCGATGCCCGCCAGCAGGGGAGAGGCACAGTCGTCCAGTTCCATCGCGACGCCGTCCAGCACGGGCAGCGCCTGAGCGACGTCGAGCAGGCGAAGCTCGATACGCCTGCCCGGGAAGGCGTCCCCGGCCGCCAGCCGGTAGACCAGGGAGTAGCCGATCTGCCCGGCGGCGCCGGTGACCGCGATCCTCACAGGGCGCATCGTCAGCGCACGTTCAGGTCGCCGACCAGGACGCAGCGCCGGACCCGCGCGAAATCCCGCGCCCGTGTCAGGCCCTCCCCGGTGGGGCCCGCGATCGTGAAGGTGCAGTAGCCCTCGCCGCCGATGCCGATGCCGTTGAACGAGGAGCCGTTCTTCACGAAGATCGTCGTCTGGATCATGCGACCCATCCTCGTGAGGTTCGACACGTTCTGCGAGTGCATGATCGCGGTGTGACGGTTGCCGTGCTCGAGCTCGACGGCGAGCTCGATGGCCGCGTCGACGTCGGGCACCCGGACCAGGCCGATGACCGGCATCATCAGCTCGTGGACCACGAACGGGTGGTCGGCCCCGGCCTCGCACAGCAGCAGCCGAACCCCGGCCGGCGGCTCGACGCCGATGGCCTCGAGGATCGCGGAGGCGGGCTTGCCGATCCAGTCGGTCTGCGGCCGGCCCTTCTCATTCAGGATGACGCCCTCGACCCGGGCGCGCTCGTCGGCGTTGAGCTCGTAGGCCCCGCTCTTGACCATGTTGAACTTCAGGAGGTCCGCGATGGCGTCGACGGCGACGATCTCCTTCTCCGACGTGCAGGGAAGGTTGTTGTCGAACGATGCGCCGTCCACGATGCACTTGGCGGCCTTCGCGATGTCGGCGGTCTCGTCGACGACGACCGGCGGGTTCCCCGCGCCCGCGCCGATGGCCTTCTTGCCCGACGACAGCACGGTCCTGACGATGCCCGGGCCGCCCGTCGCGACGATCATCCGCACGTCGTCGTGCGCGATCATCGCGTTGGTGTTGTCGATGGAGGGCTCCGCCACCGTGACGACGAGGTTGTCGGGTGCACCGGCCTCGCGCAGCGCGCGGTTGATCTGGCGAACCTGCCACACCGACAGGTCCCGGGCCCGCGGGTGGGGGCTGAACACGACGGCGTTGCCTGCGGCCAGCATCCCGATGGAGTTGCACGTGATCGTCTCGGTGGGGTTCGTCGTGGGGGTGATCGCGCCGATGACGCCGAACGCCGAGTACTCGACCGTGGTGAGGCCCTCGTCGCCCGAGAAGGCATCAGTGATGAGGTCCTCGACGCCCGGGGTCAGCTCAGCGGCCGCCTTGTTCTTGAGGTACTTGTGGGCGACGTCGCCCATGCCCGTCTGCTGCACGGCGGCGACCGACATGTGGTCGAGGTTCTCCGGGCGGAGCATGACCTCGCGGATGGCCGCGACGTAGCGGCGCCGGTCGGCCATGGAACAGGTCAGGTACTCGCGGTAGGCCTTCGCGGCGGCGTGGACGGCGTCGTCCATGCTCGCGAACACGCCGTCGCCGGTCGAGTCGGCGTCGCCCGGCAACTGTGCCAGCACTCGACGGATGGCCGCCTCGAGTCGCGCCGGATCCATCTTCATGATTGTTCTCCCATCACTTCAACCAGTGCATGACGCACGATGTCGATGTCCTGTTCAACTGTCCCGCCGGAGACCCCGAAGCCTCCGATGAGCCGCGTCCCCTCGAACAGCGGCACTCCGCCGCCGAAGAGCACGACCCGGCCGTCGTTGCCGTCCGCGATGCCCGGGAGGGGCCCGCCGTCGGCGGCCAGCTCGCCGAGCTGAGCCGTCGACATCCGGAAAGCGGCGGCGCTCCAGGCCTTGTTCCCCGCGATGTCGATCGACGCGAGCAGCGAGCCCTTCATCCTGTGCAGGACGAGGGGATGCCCTGCGTCATCGACGACGGCGGCGACGATCGGCACGCCCAGCTCGCGTGCCCGTCGCTCGGCGGCCTCGGCAAGGGCCTTCGAACGCCGCAGGCACTCGTCGGCGTCGAGCGGCTCCGCGGGGGAGGCGCTGAGTGCGCGGGTGACCGCGTCGCGGACGATCCGCTCGATGCGGGCGTGGTCCGCCCACGTCTCGGTCAGCCGCGCCAGCGCGTACACGGCGTCGGACAACCGGTTGAGGTACTTGATCAGCAGCGGCCGTACGGGCTCGGTCTCCGCGAGCGTCAGGGTCCGGCGCTCCGCCCTCCGCACGACGGTGCGGGCCGAGTGGAACGCCGCGGACCTGGGGTCGCGGCCCGGGACGACGAAGAACCGCTGCGGCCCCGAGATCGCGAGGCAGTCGTCGATGAGGTGTTCCAGCACCTCGATGTCGTCCGTGTCGATGTTGCCGCCGAGCTTCGCCGCGCCGTGGGCGTCGCTGGCGAGCTCGGCGGCGAGCACGAACAGCCGGTGCTGGATCTCGTGGACGCGGTCGCGCCACGGGCAGCCGTCGTTCAGCAGCGCCTTGGCCTCGCCGATGGCCGCGTTCGCCTCGTCGACGGAGCCGTAGGCCTCGACTCTGAGGCTCTGCTTCGCCACGCGGGATCCGCCGAACAGGGCGGTGTCGCCCTTGTCGCCGGTGCGGGTGTAGATGGCTGGCATGTTCGGGCTACTCCTGGTCGATCTCGACGGAGTCGACGATGCCCACGATGGTGGCGTCGAGGGGTGCGCCCTGCCGGTCCGCCGCGAAGCGGGCCGAGGAGCCCTTCGTGACGATGACCGTCTCGCCGGAGCCGGCGCCGACGGTGTCGACGCACACCTCGGGCTGGCCGTTCGCGGCGCCCGCGTTGTCGATGCGGCGGGTCAGGAGGAGCTTGAAGCCGACGAGCCGTTCGTCCTTGCTCGTCGACACGACGGTGCCGACCACCTTGGCCAGATACATGTCAGGATCCTTCCCGGAGTGTGATGCCGCGCCGGGCGGCGGCCTCGCGGGCCAGGTCGGTGACGATGGCGCGGGGCTTGAGGTGGATGACGGAGCCGTCGGGGTGGACGGCGACGGTGGCCTCGGTGACGACCTTCTCGGTCACCACGGCGGGGGCGGGCCGCGCGGTGCCGATGGAGCGCAGCACGGCACGGTCGAGCTTTCCTGCGTCGGACAACCGCACGCCGAAGGACCGCAACGCTGCGAGGTTGCGCCGCAGCATGTCCTTGTAGCCGGCGGGCATGTCGGGGAACCAGCTCTGCTTGTCCGGGCTGTCGGGGCACACGGCGTTGGTGGCCATGACGACGGGCTTGGCGCTCATGATGAACTCGGCCATCACGTTGGAGGCGAGACAGTCCCCGATGCCGTTGGCGACCTTCGACGCGAGGTTCACCGTGAGCGTCGGGACGATGAGCAGGTCGTGGCTGGCGACCAGCGACTGCGACGCGGGCGTCATGCCGATCGCCTCGATGACCGACTGGTCGAGGATGCGGCTCGCCGAATGGGTCTGGGTCCAGTCAAGGTCGACGTCGGCGCTCAGCCGGCCGAGCGACTCGACGGCGGCCTCGAAGCCGAGCAGCGCACCGCTGAACAACACCAGCGCGGTCGAGCGGGGCGACTCCGAGGCGTCGGAACGGGTGAGGTCGGCGATGACCTGGCGGATGAGTTCGCGGAGCTCGGCTTCAGTCATGGGATCCTCCGCATAGCTGCTCCGAGGGGGGTGGGGAAGAGAGGTTCGTAGGGCCGGACCACGGGGTGGCCGAGCACCTCGGCGAACACGTCGACGGCGCGGGGGAACGAGCTGGAGCCGCCCACGAGGTGGATGGTCCCGGGGTCGTCGGTGCCCTCGAGGGCGCTCAGGGCGATGGTGGCCATCTTCTCCAGCGTCGGCCTGATGAGTCCGAAGACCATGTCGGCGTTGGCGGCGTCGCGCTTGAACGCCTCGGCGTCGTCGTAGGCCATCCCGAGCGCCCCGGCGATCACTAACGTCATGTGGTGGCCGCCGGTGGCCTCGTCGACCGAGAACCCGATCTCACCGTCGTGAAGCAGCGAGATGCCTGTGGTGCCGTGGCCGACGTCGATGACCGTGCCGTCGCGGACCCCCAGGGCGGTCGCGGCGGCGACGGGTTCGTCGACGATCTCCTCGGCCTGCAGCCCACAGGACTCGACCACGTTGCCGAACACCTTCGTGGTGCCCGCGTCGATGCCCGGCGGGATCGTCACGGCGGCCCGGTCGAACCGACTGCCGAGGCGCCGCTCGAGGTCCGCCTTCAGCTCGCCGACGATCCGGACGGCGCCGAGCCAGTCGACGACGACGCCGTCGCGGACGACGGTCGCGGACCGCCACGCCCCGGCCACGGGCTCGTCAGAGCCGTCGACGACGCTCAACACGATGTTGGCCGTGCCCAGGTCGACGCCGAGGCGCAGCTCACCGGTGCCGGCGATGACGTCGCCGGTGCGGACGAGCTCCGCGAAGCGGTGGAGCCTGCGGCTGGGGAGTGAATGCATGCGGTTCAGTCCTTGAGGATCCGGACGTGGTCGCCGGTCTTGGCGCCGACGGCGTTGCCTTCGTCGGTGTCGAGGTGCAGCTCGGCGAGGTAGGAGTCCTTGACGCGGATGAGGAAGTGGTCGAGCCGGCCGCCGCGCTCGCCCTCGAACAGCACGCTGACCCGGTCCTGGTCGGCGAGGCCGAGGGCGGCCGCGTCGGCCGGGCCCATATGGATGTGACGGCCGGCCACGATGGCCGCGTGCTCACAGGACACCCGGCCGGCGGGCCCTGAGATCTCGATCGGTGCGGCGTCGTCGAGGTGACCCGACTGGGCCATGGGGGCCTTGACGCCGAGCGCGCGGGTGTCTGTGCGGCTGAGCTCGACCTGCGTGGCAGGACGGTTCGGCCCCATGACGCGCACCCGCTCCATCGTCCCGCGCGGCCCGTGCAGCGTCACCGTCTCCTCCGCGGCGAACTCGCCGCGCTGGCGCACCATGGTGCGCACCGTCGGTTCGTCGTAGCCGAAGAGGGTCCGGAAGTCGGCGTCGCAGAGGTGCACGTGCCGGTTGGAGATGCCGACGATCACGCGTTGCGGGTCCGCCTCGTACAGCTTGGCGACCACCCGCTCGGCGATCTCGGAGATCATCTGGGCTTCGGTCATTGCTCAGGCCTTCGGCAGGAGCTTCTCGACGTCGCCGTGGGGGCGCGGGATGACGTGCTGGCTGACGAGCTCGCCGACCTTGGCGGCGGCGGCCGAGCCGGCGTCGACGGCGGCCTTGACCGCGCCGACGTCACCGCGCACCATCACGGTCACGAGGCCGGAGCCGATCTTCTCGCTGCCGAGCAGTTCGACGTTGGCCGACTTGGTCATCGCGTCGGCGGCCTCGATGGCCCCGACGAGTCCCTTGGTCTCGACGAGACCGAGCGCTTGACTCATGCTTGCTTCCTCCTGGTGGTGGTTTTGGCGGGCGAATCCGCCTTCGCCGCGGCGGGTGCCTCGGCGGGGGTCTCAGTGGGCTTCTCCTCGGCCGCCGGGGCCGGCTCCTCCTTGGCCGGCGCTTCCTTGGCGGCCGGGGCAGGCTTCGCCTTCGGCTTCGCCGCGGGCTTCGGGGGTGTGTAGCCGACGGTGGTGCTGTTGGCCACCAGCGCGGCGATCTGGTCCGCGGGGCGCGGGATGACCAGTTTGCTGACCACGCGGGTGATCCGGGAGGCGGCGTCTGCCGCCGCGTCGACGGCGGCCTTGACCGCGCCGACGTTGCCGAGGACCTTGACGGTGACGTAGCCGCCACCCTTGGCGAGCTCGTAACCGACGAGCTCGACATTGGCGGCCTTGCAGGCCACGTCGGCGGCTTCGATGCCGGCGACGAGGCCCACGACCTCGATCGTGCCGAGCGCTTGCATAGCGGGGGTTCCTTTCCTAGGTGCCGGTGGGGTAGTCCCTGAGCGGGATGCGTTTGACGAGGCGGGCCGCGTTGGAGCCGACGGTGCGGTCCCCGGCGCCTCCGCCGGCGAAGTGGCGTGCGATGTAGGGGCGGTCCTCGTGGAGCTTCTCCGTGGTGATGACCGCGTAGCCGAGCGAGATGCCGACGCCGACGCCGAGCCGCGAAGTGACCGCGGCGTCGTGCGCCAGGACCAGGGGGTTGAGGTGGTCGTGGTGCGACACGTCCACTGGCACCCCCTCCTCCTCGATGCCGAGGAGGAGATCGGTGAGCTGGGCGTCGGTCACGGAGCTGTTGACGTGCAGCAGGATGCTCGGGGGGCCGTCGATCACCGTCCGCCTCCTTCGGACGCCCAGCTCAGCGCCAGGCCCGTGGCGACGGCGTTGCGGGGCCCCTCGGTGCCCCGGATGTTGGCCCGGCCCGCGACGACGCGGTACTCGGCCAGTGCACGGGTGACGAGCTGCGGGATCTCGAAGTCGAGCGCCGAGCCGCCGACGAGCACGACGAAGTCGATGTCGCGGACGTTGTCGGTGGGGCTCACCTTGCGCAGCGCACGGATGGCGTTGGTGACGAAGACCTGTTCCTTGGCCTTGATGCGCACCTGACGGATGGTCTCCATCGGCAGGTCGAGGTCAAGGGGGACCATGCCCTCGGGCTTGATCACGACGACCCGGGCGTAGGCCTGGGGCGGCAGGGGCTCGTCGAAGAACTGGACCGTGCCGTCCTCGTGGCGGATGTTGAAAACCGTCTCTACGCGCGCGAGCGGGTGACGCTTGATGTCCTCGGCGGCGTCCCAGGACTCCAGACCGAGCTCGGACTGGATCATGAGGGTCACCATGTTGCCGGCGCCCGCCAGGTGGATGGACGTGCCCGTGCCGTCGGCGTGCATCACCGACGCATCGGTGGATCCGGCGCCGACGTCGAGGATGGCGATCGGGGCCGCGGTTCCCGGCGTGGTGAGTGCCCCGCGGATGGCCATGTCGGCCTCGACACCGCCGACCTCGACGGGGATGTTCAGTTCGGCGGTCATGTTGGCGGCGATGCGCTGCATCTGCAGCCGGTCGGTCTTCACCATGACCGCGATCCCGACCGCGGCCTCCATGGAGAACTCCTGGGCGATGCCCCCGGCCACCTGCTGCGGCACCTGGGTGTCGACGGCCAGCAGGTCGGTGATCCGGATGTCGCGCGGGGCGATGCCGGTGAGCTGACCCATGGTCACGCGGACCTTCTCCATCATGCCGCCGACGTTGGTGCCCGGTTCGCCCACGATGTCCTCGACGGCGCGGATCTGACCCGCGCTGGACATGATGGCCTCGGAGCCGCGGTCGACGTCGACCTCCACGTTGCGGTTCTCACCGCGGAAGGTCAGCGTGCCGGCCGGGATGCGCCGCTCCTTGACGTCGCCCTTGGGCGTCTTGATCACGACGGCCGACCGGTTGCCCACCAGCGACCGCGCCAGGGGGACGACCTGCTTCGTGTCGTCGGCGTCCAGCCCGAAGAGCGTGGCCAGCCCGAACGGGTTGGACAGGGTCTCCACGATCCGGCCGACCTCAGCCACCTCGATGGCCGCGAGCATGCCCAGCGGCACCTTGTCGATGAAGGCGACCTCGTCGACGATCGGGATCTTGTTGTGCAGCCGGTTGTGCACGAGGTTGCCGTCGTCGGACTGGAGAACCGCCCCCGTGATGGTGAGCCGGTCGGCCTCGTGGTTGATCCGCCGGGCGATGTCGTCGTACTGGTGACGGCTGTCGGCCACCACGATGACGGGCTCGTGCGTCGTCGACGACGCCAGGTCGTCGATCGAGATGGTGAGTCCGACCCCGATCCCCAGCCCGCCCGGCGTGGCCGGGTTGTGGCCGATCATGGTCGACTCGGTGATGATCGTCTCGGTGATGGTCTCCATCGCGACGTCACCGATGACCGGGGCGGCCTCGTTGATACGGATCAGCTCCAGGTCGTGCATCGACCGGCCGGCCCGGTCGAGCGCGACCCGCAGAGCGTGCATGACGCCCTTGATGTTGGCGTCGGTGCCCTTGATGCCGGTGGTGGGGATGGTGGAACTCGCAAGGAACGCGAGTTCCCCGGCGCGTCGCT
>JAUHXZ010000144.1 GCA_030426725.1 Actinomycetes bacterium
CCGTCGTCGCCGGCGAACAGCGGCAGCACGTCGAGGTAGAGGGAGTCGCGGAGGAAGGTCCAGGCCATGCCCGATGCCCGGACGTGCTGCTCGGTGGCCCAGTGGTCCCGCGCCAGCGTGAAGGTCGCGTCCGCTGCGGCACCCAGGAACGACGTGTAGACGATGTGCCCCACGCCCGCCGCTGCCGCCGCATCGACGAAGGCCGCGTGCTGGGCGCGCCGGTGCTCGTTCTCCGCGGCAGACACCATGAACAGCACGTCGACGCCGCGCAGGGCGTCAACGGCCTCCTCGCCGAACTCCGCACGCTCGACGTCCGCGAACCCGGCGGGGGCCCGGGTGGGGTCGCGCACGATGAGCCGGGTCGGGACCCCGTCGTCGGCGAGGTGGTCGGCGACGGCCCGCCCGATGTGGCCGGTGGCCCCGGTGACGCCGACGAGGTAGCCGGCCGTCATGCCCCGGCCCCCACCAGCGGCGACGGCACGTCGAGTCTGCCGTTGTCGATCAGCCAGCGCACCGCCTCAAGGATCGCCTCCTCCGGCTGGTATCGCGGCGCATAGCCGAGCACGCGGCGCGCCTTGTCGATGCGCGCGTACTGGCTGCGCACGAGGTGCTCCCAACTGGCGTCCGCGGCGCCCTCGGACGTGGTGCGGCGGAACTCATCCCAGCTCACGAAGCGAAGATCGGCCTCCTTGCCGAACCACGACGCCGCGATCCGCGCCAGGCCTCGCACGTTGAGCGCCGTCGGGGCCACGATGTCGAAGTCCTCGCCCGCGGCGGCGTCGCGGTGCTCGACCGCCTTCTCGAATGCCTGCGCGACGTCGTCGGCGTGCACGTGGTGGAGGAACTCCGCGCCGAGACCGGGGACGGCGAGGGGCTCGCCCGCCGACAGGGTGCGCCACACGCCGGGGTCGAGGTTGCCGAGCGGGCCGATGGGGTGCCAGCCGGGTCCGACGATGTGGCCCGGGTGCAGCGAGGTGGTCACCAGCCCCCCGGCGGCCGTCTCGTTCTTGAGCGTGTGCGTGATGTCGGCCTTCTCGATGCCGTACTCGCCGACGGCTGGGGTGTCGGAGTCCTCCGTCAGCGGCATGCGCTCGACGGGGCCGTGCCGCCAGATCGAGCCGCAGAACACGTAATGGGCGGTGTCGCCGCGCAGCCGGTCGACGAGCATCTCGGCCGACCGGTGGTCGAAGCAGATGAGGTCTACGACGACATCCGCGCCGAACCACGCGACGTGACCGGGGAACGTGCCGTCGTGCTCCTGGGCCTCGCGGTCCGCGACGACGGTCTGGACGTCCTTCCAGGCGGGGTCCGCGACGTAGGGCTTGCGCTCGCCGCGACTCATGCTGATCACTTCGTGCCCGGCGCGAACGAGGCGGGGGACGAGGAAGCTTCCGATGTGGCCGCTGCCACCGATGACGACGATCCTCATTCATCAAGCCTATGCCGCTTCGCCCTCCCCGGGGCCGCATAGGCTGGGTCTCTGGGTCCACCCGACCGACTGGAGGCCGCCTTGGCTAGGACGACGACCACCCCGACCGTGGCGACGGTGACGGCTGACCTCGCCGCCCTCGAGGACCCGAAGATCCTCGCCGTCAACCTGCGGCACGGTGACGACCACGCGGTGAACCTGACCAAGCTGCGGGCCGTCGCGAAGGCCACGAAGACCAATCACGACCTGGCCCGCGAGCTGTGGGCGACGGGCGAATCGGCCCCGCGTCTGGTGGCCCTGCTGATCTGCCGCCCCAAGCTGTTCACCGCCGACGAGCTGGACGCCATGCTCCGCGACGCCCGGACCCCGAAGGTGCACGACTGGCTGGTGGGCTACGTCGTGATGAAGGGCAAGCACTCTGAGGAGCTGCGGGTGGCGTGGTTGGAGGATCCGGACCCCGTCGTCGCCAGCGCAGGGTGGGCCCTCACGGCCGACCGTGTCGTCAAGTCCCCCGACGGCCTGGACCTGCCGGGCCTGCTGGACACCATCGAGGCGGAGATGCGCGACGCGCACGAGCGGCTCCAGTGGCAGATGAACACCTGCCTCGCCCAGATCGGCATCACCACCCCGGGCCTCCGGGAGCGCGCCGTCGCCATCGGGGAGCGGCTCGAGGTCCTGAAGGACTACCCCACTCCCCCCAACTGCACCTCCCCCTTCGCGCCGGAGTGGATCGCGGAGAT
>JAUHXZ010000083.1 GCA_030426725.1 Actinomycetes bacterium
CGATTCGAACCCGGGGCGGACCAGTGGCGGATCACGTTCCACCCCGACACCGGCAAACCCGAAGTCCACGCACCCCAGCGCATGGCCAAGTACCTGTGACCAGGGCAGGACTCTGCCCCGGTCACGGGGGAGCGTCAGCCGAGGGCGATGTCGAGGGCCTTCCAGTCGATGTCGCCCGGGGCCACGGTGAGCAGCGATGCCAGAAGGCCCTGGCGGGCGGCGCGGACGGCGTCATCCTCGGCGTTGACCAGGATGTCGGTGAAGAACCGCTCGGCGGCCTCCACGACGCCGGTGGTAGCACCCAGGATGCTCTCGACCGGCTGACCCGCCGTGCCGGCGGGCACGGCCTCGAAGGCCTCCCGCAGGGCGACCTCGGCGTCCTCGGTGAGCAGGGCCGCGTCGTAACCGGCGGTCGCCTCGGCGGGGAGGATGCGCGAGACGCGCACCAGCGTCGCCACCAGGCCGCGGAGCCGCTCGTCGTCCTGGACCGCCACCAGTTCCGCCAGGAGACGGGAGGCGCGGCCGGGGGCATCGGCGGCGGGGAGGATCGCGGCCACCAGATCGGCGGACGTGCCCTCGTCACGGAGCAGCTGCGCGAACCGGCCGATGGTGAACTCCAGAGCGGCGTCCACCGCGTCGTCGGCGACGGCCACGCCCTGCTCGGCGAGCCGGGCGACGGCGTCCTCGAGACCGGCGCGGATGGTCAACGACTCAAGCGGCGTACCGGCGGACTCGCGCAGGATCCGCACGACGCCCAGGGCGGCTCGGCGCAGGCCGAACGGGTCGGACGAACCGGTGGGCTTGGCGCCCAGCGCGAACATCGCGGCGAGCAGGTCGAACCGGTCGCCGAGGGCCAGCAGGGCGCCGGGCGTCGTGGCGGGCACCGGGTCGGCGGAGGTGTGCGGCTGCTCCATCTCGAACAGGGCATCGGCCACTGCCTGTGTCTCGCCCTTCCGGACGGCGTACTCGCGGGCGATGAACCCGGCCAGCGAGCTCATCTCCACCACCATCTGTGTGGCCAGGTCGAACTTCGCGAGCTGGCCGGCGCGCGTGAGCGTCACCCGGCCGTCGCCCGTGAGGCCGATGCGGTGCGCCAGACGGTCGGCGACGTCGGCGATGCGGCGGGCACGCATGCCCACCGAGCCGAGCCGGTCCTCGAAGGTCAGGTTGTCCAGCCCGGGCACGAACGTCTCGACGGAGTCGGCCTCGAGGTCGGCGTTCCAGAAGAACAGGGCGTCCTCGTAGCGGGCGCGGATGACCGACTCGTTGCCGGCGCGGACCGTCGCGTCGTCGCACAGGCCGTTGGCCATCGTGACGAAGTGCGGGGCGAGCTGCCCGTCACGGTAGACCGGCAGGTAGCGCTGGTGCTTGCGCATGACGGTGGTGAGGATCCTCGCGGGCAGGTCGAGGTAGCGCTCGTCGAAACCGCCCAGCACGCCGCGCGGATCCTCGACGAGGTTGGTGATCTCGTCGACGACGGCCGCGTCGGCTTCGACGTCGACCGTGCCGCCCACGCCGGCGGCCAAGGCCTCGGCCTGCGTGACGACGGAGGCGCGGCGCTCGGCCGAGGACAGGGTGATGGCGCCGTCGGCGATCGTCGACGTCAGCTCGTCGGCCGAGCCGACCTCGACCCACCCGACGCGGGCCCCGTCTGCGCGCACGCCGGACTCCTGCCCGGCCACCGGCCGCTGCAGGTAGGTGCGGCGGCCCGCCGTGAGTCCGGAGACGGTCACCGGCACGACCGCGTCGCCCCAGAGGGCCACCAGCCAGCGGATCGCGCGGGAGAACGACAGCGATGCGTCGTTCCAGCGCATGTTCTTCTCGGCGCGCAGCCCGGACACGATGTCGGCGATGGCCTTGCCGGCCACGTCGAGCACGTGACGGCCGGTCAGCGTCTGGGCAACGGCAGCATGCTCCTGCCCGCCGAACTCGGCCTTGACCACCTGCGACAGTTCGACGCCCTGGCCGCGCATGAAGCCCTGGAGCGGCTTGGTGGGGTTCCCGTCCGCGTCGAACGCGGCGGCCCACTTCGGGCCCTTGCGCAGCTGCTCGGCGTCGGGCTCGCTGGCCGCGACGGCCTCGACGACCGCCACGATGCGGCGGGGCGTGCCGTCGACGGAGACGGCCCCATGCGCCAGCCGGGTGCCCGCCAGTGCGGAGGTTAGGGCCTCGCGGACGGCTTCGATGGTCTGCGGAACGACGTGCGGGGGGAGTTCCTCGACGCCGATCTCGAACGCCAGCGTGCGGGGCTCGGAGCCCAGGGCGGCGCGGTCCGGCTCCTCGACGGGAGTGGCCTCGACGGCGGGCGCCTCGCGCAGCAGCGGGAAGCCCAGCTCCTCGCGGCGCTCGATCCACAGGGCGGCGGTGTCGCGCATGAGGCGGCGCATCGTCGCGAAGGCCTTCGCGCGCTCGGTGGTCGAGATCGCTCCACGGGCGTCGAGCACGTTGAACGCGTGGCTCGACTTGAGGATGTAGCTGTGCGCCGGAACCGGCAGACGGTTCTCCACCATTCGGGTGGCCTCGGCGACATACGTCTCATAGAGTCGGCGGTTGGCCTCGACATCCGCGTCGTCGAGGTAGTAGCGGCTCATCTCGTACTCCTGCTGGCCGAATGCCTCGCCGTACGTGACGGGGCGCCCGTCGCTGGCGATGGAGTAGACGATGTCCTTGAAGTGCGTCACACCCTGCTGGGCCATGAGGATCCGCTCGACGCCGTAGGTGAGCTCCACCGGGATCGGGTCGAGGTTCTGGCCGCCCACCTGCTGGAAGTAGGTGAACTGTGTGATCTCCATGCCGTCGAGCCACACCTCCCAGCCGAGCCCCCACGCGCCGATGGCGGGCTGCTGCCAGTTGTCCTCGACGAACCGCACGTCGTGCTTGGCGAGGTCGATGCCCAGCGCCTCGAGCGAGCCCAGGTACAGCTCCTGCGGGTCGCCCGGCTCCGGCTTGAGGATCACCTGGAACTGGGTGTGCATCTGCAGACGGTTCGGGTTCTCGCCGTAGCGCGAGTCGTCGGGCCGCACCGACGGCTCGACGTAGGCGACGTCCCACGGCTCGGGCCCGAGAACGCGCAGCACCGTGGCCGGGTTCATCGTTCCCGCACCGACCTCGGAGTTGAACGGCTGCCACGTGAGGCAGCCCTTCGAGGTCCAGTAGTCGGACAGGCGGCGGAGGGCGTCTTGCATCGTCAGCACCTATGCAGGGTACCGAGTCACTTCCGCCGGGGCCACCGGTGGTGTGGGATGCTGGAACGTCAGGCCTTGGAGGTGCACCGAAACGATGAAGATCGTGATCCCCGACGCGTACGTCGGCAAGCTCCCGCGGATCGACGACGCGGAGATCGTCGTGGTCCCCGCGCACAGCCCGGTCCCCGACGAACACCTCGACGCGGAGGTCCTCGTCGCATGGGACCAGCCGATGCGGGTGCTCGAGGACGCCGCACGCCGCATGACCGGGCTCCGGCTCGTCCAGGGCCTGATGGCCGGCCCGGACACGATCCGCGCCGCCGGATTCGCCCCCGACGTCAAGCTCGCCAGCGGCGTCGGGCTGCACGACGGGCCCGTGACCGAGCACGCGCTGGCCCTGACGCTCGCCCTGGTGCGCATGCTCCCCCTCGCACTGCGGGAACAGAGCCAGCACACCTGGGACGCCAGGCTCGGCGGCGCGACGGCGGAGCGCGGCGACGACGGCCGCATCATCACGCTCGACGGGGCGCAGGTGACGATCTGGGGATTCGGATCCATCGCCGCCCGGCTCGCGCCGCTGCTGCGCGCCATGGGCGCCTGGGTGACCGGCATCGCGCGATCCACCGGCCCCCGGCACGGATTCGACGTCTTCGATCAGAAGCACCTGCCCGACGTACTTGCCGGCACCGACGTGCTCATCATGCTGCTGCCCAGGGAGGAATCGACTCACGCCGCCCTCAACGCCGAGCGCCTCGCACAGCTGAAGCCGTCCGCGCTCGTGGTCAACGTGGGCCGTGGCACCACCGTCGATCCCGACGCGCTGCTCGATGCCCTGAGGTCCGGCCACGTCGCCGCGGCCGCTCTCGACGTCACCGAGCCCGAGCCCCTGCCCGAGTCGTCGCCGCTGTGGGACGAGCCCAACGTGCTCCTCACACCCCACGTGGCCAGCGGGCGCCCGCAGCGCGCCGACCACCTCATGGAGACCAACATCGCGGCGCTCATCGCGGGCGAGCCCCTGGTGAACCTGCTCTCACGGTGACCGATTTGAGCAACGGGGCCGGTCCGGGCACGCTTGGGCGCATGCCTCAGACCCGCGTCGACCTGACGAAGTTCGCCTGGCTGTCGATCGCGGCGGCGGTCGTGACCATCGCCCTCAAGACCACCGCGTGGTGGGTGACGGGGTCCGTCGGCCTGCTGTCCGACGCCGCCGAGTCGGTCGTCAACCTGATCGCGGCCGTCGTCGCACTCTTCGCGCTCCGTATCGCCGCACGGCCGGCCGACAAGAACCACAACTTCGGTCATTCCAAGGCTGAGTACTTCTCGTCGGCCATCGAGGGCGTGATGATCTTCGTCGCGGCCGCCGCCATCGTGGTGTTCGCCATCCAGCGCCTCATCTTCCCGAGGCCGCTCGAGGAGATCGGCGTCGGCCTGGTCATCTCGGTCGTCGCGGCCCTGGTGAACGGTGGCGTCGCGGTGGTGCTGATGCGCGCCGGCCGGGAGCACAACTCGATCACGCTGCGCGCCGACGCGCACCACCTGTTCACCGACCTCATCACCTCGGGTGGCGTCGTCATCGGCGTCATCCTCGTGGGGCTCACCGGCTGGAACTGGCTGGATCCCGTCGTCGCGCTGTTGGTGGGGGTCAACATTCTGTGGACCGGCTGGAGGCTGGTCTCCGAGTCGACCTCGGGCCTGATGGACGAGTCGCTGCCGAAGGAGGACAACGCGCGGCTTCGCGCCATCCTCGACGAGAACACCTCGGACGAGATCACCTTCCACGCCATGCGCACCCGGGTCTCCGGCGCGAGGGCATTCATGGAGTTCCACATGCTCGTACCGGGGGCCTGGACCGTGCAGCGTGGGCACGACGCGATGGAGGACCTCATCGACCTCATCCACGAGGAGTACGCCGAACTCCGCGTGATCGGTCACCTCGAGCCCGTCGAGGACCCGCGCAGCTACGAGGACATGCACATTGACTGACCCCGTCAGTAGCGGTGGGCGGCGGGACCCGGCCGGGTGACGAGCGTGGAGGCACGGGGCGCCGCGTCGGGGAACTCCCACAGATAGCGGTCCAGCCAGTCGGCGGCGAACGCGTCGGCGTCGTCGGAGGGGAGGAGTGCCCACACCGATCCGCCGAAGCCGGCTCCGAAGCCCGACGAGGCCGGGGCGCCTAGTTGCCTGGCCAGCGCCTGCAGCCGGTTCGTCTCCGGGATCTGATTCCCGAGGACCTCGTCGGCGGTCCGGTGGGACAGTTCGGCCGCCTCCCCGAATGCGGCGACGTCCCCGTCGCGCAGGGCGCGGATCGCCCGCGGGATCACCGTCTCCGACTCGGTGACAAAGGCCGTGAGCCGGTCGGCGAGCCAGTCGTCGCCCGCCGCGACCGCCTCCAGGCCCAGCAGGGCGTCCTCGCTGCTCGCCATCGCGTCGGCGAGCGTCGCGTCCATCCGTCCGGTTGCCGAGTTCCAGTCGTCGACGAGTTCGCGGGCCAGCGCGGAGGCCTCGTTGTAGGCCGCGAGGGCCGAGCCCGTCTTCTCGGCCAGGACACCCGACACCGCGACGACGAAGGAGAAGCCCGCCGGCATCGGCACCGACTCGCGCTCCACGATCGGGCAGAAGGTGAACTCGGTCAGCATCCCCTCGCGGCAGCACAGCATGCCGGTGTGGTCCTCGGAGCCGCCGAACGTCCCTACCCCGCGGCGCCCCTCGAGTGTGCCGAACGTCAGCCCGTTCTCCATCGTCGCCAGATACTCGGCCAGGTCGATGTCGGTCGATATGTTCGCGCGCCAGGCGTCGCGCTCCCGCAGGCCGTTGTGGTCGATGAGCGCCAACGCCGTCCCGACGACCAGCGCCGACGACGAACTCATCCCCGAGGCCAGCGGCAGGGTGGAGTCGACGGTGATCCGCGCCGGGCGCAGGTCGCCGAAATTGAGCCGCAGACGGTCCAGGACCGACTGCACGTAGTGCCCCCAATGCCCGGGCGGCAGATCCGGGGCCGTCCCGGCGTCGAGGCGCAGTACGCCCGGCAGCGCCGTGGAGGACACTGCGATGCCGGAGTCGCCGTCGGTGAGGTCGACGGTGACCCCGCGGTCGACGGCGGCCAGAAGGGACCGGCCACCCGCGTAGTCGGTGTGCTTGCCCAGCACCTCCAGGCGGCCGGGGACGAACCAGGTCACAGCAGGGCCTCGCGGTCGCCCAGCGCGGCCACGACCGACGCGATGTCGCCACGGTTCGACATGTCGAGGACACCCGCCTCGGCGCGCACCACCCGGTAGTCGTCGCCGTCGGCAATGGCGCGCCGGACGGCGTCGGGAAGCTCGTACTCGCCACGCGCCGACGTCGGGATGGCGCGGGCGGCGGGGAAGATCGCCGGTGAGCACAGCCAACAGTTCATCGAGATGACCGCGTCGTCGCCCAGCCGCTCGACGGTCGCGGCGTCGGGCTTCTCGACGAGTTCGGCCAGGTTGCCGTCGGCGTCGGCGGTGGCCAGTGCGAACGCTGCGATGCGGTCCTCGGGGATGTTCGACCGCTCCACGAGCGCGGCGCGGTCGAAGCCGACGAGTGCCGAGCCGGGGACCCCGGCGAGCAGGCGCAACGCGTCGGCGGGGTAGTAGTTGTCGGAGTTGATGACCAGGACGCGGTCGTCGCCGGCGAACTCCTCCGCCGCGAGCAGGGCGTCGGCCGTGCCGAGGGGCTCGTGCTGCACGGCATAGCTGATCGTCACCCGCGTCGTGCCGACGGTGTCGTAGTAGTCGCGGATCATGCCGTGCTCCGGCCCGATCACCAGGCACACCTCGGAGAACCCGGCGTCGGCCAGCGCGGAGATGACGTGGTCGAGGAAGGGACGTCCGACGGAGATCATGGCCTTCACCCCGACGTCCGCAGCTGACGCCTGGTCGGCGCTCAGTGAGACACCCTCGGCCTCTCGGCGCATGCGGGACCCGAGTCCGCGGGCCAGGATGACTGCTTTACGGGGTGCGTCGAAGCTCACGCGGCACAGCGTATCGGCCGTGGGTCAGCGGATGTGGTTCGCGGCCGTCCGCAGGATGATGGCCACCGACACGGCGCCCGGGTCGATGACGCCGACCGACGTGTCGGCCTTCAGAGCGGCCCGCCCGCGCTTGGCGACCATGTCGCGGGTGGCGTCGCGCCCCCGCTCGGCCGCCTCGGCGGCCTTCGGCAGCGCCACTGAGAGGTCCTCGCCCGCGGCGGCCGACGCCTCCATCGACTGCACCGCCGGCAGCAGCGCGTCCACCATCGTCTTGTCGCCGGCCTCAGCACGACCGCGCTGAACCACTCCGTCGAGCCCGGCCCGGACGGCGCGGGCAACCCCGGCTGTGCTCACCGGGCTGGGCCAGGCTGCGCCGGTGCGCAGGAACAGCGTGCCGAAGAGCGGGCCGGAGGCGCCGCCGACGGTGCCGACCAGAGCCATTCCCACCCGGCGAAGGGCGGTGGAGGCGGAGTCGGCCTGGCCCAGATCGATGAGACGTGCGGTCTCGGTGCCGCGCAGCATGTTCGTGCCGTGGTCACCGTCGCCGAGCTGGCGATCCAGCGCATCCAGGTCCTCGGCGTTGGCCGAGAACTCCATCGCGCACTCCTTGAGCCACGCGCCCACCATGTCCACTCCGCCCATGCGGTTCTCCTCTTTCCTACAGGTGCCGGGCGCACACGCCCCCCGGCCGGGCTCATTGCGCCTCTCGGCGCTCAGCGCAAGCCGCGGAGGAAGTCCTCGTCGTCGTCAGGCGCGCTAGGTCCGCGGTCGATCGGGGGATGAGACTTGACCGGGCGTCCGAGCATCAGCCAGGAAACCGGCCCCACGACGGGTAGGCAGATCACAGCGAAGGCCCACAGCCACCGTGGCATCAGGCGCACGCGGTACCCCCGCGCCTGCGCGACCTCGACGACGCAGTACACGGTGAGCATCACGATCGCGATGATCAGCAGAACTCGGGCCATACGCCCATCCTACCTGTACACGACGGGTGCCCTAAGGTGACCGCGTGGACCAGTGGATCGCCGGGATGACCCGCCTCATCGACGACCGCGCGGGCCTGTGGCTGGCCGACGGCGTCGGCGAGGCCCCGCCCGCGTGCGCCGTGGTCGGCACCTCCGGAACCACCGGGACCGCCAAGCGCGTCGTGCTGTCGCGCCAGGCGCTGCTCGCCGCCGCCTCCGCCGCCCACACCAGACTCGGGTTCACCGCGACGTGGCACCTCGCACTGTCGCCGCGCTACGTCGCCGGACTCATGGTCATCGTCCGCGGCCTTGAGGGGGATGGCATCCGGCAGGCGGACCCGTCCCTGACCGACCTGGCCCCGGCCCCCGGGCGAAACGCCGTCTCGGTCGTGCCGACCCAGCTGTACCGGGCCCTCGACGACCCTGGCCGGGCCGCCGCTCTCGCGGCCTTCGATGCGGTCCTCGTCGGCGGGGCGGCCCTCGACCCCGGGCTCCGGACCCGCGCCGTCGACGCCGGGATCCGGGTCGTCGAGACCTACGGCACGAGCGAGACCTGCGGCGGCGTCGTCTGGGACGGGGTCCCGCTGCCGGGTGTCGAGGTGCGGTTGGGGGAGTCCGGGCGCATCTCGATCGCCGGACCGACACTCTTCGACGGCTATCTGGGCGCCCCGGATCTCACCGCCGACACGCTCGTCGACGGCGCTGTCGTCACCCGCGACCGTGGCCACTGGGCGGACGGTCGGCTCGTCATCGACGGCCGGATCGACGACGTCGTCATCTCCGGCGGCGTCAACGTCGACCTCGCCGACGTCCGGCGGGCCGTCGCGGCGATCGACGCCGACACCGAGGTGCTGGCCGTCGACGACCCGGAATGGGGTGCGCGGATCGTGCTCGTCGCCACCCGCGGGGCCATTGACCTGTGGCGCGACCGGCTCCGTCCCGCGCTTCCCCCGGCCGCCCTGCCGAGGCAACTGCTCCTCGTCGACGCCGTCCCCCGCACCGCCGGGGGCAAGCCCGACCGCGAAAAGCTCCTAGAGTTGCTCCGGTCATGAATGAGAAGCTCTCCGTCTGGGTGGCCGGCGCCCGCCCTCGCACCCTTCCCGCCGCCGTCGCACCCGTCCTCGCGGGCGCCGCCGGCGCAGCCGCCATCGGCGAGACCGGCTGGGGGCTCGCCGTTCTGTGCCTGCTCGTCGCCCTCGCGCTGCAGGTGGGCGTCAACTACGCCAACGACTACTCCGACGGCATCCGCGGCACCGACGACGGCCGCGTGGGGCCTACCCGGCTCGTCGCCTCCGGCGCCGCATCCCCGAAATCCGTCAAGGTGGCCGCGTTCGCATCGTTCGGCGTCGCGGGCGTGGTGGGGCTGACGATCGTCGCTCTGAGCGGGCAGTGGTGGCTCATCGCGGTGGGCGCGCTGTGCATCGTCGCGGCCTGGTACTACACCGGCGGCAGCCGTCCTTACGGCTACCTCGGCCTCGGCGAGGTCATGGTGTTCGTCTTCTTCGGCCTCGTCGCCACGGTCGGGACGGGCTATGTCATCGCCGGGTCCGCGCCGGCGCACCTGTGGCTCGCCGCCACCGCGGTGGGCGTGCTGGCGAGCGCCATCCTCGTCGCGAACAACCTGCGCGACATCGCCACAGACCGGGTGTCCGGCAAGATGACGCTGCCCGCACGCCTCGGTGACCGGCGCAGCCGCTGGTTCTACGCCGCGCTCGCGACGGTCGCGGTGATCTGCGTGATCGGCTACGCCGCGCTCACGTCCTGGTGGGCCCTCATCGCGCTCGTCGGCGCAGCGCTGCTCATCGATCCGCTCCGGCGCGTGCTGGGCGGTGCCACCGGCCGGGACCTCATCCCCGTGATCCAGGCCACCGGCTTCGCGGAGATCGCCATCGCCGCCGGCCTGCTCCTGGCGGCCTGGCCCGCATGACCCCCTTCGTCTACGACATCGCGCTCCGCGTCCCCTTCCGGGGGATCAGCCGGCGCAGCGGGGTCGTGTTCGAAGGACCCGCCGGATGGGCCGAGTGGAGCCCCTTCCCGGAATACGGCGACGAGGAGGCCGCCGCCTGGCTGCGGGCGGCGCTCGAGGCAGCACGGCAGGGCTACCCGGAGCCGGTGCGCGACCGGGTCGAGGTCAACGGCATCGTCCCCGCCCTCGCCCCCCGGGAGGCCGCGGCACGAGCGGTCGAGTCCGGCTGCCGGACGGTCAAGGTCAAGGTGGCGGCGCCGGGACACTCCGTCGCCGACGACGTCGCGCGGGTGTCCGCCGTCCGCGACGCCCTCCCCGACGCGCGCCTCAGGGTGGACGCCAACGGGGGCTGGGACCTCGACACGGCCCGCGGGGCCCTGACGGCGCTGCGGCCCCTCGGGCTCGAGTACGCCGAGCAGCCCTGCGCCACCGTCCAGGAACTCGCGGCCCTGCGCGCCTCCGGGCCGGGCGTCGCGATCGCGGCCGACGAGTCCATCCGGCGCGCCGGAGATCCACTCCGGGTCCGGGACGCCGGGGCCGCCGACATCGCCGTCGTCAAGGT
>JAUHXZ010000009.1 GCA_030426725.1 Actinomycetes bacterium
GAGATCGACAAGGCGATCACACGCAGGCGGGGCTCACCCCCCGCACCGATGAGTCCGGAGAATGCGCTCTCGCCGGCACGCGCGCGCCAGCAGGCCGGAACCCGGTAGGGGGGCAGGAGAGCCGGCCAGGCGGGCGGCGTCGGAGGAGCCCGAAACGCACCGGTGACGGCTGGAGCCCCTAGCCTGGGGAGCATGTCCAAGCTCGAACATCTGGGTGGAGATCTCTTCGTGGCCGATGGGCCGCCGGCCCGCGACATGGGGATCCACTTCCCGACAAGGATGGCGCTCGCCAAGCTGAGCGACGGATCGGTGTGGATCTCGTCCCCGGTGCTGGTGCCCTTCGACACGCTCACGAGCATCAGGCAGATGGGCCCGATCCACCACCTCGTGTCCCCCACCCCGCGGCACTACTGGCGTCTCAAAGCGTGGCACGTACTGTTCCCCGAGGCGGAGCTGTGGTCCTCCCCGATCACGCCCGTCACGTTGAAGGAGGAGGACCTCCCGCTCACAGGCGTCCTCGACGGTCGGGTTCCCGGTGCCTGGGCGGCGGACTTCGACCAGGAACTCATCGGCGGCAGCAGGCTGCTGCGCGAGGTCGCGTTCTTCCACCGACCGTCGCGAACGCTGCTGCTCGAGGATGTCTTCCAGGTCCATGCGCCGAAGCCTGACAGGCCGCTGCTCAATGCCGCGCTGCGGCTGGGAGGGATCGCCGGCCCGGATGGTGGCGTCGCGCGGGACATCCGGCTCTCCTTCCGCGACCGCACCGCCACTCGTGAGTCTGTGGACCGGATTCTCGCCTGGGACTTCGACAAGGTCGTTGTGGCGCACGGTCCGGTCATCCGCGAGGGTGCACGTGCCGTCGTGGAGAAGGCGTTCGGCTGGCTCCGGCCGTAGGGGCATCGCCCGCACCGCGGAGGCGCCGCTGACGCTAAGGTGTTTCTGCAGGACCGGGAGCTGACGAGGCGTCGTTCCTCGCGGCCGGGTGAGGGAGCGCCATGGAGACCGATGACACGATAGCTCAACCTGGCCAACCCGGTGGGGCCGGTATGCGGTGGGAGTTGAAGCGCCTCGTCCGCGCTCTGTCGAACCCCGCCGCAACCCGCGGAGTGATCTTCCTCATCGCGGGGTCGGTCCTGATCCTCGCCCCAAAGATCAGCAACTTCCTCGTGCTCGGGATCGTTCTCTTCCTCATCGGCGGTCTGGCCATCATCGACTTCGCCTACACGGCGACCGGTCGGCACGTCCTGGGTGCCGGCGGGAGACGGTGGATCGCGGGCTTCAAGGGTCTGCTCGGCCTCGCGAGCGTCGCCTTCCTGGTCTACGTCGCCGTCGCCGGTAGCGCGGGCCTGACCTTGGCCCTCCTTGTGGCCCTGGTCGGGACCTACATCGGCATCCGGGGAGCGATTCTCATTGCGACGTCCATCGCCCGTCGGCACGAGGCCAATCCGACGGAGGGAATCGCCACCGGGGCTATCGCCTTGGGCCTCGGCGTCCTCAGCTTCCTGGTGCCTGCCTCCCTGCTCAACGCCCTCATCCTGTCCGCCTCGACGATCGGCGTGATCCTGGGGCTGGTCCTTCTCGCGTGGAGCGTCCACTGGTCCCAGGGGAGGACCGAACTGGACCCCGCGAGGGCCTCGACGGGTGAACTCCTCTGGGACTGGATCCGCATCTCCGACATCGGTCGGGCGGATCGGGCGGCCCTGTCCGACACGCTGTACTTCGAATCACCCGGACTGTTCACCAAGCAGGCCACGTGGTGGGTCATGTTGATGTTGTCGGTCGCCATTGCGACCTTCGCCGTGCTGGCGGACTCGACGGCCGTGGTGATCGGCGCCATGCTCGTCGCCCCCCTGATGACACCGATCGTCGGGCTCGCCGGGGCGCTGGTCAACGGATGGGGACGACGAGCGATCCACTCGGCCCTCCAGGTCGGGGCCGGTGCGAGCGTCAGCATCCTGCTCAGCTTCGCCCTCGCGCGCTGGGCGCCCGTCGCGATCGCCTTCGAGTCCAACACCCAGATCACATCGCGGGTCACGCCCACGACGATCGACATGCTCATCGCGCTCGCCGCGGGCTCGGCGGGCGCCTTCGCCACTGTCAACAAGAGGGTGTCGTCCGGCATCGCGGGTGTCGCCATCGCTGTCGCGTTGGTCCCTCCGCTCGCGGTGGTTGGCATCTCGTTCAGCGGGGGCCGCACGTCCGATGCACTCGGTGCGCTCCTCCTCTTCCTCACCAACTTCGTCGCCATCGTCATCGCCGCGTCGTTGGTGTTCGTCCTCACGGGCTTCGCCCGCCCTTACGCGCTCCGTGAACGACGACGCCAACTGCTGCTCACCGGCGCCCCCTTTGTCGCGCTGGCGATCGTCATCCTGGCGCCGCTCATGCTGACCAGCGAGAGCATCCTCGCCAACGAGACCGACGTGAGGGCATCCGCGCAGGTCGCCCGCGAATGGTTGGGCGAGGACTCGGACTACGTCGTACAGAGCATCGAGGTGGAATCCAACGACGTGAGCGTAGAGATCTCCGGCTCCGGCACCCACCCGCCGGCCGAGGATCTCGCCGCGATGCTCCGTGACGAGCTGAATCGGCGCGTCACCGTGACGCTGCGGGTGAACCCTGTCGAGGTCACCGTGGCCTCCAGCCCACCTCGCTAGGCCCCTGCAAACAAGTTTGACTTTCAACAATTTCGGAGTAGGCTCGTCCAGTTCGGATTCGCCGATCCCAGCGGGCGGGACATGCCGCCCCTCCGGGTAACCTCGTGGACTGGGGATCGTTCCAGCCGAATCCGGGCCATGTCCGGCCCGCACACGTCACGACCGCACCAGGAGACATATGAGCGCGCCATCGGATCAACCGACACCCCGTAGTCAGTCCACATCCGGCGCCGTCGATCCCGCCGGGATGCGTGTCATCTGGCTCCTGCTGATCGCCGCGTTCGTCGCCATCCTCAACGAGACGACCATGGGCATCGCCATACCTCACCTCAACGAGGACCTCGGGCTCCCGCCGGAGCTCGGCCAGTGGCTGACCAGCGCCTTCATGCTGACGATGGCGGTGGTCATCCCCGTCACCGGCTTCCTCCTCCAGCGCTTCACAACGCGGCAGATGTTCCTCGCCGCCATGACGCTCTTCAGCACGGGAACGCTCCTGGCTCTGGTCGCGCCCGCGTTCCCCGTGCTGCTCGCCGGCCGCATCGTGCAGGCGTCGGGTACCGCGGTGCTCATGCCACTGCTCATGACCACGATCATGAACGTCGTTCCCGCGCGCTCACGCGGCCGCATGATGGGCCGCGTCGGCCTGGTCATCTCGCTCGCGCCCGCCACCGGACCCACCATGGCGGGCCTCATCCTCGACACACTGAGCTGGCGGTGGATCTTCGGTATCGTGTTGCCGATCGCGCTCGTGGCTCTGGCTATCGGAGCCCGGTGGCTCACGAACCTCGGCGAGAACACTCACTCCCGCATCGATCTCCTGTCCGTGCCGCTGGCGGCTCTTGGCTTCGGCGGCCTTGTCCTCGGCATCACGCAGTTCGGCTCCGAGGGCTCGGCGACGAGCAGCGCCGCTCTGGGCGGCGTTTCGCTGACCATCGGCCTGGTGACACTGGGTCTGTTCGTCTGGCGGCAGATGGTCCTCATCCGAACCGACAACGCCCTTCTGGACCTTCGCGTGTTCAAGTCCCGGAACTACGCCCTTGCCGTCGGGATCATGACCATGGTCGCCCTCGCGATGTTCGGTAGCCTCACGCTCCTGCCGCTGTTCCTGCAGGACGTCGTCGGCGTGGCCGCAGTCCAGGCCGGTCTCGTCGTGCTCCCGGGCTCGATCGCGATGGGCCTCCTGGGACCGGTCATCGGCCGGATCTACGACGCTGTCGGCCCGCGCCCGATCCTGATCCCCGGGACCCTCGCGATCCTCGTTGCACTCATCACCTACAGCCGGCTCGGCGTCGAGACCCCGATCTGGGCGTTCATGGGGGTGCAGATGGTCCTCGCGGTGGGGCTCGCGTGCTCTTTCACCCCGATCTTCTCCGCGTCGCTCGGCTCGCTGCCACGCCGTCTCTACTCCCACGGCTCGGCAGCGCTCAACACGCTGCAGCAGGTTGGCGGTGCCACGGGCGTCGCGGTTCTGGTGTCGGTCTACTCGGTGTCGGTGCACCAGGGCGAGGCCACCGGGGTCGACATCTCGGTGGCCGGTGTCGAGGGTGCACACAACGCGTACCTGCTGGCCGCGGGGTTCGCCCTCGTCGCCGCCGTCGCCGCCTGGTTCGTGCGCCGCCCGGCCGACGACCTCGAGGAGGACGCCGACACGGCCGAACAGATCCGGGTCGACGCCGAAACCGCGGGCGCGCCCGCAGGGATCGAATAGCGCGCCGCAATCAGCCCGGAGGACTCCCCGGGTGTCACCCATGTCCCGAAGAGGGCGAAGGTCGGGCGGGCCCGACGGGTTGGCGCGGTAGGAGTCGAGTTCCTTCTTTGAAGTCCACCTTCATCGGGACCTGTGTCCCCCGACTCCGGAGAACACCAGGCCCAGCACGACGCCGATGCCGAGGAAGGCGGGAAACAGCGCGAATGTGTCGGTGGTGATCCAGATCGCGAATCCGATCGCGGCGCCGGTGAACATCCCGAGCGCCAGCGGAAGTGGCCGGAGGGATGGGGTCCGGTTCTCGTCGGACATTTTGGCTCCTGTCCTCTCTTCCAGGTTATCGCTTCCTCGGCCTGGAGGTTCGGGTCAGGGAAGCGACGCGACGAAGTCGGCGACGAGGTTGAGGTTCGCCTTCTCGGTCTTCCACGGTTCGCTCCCGTGCTGCAGGTGGAGCGGATCGGCGAGGACGACGATCATCATGTCCAGCGGCTCGATGATTGCGATCTGCTGGCCGCCGTGTCCCCAGGCCAGGTTGTAGCGGTAATCGCCGGCCCGGATGGACCACCACTGGTAGCCGTACCCGTTGTCATTCCAGTTGCCGCCCACACGCACGGTCCACGTTCCCTCGGAGTAGATCTGCAGGGAGTCCGCGACCCACTCGGCCGGCACGATCTGGACACCTGCGTGACGACCCTCGTTGAGGTACAGCAGCCCGAACTTGGCGAGATCCGTCGACGACAGGTCGATGTCGGAGTAGCCGAGGTAGTTGCCGTCCCAGTCGGTCTGCCAGAAGCCCGGCGTGATGCCGAGCGGAGAGAACAGGTTCACTTCCGCGAAGCTGCGCAGATCGGTGTCGCAGGCACGAGCCACGATGAGGCCCAGGAGGTGGGCCGTCAGGTTGCTGTAGGCGGAGTCGGTTCCGGGATCGTAGGCCAGCGGCACGTCGACGAGGTTCGACTCGTGGAACCCGCTGAACAGGAGCTCGGTGCCCTCGGCCGTGGCCTCCTCCCACGGGTAACCGGCGCGCATCTGCAGCATCTCGCGGATGGTGATGTCGTTCTTCCTGGGGTCGTTCACGTCGTCCGAGTACTCGGGGAAGAAGTCCATCATCGTCTGGTCGAGGCTTGTGAGGCATCCCTGTTCCAGCGCCAGTCCCACGAGCGCCGAGTTGATGCTCTTGACGACCGAGTGCACGTTGAGCTGACGGTCGGGCGCGCCACCGTTGAAATAGTCCTCGGCCACCAGGTGGCCGTTCTTGAAGACCAGCAGGCTGTGGATCGTCGCGAGCGTTGAGGCTTCGAAGTACAGTTCCGCGACGAGGTCGGGGTCGAGGTCCTCCTGCGCGGGCGTCGACACCGGCCATGCGTCCAGGGTCGACGGGGCGTAGTCGACTTCGGCAAGGTCCGCGGCCGAGGGCCCGCAGCCGACGGCCACCACAGAGAGGAGTAGGGCCGATGCCCACGCGGGCGGGCGGATTGTGTTCAACGCGACACTCCTTCGTGCCGGCCCGCTCCCGGTTCTGCGAGGTGCGAGAGGGGCTCACTTGGAATCTACCCCTGATTCTCCTCGGATCATTGACGAAAGCGGCGGCCGACGTAGCGTGGAGGGATGGGCAGGACCGAGCACGTCGACTACCTGGTCGTCGGCGCCGGTGCGGCCGGGTTGGCCTTCACCGACGCTCTGATCGATCACGGCGACGCCACCGTCGCCGTCGTCGACAGGCGAGCGTCGCCGGGTGGTCACTGGAACGACGCCTACCCGTTCGTCCAACTGCACCAGGCGTCCCTGTTCTACGGGGTCGCGTCGACGCAGCTCGGCCAGGGAGAGATCCAGACGGACGGCCCGGAGGCGGGGCTCCACGAGCGGGCGACCGGCGCACAGGTGCGGGAGTACTACGAGGACGTGCTCGAACAGCACCTGCTGGGGTCCGGGCGAGTCGACTTCCACGGCCGATGCGACTACATCGGGGGCGGAACCTTCCGGGAGCTCGACACCGGAACGGAGCACAACGTGCGACCGGAGTGCCGCATCGTCGATGCGCGTTACCTCTCCCCCGTCGTCCCCGCGGGCCGCCCGGCCCCCTTCGTCGTCGACGAGGATGCTCGGGTCGTCCCGGTCGGAGAGTCGCCGGCCGTCAGAGGGGGGTACAGGGAGTTCGTGGTGGTGGGCTCCGGCAAGACGGCCACGGACGCCTGTGTGTGGCTCCTTCAGCGGGGCATCGACCCGGACAGGATTCGCTGGGTCAGGCCCCGCGAGCCATGGATGCTGGACCGCGCACGAGTCCAGCCCGACCCGGCTGCGATTCTCGGAATGGCAGCCGACACCATGGCGGCCGCCGCCGGCGCCGCGGACCTCGACGACCTGTTCCTCTCGCTCGAGGAGCGCGGGGTGGTCGTCCGGATCGATCCCGGTCTTAACCCGACGATGGCCAAGACCCCGACGCTCGGGCGCTGGGAGCTGGACCTGCTCCGCTCCATCGGGGACGTCATCCGGCTGGGACACGTGCGCCGGGTCGGCGGGACGACGATGTGGCTGGATCAGGGAGACGTGCCCCTCGTGCCGGGGACGCTCGTCGTCGACTGTGCCGCGGACGGCCTTCCGGCGCACCGGACCATCCCGATCTGGGCGCCGGGCGAGATCACGATTCAGCCGATCAGAACCGGATTCCCCTGCTTCGGGGCCGCCCTGGCCGGCTATGTCGAAGCCACCCGGCCGGACGACGACACGAAGAACCGGTTGTGCCCGTCGACGCCGTACGGGAACTCGCTGGCCGAGTGGGCAGCCATGACTCTGCTGGGGTCGCGGGCGGCCGCATCGTTCATGGCCGAACCCGATATCGCCCAGTGGGCGAACGAAGTGCCGCTGAATCCCGCGCGGATTCCGGCCGGCTACGGGCCCTCACCGGAGTTGGATGCAGCCAGAGCATCGATGGAGCTGTATTCGGGGCCGGGAATGGCGCGGCTGGCTCAACTCGCCGGCCTGGCGAGCTGACCTCGCCGTCGCGGCCGACGGGTCACTGTCGTCGGGTCGCGTTCTCGGCGCCGGAGACCGGACGGTTGCGGTACCGGCTGACCAGCTCCGGAGCGGCAGCCTGCATCCTGGCTGGTGGCAGCCCGGCCGCGATGAGCTCCAGGTCGTCGACGACCATGTCGCCGATCGACTCGAAGGCGGCGGTGATCCCTCCGGCGCGATGACCCGAGATAACGACGTTGTCGACCGCACGGTACGGGTCGTCGGCGGGTATCGGTTCCTCCGGCCACACGTCGATCCCGGCGTGGAGCCGCCCGGACCGGAGCTCAGGAAGGAGTGCGCTGTAGTCGACGACGGGCGCTCGGCTGACCAGTACGAGACGGGCCCCGTCCGGCAGCAACGCGAGGCGCCGGGCGTCGAGGAGATGCTCGCTTTCTCCCGTCACCGTTGCGAACATGAAGACGAACCGGCTGGCGCGCAGGAGATCATCCAGCCCTGACGGTTCCACGTCCTGCTCGCGCAGCACCGCATCCGGGAGCCACGGGTCGTACACGCGGATATGCGGGGCGAAAGGCACGAGCATGGGCCGCAGCGCTCGGCCCAGGTTCCCGAAGCCGATGATGCCGACATCCGAGCCACGCAGAAGGACCGCGTCGGTGTTGCCTTCCGCAACGTACCGCTCCGCGCCGTTGCGGGCGGCGCGGTCCTCACGGCTGATCCCCCGGGCGATGTCCAGGGCCAGCCCCAGGGAGAATTCGGCGACGGCCTGCGAGTAGGCGGGACCACAGGCCAGGACCCGGATGCCTCGGGCGAAAGCTGCCCGGTAGTCGATGTTGGGGAAGAAGTTGCCCTCGACGTTGAGGACCGCCCGGAGCTTCAACGCGCGGGCGATGGTTTCGGCGTCAAGGTCGGGCTGACCGATGATTGCCATCGCGTGCGGGAGCGCGGAGTCCCACGCATCGGCCGGGTGGTCGGCTTCGAGGTCCACGACGGTGAACCGGTCCTGCAGTCGCGCCAACGCGGAGGCGGTGAAGATGCGGTCCCGCCGTTGGGGGGCCGGGGTGAGGATGACGACCGGCTTGTCCTGCATGATGCTGTCCCTCGGGTCTCTCGGTCCGGGCCCCACGGCCGAGGCCCCGGCCCCAGGCTAGCGAGTCTTGCAGGTCCGGATCGGACAGGGCGGCGGACAGGGACCCGGGCCTTTGACACAATGACGCCGTGCGCGTCTACAACTTCTCGGCGGGGCCCGCGATGCTACCCGCCGACGTCCTCAAGCAGGCCTCCGACGAGATGACGGATTGGGCCGGTACCGGCATGTCCGTGATGGAGGTGTCCCACCGGTCCAAGGAGTTCGTCGCCTGCGCGGCCGACGCCGAGGCCACCATGCGTCGCCTCATGGGGGTGCCCGACGACTACCGGATCCTCTTCCTCCAGGGCGGGGCCTTCGGGCAGTTCGCGGGGGTGCCGATGAACCTCACCGCACCGGGCGACGTCGTCAGCTACGTCAACACCGGGCAGTGGTCGAAGAAGGCGATCAGCCAGGCCAGGGCCTACGACCTCGACGTCCAGGTGGTGGCCGACGAGGCGGCCTCCAGCTACACAACGGTCCCGGCGCCGTCGTCCATCCGGGCGGCCGAAGGCTCCTCGTACCTCCACTACACCCCGAACGAGACCATCGGCGGGGTCGAGTTCGGCTACGTCCCCGACGTCGGCGACGTGCCGCTCGTGGCCGACATGTCGTCGACGATCCTGTCGCGGCCCGTGGACGTGTCGAAGTTCGGCGTGATCTACGGCGGTGCCCAGAAGAACATGGGGCCGGCGGGGCTGGTGGTCGTCATCGTCCGCGACGACCTGCTCGGCCGGGCTCGCTCCATCACGCCCAACGTCCTCAACTACAAGCTGATGTCCGATGCGGACTCGATGCTCAACACACCCCCCACCTTCAGCGTGTACATGCTGGGGCTCATCCTCCACTGGGTGGAGGGGCTCGGCGGGCTCGAGGCCATGTCGGCTCGCAATCTCGCCAAGGCCCAGGCGCTGTACGGCGCGATCGACGGGTCCTCCTTCTACGACAACCCCGTGGCCCCCGACGCCCGCAGTTGGATGAACGTCCCGTTCACCCTCGCGGACTCGGCACTGGACGCCGAGTTCCTTTCCGGCGCCTCCGAGGCCGGCCTCAAGACCCTCAAGGGCCACCGGTCGGTCGGCGGGATGCGCGCCAGCATCTACAACGCCATGCCGATGGAGGGCGTGCAGGCGCTCATCGACTACATGGCCGAGTTCGAGCGCACCCATGGCTGACTCCGGGCCCAGGCAGTACCGGGTCCGGACCCTCAACTCGATCAGCGCCGAGGGCCTCGAGCGTCTCCCTGCGGAGCACTTCCTCGTCGGTCACGATCTCGAGGAGCCCGACGCGCTGCTCGTCCGATCCGCGGACCTTCACTCGATGGAGATCCCCAGCTCGGTCCGCGCCGTGGTGCGGGCCGGCGCGGGCACGAACAACATCCCGGTCGACTCGCTCTCCGCGCGCGGCGTGCCGGTGTTCAACACCCCCGGCGCGAACGCGAATGCCGTCAAGGAGCTGGTGCTGGCCGGAGCGCTCCTGGCGGCCCGCGGCATCTTCGCCGCGGGGGTGTTCGTCCGTGACCTCACCGGCGACGACGAGGAGATCACATCGGCCGTCGAGTCGGGAAAGCGGCAGTTCGTCGGCACGGAGCTGCCCGGCCGCACGATGGGCGTGATCGGGCTCGGCGCAGTGGGGGTGCTCGTAGCCAACGCGGCCCTCGCGCTGGGCATGGACGTGGTCGGCTACGACCCCGCCATGACGGTCGAGCACGCCTGGCGGCTCGACTCACGGGTAGCCCGGGCGGAGAGCGTCGACGACGTCGTCCGACGCGCCGACTACCTCACCCTCCACGTGCCGCTCAACGACCGCACCCGTCACCTCATCAGCACGCAACGCCTCGCCATGATGAAGCCCTCCGCGGTGCTGCTCAACTTCGCCCGCAGCGGCATCGTCGACCAGCGAGCCGTCGTTGAGGCGCTCGACGAGGGGCTCCTGCGCGGTTACGTGTGCGACTTCCCCTCGATGCTGCTCAACCGCCACCCGCAGGTGATGGCCCTGCCGCATCTCGGGGCGTCGACGGTCGACGCGGAGGAGAACTGCGCGCGGATGGCGGCCGACGAGGTCAAGGACTTTCTCCTCGACGGCACCATCCGCAACAGCGTCAACTTCCCCGCCGCGCAACTCCCCCGCAAGATCGGGTGCCCGCGGCTCATCATCGTCAACGAGAACGTCCCCAACGTCGTCGGTCAGGTGACGTCGGTCGTCGCGGCCGCCGGGCTGAACATCGCGGACCTCCTCAACCAGTCCCGCGGTGAGGTGGCAATCACCCTCGTGGACCTCGACGGAGAGGCGCCGGCCGAACTGATGGCCGAAATCGGGGCTATCGAGGGTGTGCTGAGCGCCCGGGTCGCCTGACCGTTACGGGCGATCCACTCCCCGGAACCACCCATCGCCCAACCCTCCGGTCGCGCGGGCCCAGTGCCACTGTGGCCCATTCTCGTGCCCTGGGTGGCCGCGGAGCGGTAGCGGCCGCCGAAGCCGCCAAGGAACGAGCTTCTGTCAGCGCCCCCTGCGTCGCCCCGCGACCCCGCGCTTGGACATCTCGACGGCGGACGTCCGGCGCGCACCCTGCGCTTCCGAACGCCCTTCGGACGCACCCGCACGGGGCTGCGCCGACCGGGCCTGACCCTGTCGTCCGGACGAACGCCCACCGCGGCGGCGCTGGCCACCCGGGGTGCGAGGACCATCGGCGGCCGGCGCGGTGCGCGGACGCCCGCCGGGGGTCGGGGGCGTGCCGGCCGGGGCGACGAACGGCGCCCGCTCCCCCACCAGCCGCACGACGTGCTCCGACCCCTCGTGGACGGGGGTCTGCTTCGCGGTGATCTTGGCCGCGCGGGTGAGGCTGCGCACGTCGGAGACCTGGTCGGGGAGGATCAGCGTCACGACGTCACCGCCGGACCCGGCGCGCGCGGTGCGGCCGGAGCGGTGCAGATAGGCCTTGTGTTCGGCCGGCGGATCGACGTGGACCACCAGCTCGACCTCGTCCACATGGATGCCGCGCGCGGCGATGTCGGTGGCCACGAGGACCTTGACGGTCCCCGACGAGAACGCCGCGAGGTTCCGCTCGCGCGCCGGCTGGCTCAGGTTCCCGTGCAGATCAACCGCGGGGATACCGGCTGCGGTGAGCTGCCGGGCGAGCTTGCGGGCCTGGTGCTTGGTGCGCGTGAAGAGCAGGCGCCGTCCCGTGCCCGAGGCCAGGTGGTGCACGACCGCCTTCTTCGCCTCGGCGCCGGGAACCGTGAACAGGTGGTGCGTCATCTCCGCGACCGGGGACTCCTCCGAGTCCACCGAGTGGGTGAGCGGCTCGTGCAGGAACTCCCGCACGAGCTTGTCGACGCCGTTGTCCAGCGTCGCGGAGAAGAGCAGTCGCTGTCCGTCGCGGGGGGTCGCGGCCATGAGCCGCCGCACGCCGGGCAGGAAGCCGAGGTCGGCCATGTGGTCGGCCTCGTCCAGCACAGTGATCTCGATGCCGTCGAGGGTCAGGAGCTTCTGGCCCAGGAGGTCCTCCAGACGCCCGGGGGCCGCGATGAGGATGTCGACGCCGGCGTTGAGCGCCTTGACCTGCCGGTGCTGCGAGACGCCGCCGAAGACGGTGGTCAGCCGCAGGCCGGCCGCCTGGACGAGGGGTTCGAAGGTGGCGGCGATCTGGGAGACCAGCTCACGTGTCGGGGCCAGGACAAGAGCGCGAGGGCGCCGCGGTGCGGCCCTGCGGCCGGTGAGGTTGGCCACCACGGGCAGGGCGAAGGCGAGGGTCTTGCCTGAGCCGGTGCGGCCGCGGCCGAGGACGTCGCGGCCGTCGAGGGTGCTCGGCAACGTGGCCGTCTGGATCGGGAAGGGGGAAGAGATGCCCTGGGCGGACAGGGCGCGGACGAGGTTCTCGGGCACGCCGAGAGCGGAGAAGGAGGACATGCAGGAGCCTTTCAGGCGTCGAAGGTCGGGGCTCGCGGCGGCGAAAGGGGGCTGTCGCCCGCCGGTGCTCCACGACGGAGGGGACGCGCTGGGGCGCGTCGCTCACCGTCCAGTATGCCCTAGGACAACGGCAAACCCTCAATCGCCGGCTTGGCGGCAGTCCCGATCAGGGCTTCCTCTCCCCCATCTACTCCTCATCGGGGTGGCGTCGCAGGTACAGCGCCTCGAGGAGGAAGACCACGACAACGGCCCCTACGCCGCCGGCGACCAGCCACGGCTGATCGGCGCCCCGGGCCCACAGGAAGGCGCCGAGCACCGCGATGTCGGCGATGATCGCCAGCACGACGACCCAGGCCCGGGCTTCGACCTCCTGCCGGAGGCGGGTCAGCACGCCCCACTGGATCACCACGTCCATGACAAGGTAGAAAAGGATTCCCACCGCGGCGATCTGGGAGAGGTCGAGCGTGACGGCCAGAACGGCCGCCACCACGCCGAGGTAGACCAGGAGGTGGTGGCGGACCTCGCCGGGCATGCCGAAGTGTGCGTGGGGGATCATCCGCATGTCGGTCACCATCGTGAGCATGCGCGACACCGCGTACATCGAGGCGACCAGGCCGGTGACGCACGCCACGACAGCGACCACGACGGTGGCGATCACGCCCACCTGGCCCAGAGCCGGCCGGGCCGCCTCGGCGAGGGCGTAGTCCTGGGCCTCGACGATCTGATCGACGCTGAGGGAGGATCCGGTCCCTACACCGACCACCAGGTAGACACCGGCGCAGATCGCCAGGGAGATGATGATGGCGCGGCCGATGTTGCGTCCCGGATCCTTGAGTTCCGCGCCGTCGTTGGTGATCGTCGTGAAGCCCTTGTAGGCGAGCACCCCCAGCCCCGTCGCGGCCGCGAACCCGAGGACGCTTGACCCGGCGGTCAGCCCGTCGGCGCCCGCCTCGTAGGATCCGCCGGCTGCGACGAACGCCGCGACGGCCAGTAGGCCCAGTCCGCCGATCTTCACGATGGCTCCGCCGGTCTGGAACCAGCCGATGTTCTCGTTGCGGGCGAGGTTGATTCCGACGGCGCCGGCGATGACCAGGACCGACAAGCCGGATATGAGCCATCCCGACCCCCACCCGAACGGTTCGAGCAGGTAGCTTCCGAAGGTCCTGGCCACCAGGGCCTGGTTGAGGACCATCGACAGCGCCATGAGCATCGAGCTGCCCGCCGTGAGTGCGGTGCGCCCGTAGGCGCTGTGCAGGATCATCGCGATCCCCCCGGCGGAGGGGTTCTTCCGACTTACCTTGATGTAGGAGTACGACCCCAAGCCGGCCACGAGCGCCGCGGCAACCAGGGCCAGCGGGAACAGGGCACCGGAGAGCTCGGCGACCTGCCCGGTGAGGGCGAAGATGCCCGCCCCGACCATCACCCCGGTGCCCATGGCGACGGCGCCGCGCAGCGACAGGGATCCTTCTCGGTACTCGGTCTCAGCCATTCTTCAACGTTGCACAGGCGCGCCGGTTCCGCAATGACCAACCGGGGGCTTCCAGCCGTTCCGCCGCCGGGGAATAGACGCACCTCGCTTCTGGTTTCCCTCGATACCGGTGCAGCGGCCACGAGGACGGGAGCGCGACCTTGACGACAACTCCGGATGAGATCCACGAGCGGTTTCCGCCGAGCAGCCCCTTCGGCTCCGAGGACGGTCTGCGGGCGGTGCCCGCCGAGGACGGGACGCCTCCCCTCGTCCTGGTCCTCGGTGCCACCGGCTACATCGGAGGGCGCCTGGTGCCTCGGCTCCTCACCGGCGGTTACCGGGTCCGGGCCCTGAGCCGGTCGGCCGGCCGCATCGCCGCCCTCCCCTGGGCCGACGACGTCGAGGTGGTGGAGGGCGACGCGGCCGATCCCGACGCGATGGACCGGGCCATGGACGGGGTCGACGTCGTGTACTTCCTGGTGCACTCGATGTCCGGGGGGCAGGACTACGGGAAGCTCGACCGCGCCATCGCGCTCAACGTCGCCAAGCAGGCCGCCGCCCATGGAGTCGGGCGCATCGTCTACCTCGGCGGCCTCCACCCCGAAGGCGTCGAACTCTCGGCACATCTGACCTCCCGCACCGAGGTCGGCGACATCCTCCTGGCATCGGCGACACCGACCGTCGTTTTGCAGGCAGGAGTGGTCATCGGCTCCGGATCCGCCTCGTTCGAGATGATCCGGCACCTCACCGAGGTGCTGCCCTACATGCCTGCGCCCAGATGGGTGCGCAACTTCATCCAGCCGATCGCGGTGCGCGACGTTCTCTACTACCTGCTGGCCGCGGCCCGGATCGACGAACAGGTGAACCGGGCGGTCGATGTCGGTGGACCCGACGTGCTGCGCTATTCGGAGATGATGAACGGCTACGCCGCCGAGGCGGGCCTGAACCAGCGCCACATCACGGCCCTGCCCGTGCTGACACCGACGCTCGCCTCGCACTGGGTCGGGCTGGTCACCCCGGTCCCACGCCAGATCGCCCGGCCCCTCGTCGAGTCCCTGCTCCACTCATGTGTGATGAAGGACCACGCCATCGACGCTCTCATTCCGCCCCCGGTGGAGGGGCTGACCGGGTACCGCGAGGCCGTCCGGCTCGCGCTCGGGCGCATCGAACTCGACCGAGTCGAGACCAGCTGGGTCGATGCACGCGTCACGGGCGCCCCGAGCGACCCGATGCCCAGCGACCCCGAGTGGGCCAGGCGGACCGTGTTCAAGGACGTGCGCCGGAAGGCGACGACGGCCGGGACGGATGCGGTGTGGCGGGTCATCACACAGGTGGGAGGCGCCACCGGCTGGTACTCGGCGTCCGTGCTGTGGGCCACGCGTGGAGTCCTCGACCGCCTCGCGGGCGGCGTCGGGCTGCGGCGCGGCCGCAGGGCACGGTCCCAGGTGAGGGTCGGCGACGCCATCGACGTGTGGCGCGTCGAGAAGGTCGAGCCCGGCCGGCTGTTGCGCCTGCGCGCCGAGATGCGTGTCCCGGGCGACGCTTGGCTCGAGCTCGGTGTGGACCCGACGCCGAACGGCTCCGAGTACTGGCAGCGGGCGATCTTCTTCCCGCGCGGGCTGCTCGGACGGCTCTACTGGTTGGCGATGCTGCCGTTCCACGGGCTGATCTTCAGCGGGATGGTCAACCAGATGGTCGCCACCGCAGAGCAGGACGCTGCCTCGTAGGTGGTCGCTCGCGCGACACGACACAGGGGCCGGGGCCGGGGCCGCGGAGAGCGCCGCGCGCCTAGCCGAGCGACACGGGCACCGACAGGTCGTCGCTGGGCAGGTCGTCGGCGGTGGCCGCGACGTCCATGGTCACCAGGTCCGTCCTGCCGGAGATCGTGGTGAGGAACGCGGTGTCGGCGGCGTCACGGCCGGTGGCGATCCGCAGCATCGACTCCCTCGGGGCGAGCGTCGTCGCGTCGACCACGAGCCACCGCCCGTCGACGTAGGCCTCGCAGACCGCGTGGAAGTCCATGGGCTCGAGCCCGGGTGCGTACACCGACACGAGCCGCGCCGGCACGCCCCGCGCCCTCAGCAGGGCCACGCAGAGGTGTGCGAAGTCCCGGCACACCCCCTGACGTGAGAGGAGGGTCCTCGAGGCGCCGTCGGTGGGTTGGCTGGAGCCGGGGACGTAGCTGAGCTGCGTTCCGACCCACGAACTCACGCCGTGGAGGAGGTCGAGTCCGGAGAGGCCCTTGAACTCGGCGAACGCCGTGGGGGCGAGTTCGTCAGACTCCGCGTAGCGGCTGGGCCGCAGGTAGCGGATGACGTCACCCGGACTGGTCGGAAGTGGTTCCTCGCGCCCCTCGACGGTGGCCTCGTACGAGACATCCAACCGCCCCTGGCGCACCTTGACCCGGTGGAGACGCGTGTCGTGGGAGTCGATGATGATCTCGGGCTGGACGGGGTGCCCGTCGAGCAGCAGAGACAGATCCTCGTCGACACCCTGGCCGGTACGGGACGAGGCGATGCTGAGGACCAGGTCGCTGGGGACGACGACATCGAGGGAGAGATTCGCGGTGACGTGGCGGCGCATGCGCCCATGATGTCACCCAGCCGTATCAGTGCCCACCGCACGTTCACGAGGTGCTTCACCGGACAGCAATTCCTGGGCCGGCCTTTTCGGACGTGTGGGGCATTTCTTCCGCGCCATATTGCCCTGCGGGAAAACAATCTCAATCCCATCTCTCCTCGCTGCCCGGCATTCAGCGTATGGCCTTGTCATCGTTGCCTTATTCGCCGCGCAATCAACCCGAGAATGACCCTGGGGACCGGTGTCAATGACGTTTCGTCATCCCCAGGTGATCACTTTGGTCAGCATTGAGGCGCGACCTCGGCACCGCGTGCAGATATCGCTGTAGCCTGACAGCATGACGGGCGAGAACAACGGCCGTTTCGGCCCAGACCAACCGGTGGCTCCGACGGGTCCACCGTTCTCAGTCACCGCCCCGACTTCCGCGAAACTGGATTCCGATCGCAGGGCCACCGCGTCCTTCGTGGTGACGAACACCTCCGGACGCGATGTCATCGCACGGCTCCTGCCCCAGCCGCTCAACGGCGCGGACTCCTCCTGGCTTTCGGTCGTCGGGGACCCCGAGCGCCCGCTGGCCGCCGAGGCGACCCTCACAGCCGAGGTCGCCATCGCCGTCCCACCTGGGGCCCCGGCCGGCGAACACGCGGTGCGGCTGGATGTGGCGATCGAGGACGCGCCCGACAGACTTGCCCAGGGGCAGTCCGTGACGTTCAGCGTTCCGGAGAAGCGCAAGAAGAAGTTCCCGATGTGGATCCTGTGGGTGATCATCGCCGCGGTGGTGATCATCGCGGGTGGGGTCGTCGCGATCCTCCTGCTCCGCCCCGACGATCCCGAGCCCGTGTCGGCACCGACCCTCATCAGCCCCCCTACCACCACTGGGGAACCCGTCACCAACGCCGTCCTCGGGCTCACCCCGGGGCAGTGGGATCCCGCCGACGCCCCGCTGGTCCACGTGTGGCAGGCATGTCCCGCCGACGCGGATCCCGAGGCCCCCGAAGGATGCGCCGACATCCCAGCCAATGACTCGGGGGACGGGGTCCCTGCCAGCGGCGCATTTCTGGTCATCAGCGAGGACCTCGTAGGGATGCGGATCAGGGTCGTCGAAGTGGCCCTGCCGGTCCTCTCGGACGCCGATGCCGAGGCCGAGGACCTTGAGGGGTTGCTCGCCGAGAACAGCGCCAGCGCCGCCAGCGCGATGACCGAGCCGGTCACCTCCGGGGAGAGCGGCACCGTCGTTGTTCCGCGCGTGATCGACCAGACCTTCTCCAGCGCCTCCACCAAGCTGGCGGAACAAGGACTCAAGGCGGTGCGCAACACCACCGCCGAGGAGCCCGTCTGCGGGCCTAAGGTCCAGACACAGAGTCCGCTGGCGGGAGCGGATGCACAGACGGGCTCCGAAGTCATCCTGACGCTCGCGCCCGCGCTGCCCGTGTGGAACTGCGTCAAGCTCGAGCAGTTCGACGACAGCGTGGCCACCGCCTTCCCGTTCGACGACTCGACGCTGCGCAGGTTCGCCGACAACCTCGCACCGGTGACCGTCGATGAGGGCGGCTGACATGCCCGCGGGTGGCGAGTGCGAAGCCGCACTCACCGAACTCCGGGCATGGCTCGACACGATCGACGTCGGTCCCGTAACCGACGCGCCTGTTGACGACGCCGAGCCCCGGATCCTGCTCTATCCCCTGGCCCTGCTGCCGACGCCGGCCATCGCCCGACCCGAGCGCGGGTCGACCACGGCCCAGGTGGAGCTTCATGTGCTCCTCACCGCGGTCGGGGGCGACCCGCAGGAGCGGGCGTGCCTGGCCACCGATCTCGCGCTCCACGTGCTGACGTCGGGACGATGGACGCCGCGATCGGAGCAGCCGGCGTCGGAGACGTGGGCGGCCCTCGGGCTGCCTCCCCGTCCTGCGCTGACCCTCGAGGTGCGGGTCCGGCGCACCCTCGCTGCGGCCCCCGCGCCCCCGGTGCTCGAACCGCTGCGCCTCGATTCGGTTCCCATCCGAGCGCTGAACGGCCGCGTGGTCGCCGCGAACGGTGTACCCCTCGCCGCCGCCGTCGTCTCACTCGAACCCACCGGCCCGACGGTCACGTCGGACCACCGCGGCCGTTTCACAGTGACCTCCGGGACCCCCAGCCCCGTGCGCGTCACCGTCCTTGCCCGGGGGCTCCGCCGGAGCCTCACCCTTCCCGTCGCCGACGACGGCGGGCTCGGCGACCTGGTCCTCGAAGGCCTCGGCGCTACTCCATCCGCCACATCTCAGGAGGTCTGACGTGGCCCTGTACCAGACACCCGGCGTCTACGTGGAGGAGGTGCCCGGCGGCGCCCGCCCCATCGAGGCCGTCGGGACCAGCACCCCAGCCTTCGTCGGCGCGATCAACGCGCCCGACGCCCCGGTCGGGCAACCGATCGCGGTCAACAACTGGCTCCACTTCAGACGCGTCTTCGCGACCGAGGGGCCGAGTTCACCACTCACCCTCGCCGTCGCGGGATTCTTCGGCAACGGCGGCCGGCGTTGCTGGATCCTCAACGTCGGTCCGGACGGGAACCTGTCGGGAACGGCCCGGCGGCCCGGCATCTCGGCGTTGGCGGAGATCGACGAGGTCGCGATGGTGGCCGCCCCCGGCTACACCGACGCGGCGTCGTACGAGGCGGTGCTGAGCCATTGCGAGGACCAGAAGGATCGCGTCGCGATCCTCGATGCGCCGCGCGACGTGCCGGACATCACGCTGCTGACCAAGGTGGCCTCGGCGGCGCCCGCCGACGAGCCCGCCGCGTCGGGCGGTGGTGACTCCGACGAGTCCGGGAGCGAACCCAGTCCAGCCGCGGCACGGGGGTCCAGAGGGCGGGCAGGGCTCGCACCGCGCGCCTCGAGTTGGGGCTCGTTCTACTTCCCCTACATCCGCGTGGTCGACCCCAACACGGGCGACATCGTCGACGCGCCCCCGTCCGGGCACATCGCCGGCGTCTGGGCCAGAACCGACGCGACCCGCGGGGTGCACAAGGCCCCGGCGAACGAGCCGATTCGCGGAGCGGTGGATCTGACCTACCGCCTCACCGCGGCCGAGCAGGGCGAGCTCAACCAGCACGGCGTCAACGCCATCCGGTTCTTCTCCACCGAGGGCATCAAGGTCTGGGGGGCGCGCACGCTCTCCAGCGACCCCGAGTGGCGCTACCTCAACGTTCGCCGGCTCTTCGCCATGGTCGAAGAGTCGATCGTCCGCTCCATGAACTGGATCGTGTTCGAGCCGAACGACGAGCCGTTGTGGAACATGATCCGCCGCGACATCGGCTCGTTCCTGGAGCGCCTCTATCGCCAGGGCGCGCTGCAGGGCAGGTCCCAGGAGGAGGCCTTCTTCGTGAAGTGTGACGCCGAGACCAATCCGCAGTCCGAGATCGACGCCGGGGTCGTCACCACGCTCGTCGGGATGGCCCCCGTCAAGCCCGCCGAGTTCATCGTGTTCAAGATCAGCCAGCATGCGGGCGGCGCCACCGTCGAGAGGGAGGAGTGACGATGTCCGAGGCACCGCACACCGGTGGGGCCGGAACCTGGGTCGACCCGTTCCCGGCGTACAACTTCAAACTGATGATCCAGGGGGTGGCCGAGGGCCACTTCACGGAATTCTCCGGTTTCGACGTGACGATCGACACACAGGAGTATCGCGAGGCCGGACAGGCCCAGGTGGTTCACAAGATCCCGACCCTGACGCGCTACGGCGACGTCACTCTCCGGTACGGGCTCACGTCGACGACGTCGCTGTGGGACTGGTTCCTCGCGACCGTGCGCGGCGAACTCAACCGCCGCAACGTCACGGTCATGCTCCTCGACTCGCGGGGCACTCAACCGGTGGTCCAGTGGAACCTCCTGGGCGCCCTGCCGGTGAGATGGAAGGGTGCGACACTACGGGCAACCGCGCGAGAGGTCGCCATCGAGGAGATCGCGCTCGCCTACGAGCAGCTCGACCGCGGGGCGTGACCCGTGGGGATCCGCTGGCGGCGGCTCCGTGCCATCCTCGCGGCCCCGTTCACCAGGCCGGGTCCGCGACGGCTGAAAGCGAAGCCCGAGACCGGGGCGCCCACCCCCGCCACCCCGGAGACTTGGCGCGCCTACGTGCAGGCGCGGGATCCGTCGTGGTTCGATGCCGAGGTCCCCGGCCGCCCTCACCCTGTCGACACCGCCCCGCAGGAAGCGCCCGCCCCTCGGCGGCGGTCCGAGGACCGCGATGTGCCCGGCCCGGCGTCGTCGCCGGAGCAGGAAGCCGGGACTCGTGTCCGGGTCAAGGCCCGGCGCGCCTCCAAGGACTCCTCACCGACCGCCTCGCGTGAGCCTGCTCATCCCGGCGCCGTCGAGGTCGCGCCCCCGGCGGTCCACCCGGTCCCGACGGACGACCGCAGTGGATCCACCGCGACACAGGCGGCATCCCCGTCCCGCCGCCCACCGGCGACGCCCGGCCCCGGCGCCTTTCAGCAGCCCACCGAGCAGACTCCGCGGCCACAGTCGCCCGCTCCGGACACGGCCGCGCCGCTCCCCCGCCCCACGCCCCGACCGCGTCCGGTGGCCCACGATGCCGCGCGCCAGTCCCACGAGACGCCCGGACGCGGAGCCGGAAACCCCACATCACCCGTCTCGGCCGCGCGCCCCGTCACAACAGGCCCGAGCACGTCCCCCTTCCCCGGTGCGGGGACCCGGCACGGCGGCCAGTCGCCACACGACGAGCATCCCCGCGCCGACGACCACCCCGGCCCGGCCGAGGCACCGGCAGCCTTCGGACCGGACCCGCTCGTCATGGCAGACCCACTCCGCCCGGACTCCGCACCCCGCCCGGTGGTAGGCGACCGGCCCGCCCCCGTGGCCCCTGGGACCACCACGGCGCGCTTCCCACCGACCGGCGCACCGCCCGCCGACCCCTGGCCGGAGCTCCCGCGAGCCGCTGACCGGGCGCCTTCGGGCCTGGCCGTGCGCGCCTGGGCCGGGGCCGGCGATGCGCTCCGCGCGGAGCAGAGGGGTATCTGATGGAGCGCGTCGCCTTCCTGCTGCCTACCGGGGAACGGATCCCCTGCCTGCTGAACCCCGAACACGTCGTCCAGCGTCGCGTGGCCGGACTCCGGTCGCTGGTGTCGGCCACCGGAAGCCTCTCCGGCGCGACGATGAGCGACACCCCGCTCCTGCACACCGGCGGCGGCCGCACCGAGATCGAGCTCGATCTCCTGTTCGACGTGCAACTGGCACGGGCTCCGGCCCCGCTGGCCGAGCTGCCGCCGCGCACCGCAGCGGACACCCGCGCATCCGGGGAGCGGCCCACCGCCGGCGCGGAGGATCCCCTCGCCCGGGGCGCGAGCCCCACACCCCCTCCCCCGGCGGACGTTCGGGACCTGACCGGCCCGCTGTGGAAGCTGACGGAGAACTCAGGCGACGACGGCCGCGCGGTGCCGCTCGTGAGGTTCGTCTGGGGGAAGGCGTGGAACATCCTCGCGGTCGTCGAGTCCTGCGCCGAACGCCTCGAACGGTTCAGCCCAGGAGGCGTGCCCGGGCGGTCGTGGATGCGCCTGCGGCTGGTGCGCCAGCCGGACACCTCACCGGCGCATGTGGAGGATCCGACCGAGACGTCGCGCCCGATCCCGGACCCGGAGGCCGTGCGCGACGCGCCGGTCTCCGCGGTCCACACCGTCGTCGGCGCCGGGTCCCCGGCCGGTGAGCCACCGGCCGGCGGCGAGACCCTGCCGGTGATCGCCGCCCGGCTGTTCCCCGGGCAACCGTGGATGTGGCGGTGGCTCGCCGACGCCAACCCCGACACCGACGTCGTCTGGCCCGAACCGGGCACAGAACTGTCCGTGCCCGCACCGCCCTCCGCCGCGGCGGGTGGTGAGCCGTGATCGACGCCGCCCGCCTCGTTCTTCCGGCCGTGTGGATCTCGTGTGACGGCGGGCCCGTCGACACCGCACTCCTGGCCTCGGTGCGGGTGCGGCGGGAGGCGGCGTCCCCGGCGGCCTGCGAGGTGCGCTTCGAACGGCTCGGCGGCCAGGAGGCACTCGCCGACCTACCCGTCGGCGCGGAACTCGACCTCGGGGTCGCGGACTCGACACTGTTCCGCGGGGATGTCCTCACCGTCGAGCACCGGGCCGCGGCCGACGGGCGGCGGGAACTGGTGGTACGGGCCCAGGACCGGACCCACAGGTGGCGCCAGGACTCACGCACCCGCGCCTTCGTCGACCTCACCGTCGGGGAGATCATCGCCGAGGTGGCCGCGGAAGCCGAATTGTCCTGCCAGATCGACGCGGACGGCCCTCGATGGCCGCGCTACCTCCAGGACGGGCGCTCCACCCTGGCGCTCGTCCGTGACCTGGCGGCGCGGGCGGGGCTCACCTGGCACGTCGATTCGACGGGTCGGACCGTGCGGGTCACGGAGATCGGAGCGGCCCACGGTGAACCGGTCAACCTCACCTTCGGCCGCGACCTCATCGAGGCCGAGACCCGCTCGACGGCGCTGGGCGGGCAGGACGGGTGGCGTGTCACGGGCTGGGACCCGGTGACCGGTTCGGCACCCGAGGGCTCCGCGTCTTCAGGAGGCGCGCCGGAGAGGGCCACCGGATCCGGAGAGGGCGTCCGGGCCGGGGTGACACTCGCCACCGAGGATCATGCCTCGGCGACGGCGCGGGCCTTCCGTGCCACCTCCGCCGCCAGAGCGCGCTCCGCCAAGGCAGTCGCCCTCGGCGATCCTCGACTCGTGCCCGGGTCGGCCGTGCGCCTCGACGGAATCGATGCCGACCCCGGGCCGTACGTGGTCACCGAGGTCGAGCACGTCATCGACGGGGCCAGCGGCTACGTGTGCGTGCTCGGATCCGCGCCACCGGACCCACCCGCCCGCGCGCACGAGCCCCAGGCCGGGGCGGCGCTGGCGGCCACGACGCCGGGGCGGGTGATCGACATCGACGATCCGGAGCGCCGTGGGCGCGTCCGGGTGGCACTGGTCGGCCTCGACGGGCTCGAATCGGAATGGTTGCCGGTGCTGGCGCTCGGCGCCGGCGAGGGGAAGGGCTTCGTGTGCCAACCGGACCTCGACGACGTCGTACTCGTAGCGCACGGCGCCGATGACCCGGGCCGGGGCGTCGTGCTCGGCTCCCTTAGGTCCGAGGAGGGCACCGAGCCGGGCGTCGGCGTCGCGGATGGGGCCGTCGGGGCCTACGCTCTGCGCCTGGCCAGTGGTCAGACCCTGCGACTCGCGCGCGAAGGCAACGAGGTGTCCCTGGACAACGGCCACGGTTCGCGCATCGTCCTGGACCGCACGGGTGTGCGTGTGCACGCGGCGGGAGACCTGCGCCTCGAGGCACCGCGGCACCGCATCACGCTGCGCGCCGACGCGATCGAGATGGAACGAGGCTGATATGCGGCCGTGGCTGACCGTCGACGCAGACGTCCGGTGCGAGCACCCGGGCGGTTTCGTCGCGATGATCTCCAGTCAGGACCTCGTGCGGGTCGAGGGCGTGGCCGTGGTCGTCGGCCAGGACCCGGTCGGCCGCACCATCGCGGGCTGCCCGAACATCAGCCCCGCGACCAAGCCGTGCACCACCACCCTCGCGATGGCCTCGGGGCCGTCGGGCTTCGTCACCATCGAGGGCCGCCCGGTGGTCCGCGCCGATCTCGAGGGCCTGACCGACGGCACTCCGCAGGGCGGCGTCCGGTACAAGGTCGCCCACCCGGGCCAGGAGCTCGTCGGAGAGACACCATGAACGGGCGCAGCGTGTGGACGGGGTGGCGCTTCGGCCATCCGGACCTCGATGAACTCCCCGCCGGTCTCTTCGTCGACAACACCGGGCGGCTCTCGCTCGTCTCCGGCGACGACGCCGTCCGGCAGTCCCTGCTCCTGCTCCTGTCCACGCGCCCGGGAGAGCGGGTGATGCGCCCCGACTATGGCTGCCTGCTCGGGACACTCGTGTTCTCCCCCAATGACGACACGACGGCCGGCCTCGCGATCCACTACGTGCGTCAGGCGGTCGAGCGCTTCGAACCGCGCGCCGTCGTGGTGCGGGTCGACGCGGGCCCCGACCCGCTCAGGCCCGAGCAACTCGACGTCGTGCTGGACTACCGGCCGATCGCCGGTGGCCCCGTCGACACGATCACCATGACACTCCCGCTCCAGGAGGGATGACGATGCCTCTGCCCGTGCCGAATCTGGACGACCGCGACTTCGCCCGGCTGGTCCTCGACGCGAAGGCCACGCTGCGCGCCCGGTGCCCCGAATGGACCGACCTGTCCCCCGGCGACCCGGGCGTCACGCTCCTGGAACTGTTCGCCTACCTCACCGAGACCCTCATCTACCGGGTCAACCGTGCGCCGGAGAAGGCCTACGTCCAGTTCCTCAACCTCATGGGCGTCCGGCTCGAGCCGCCCGCTTCGGCCTCCGTGGTGCTGAGATTCACCCGCGCCTCGCACGACGGCGACCTGCGTATCCCGCGCGGCACCCGCGTCACGACTGGCCGCGGCGGCTCGGACGCCCCGGTGTTCGTCACTGCCGACGACCTGCTGCTCGCCTCGGGCGAGGCGACGGGCGAGGTGCTCGCGCACCATGGCGAGACCGTCGACGGTGAGCTGCTCGGACGATCCACCGGCGGACCCGGGCAGTCGTTCACCGTCGGGCGGGCCCCGATCTCCCTTCCGACCGGCGACGACCTCGACCTCGTCGTCGGCATCGAGACGGAACCCCATGAGATCCAGGGGCGCGCCCCCGCGCGGCAGATCGGCGGGACGACCTTCCGCGTCTGGACCGAGGCGACCCACTTCCCACCGTTGACGGACGCGACTGCCGAGCGGCATCTGTTCCTCGTGGACCGGTGGGCCGGCACCGTGACCTTCGCCCCGGCCGCCCGGGTCGACGCCGGCGAAGGGCTCGGCCGATCGAGGGTGGCCTTCGCGGAGGTTCCGCCGGCCGGGCGGGAGATCCGGGCCTGGTACCGGGTCGGGGGCGGAGCCGCGGGCAATGTGGCGGCCGGGACCCTGACGTCGCTCAAGGATCCGATCCGCGGGGTCTCCGTGACCAATCCCGAGGCCGCCACGGGTGGCCGGGACGCCGAGACGCTCGACAACGCGCTGATCCGCGGTCCCCAGCGGATCCACGCCCTCGACAGGGTCGTGACCGCCCGCGACTACGAACGCGCCGCGATCTCCGCCAGCGGCGCCGTGTCCAGGGCCCACGCGGTCACCCGGGCCGAGCTGTGGCGCGGGTCGCGCCCAGGGGAGGTGCAGGTCTTCCTGGTGCCCAGCCCTCCCGCGGGCCGGGTCGCGGATCTGGACGAGGCACAGGTGCGTGCCCTCCTGACGGCCCCGCCGCTGGCGCGGGTGCGTGAGGAGCTAGAACGTCAGCAGCCCATGGGAACGTCGGTGAGCGTCGGCTGGGCCGGCCTGAAGGCCGTCGCGGTGCGGGCTCATGTAGTGGTTCACCGTGCCGAGGACCGGGGCGCCGTCGAGCGGCGGCTGGCCGAGCGGCTCCGGTTGACTCTGTCCCCGGTGCCCGGCGACGGCGCGCGGGGGTGGGAGTTCGGCGAGGAACTGCGGGTGTCGACGATGTACGACGTGCTGCAGGCCGAGCGGGGCGTCCGGTTCGTGGGCGACCTTCGTCTCGAGGTCCAGGAGGTCCCCACCGACGTGGCGGCCCTCATCCACGACGCACACCAGCCCGGCACCTGGTACTGCGGCAGCGAGGACCGGGTGCTGCGCTCCGTCAACGACGGTGACGGCTGGGAGCTGGTGGGGTCGATGCCCGGCGAGCGCGTCGAGCGGCTGGCCGTGCTCCACGGCCGACCCGGCGTCGTCGCCGCGACCACCAGGCTCGACGGGGCGGAGGCCAGCGCCCTGCACGCGTCGGCCGACAACGGTGACTCGTGGGTGCGCGTGGCCACCTTCGACTTCCACGTCGAGGGGTTCGACCTGGCGACTGTCAACGGTGAGCCCTGCGCGTACCTGGCCACGGACCAGGGACTGTTCCGGCAGGTCCTCCGACGGGGGGCGGCGGCGGAGCGGATCCCGGTCGTCGACGATCCCGCGGCGGGCTGCTACGACGTGGCCTGCGTGGTCGACCCGTCGGGCACCCTGGGCGTTGCGGTCGCGCTGCAGCAACTCGCGGGGGTCGCCTGGTCCGGCGAGGCCGGCCGGGAGGGAACGTTCGCGCGGTCCGGGCTGGAGGGGGTCGACGTGCGGGTACTCGAGGTCCGGGAGGCCGGAACGCGGCGGTTCGTCTACGCGGGCGCCTACGCCACCGGCAGCGACGAGGGGGCCGGGGTGCGCTTCATCGAGATGCGCGGCAGCCAACAGGACGCCCAGGGCTGGCGGCCCGTCGCCGACAAATGGACCGGCGGCAGCTGCCTGGGGATCGCGCTCGTCGGGGACTCGGTGGTGGCCGCCACCGCCAGGGCCGGTGTCACCGTCGCCACGGAGCGCGCCGGCGCCACCTGGCGCGTCACGTCCGTCGAGAGCGGGCTGCCCCTCCGGGAGTCGGGTGGCGGGTTCGAGCCGATCACCTGCGTCGCCGGATCGGGCTCGGTCCCGGTCCTGGCGGGTGGGCCGCGCGGTGTCCACCGGACGACCGACGGCCGGTCGTGGGTCGGGGTGTCGTCGACGGTGTTCACCGAGCGGGTCACGCTGCCGCCGACCTGGTTGTTCATCGGCACGGACCACGAACTTACCGTCTCCTACGACGAGCCGGCGGGCTCCTGATGGACGCCGGACGCCTGGCGCTGCTGCTGCCGGAGATCTACCAGCGGGCGGCCGGGCCGGGCACGCCCCTGGCCGCCGTCCTCGACGTCATGGCCGACCAGCACGCGCCGGTCGAGGACGTCATCGAAGGGTTCCCGGGGATGCTCGACCCGTGGCGGGCGCCCGATCCGTTCATCCCGTACCTCGCCGGCTGGGTGGGCCTGGACGGCTGGTTGACGCGTGACGGGGACTTCGAGGCGGGCATCGACACGCTCCGCGCCGTCGTCGCCGCGGCACCGGAACTGCGGCGGCACCGTGGGACGACGGAGGGGCTCTCCCTCGCACTCTCGCTCGCACTCGACGGCGCACCCGTCCGGGTCGACGACGGCACCACCGAAATGACCGACCCGTTCGTTGTGAAGGTCACGCTGCCACCGGGAACCGAGCCGGTGCTCGGCATGGTCCGGCGCATCGTGCGGGAGGAGAAGGCCGCCCACTGCGTCGTCGAGATCGCCGTCGAGGCCGGCGTCGATCCGGGCAACGGGGCTCGGGAGACGGACGCGTCCCCGGAGGAGCCGTGAACCCCAAGGTCGCCGTCGTCGCGCTGGCTGCGATCGTCGTGGCCGTCGTCCTGGTGGTCGTCTACGGGGCCACGAGGCCCCTACCGCCGGAGGATCCCAGGGCCCAGACCGGGACGGTGGACCGGTGGTTCGGCGGGTTGCGCCTCACCGAGACCCTCACCGTCGACGACCTCGCGGGGGCGCCGTGTCTGAAGCGGGAGGACCGCACCCTCAAGGTCGGGATCGGGGGCAGCTGCGTGATTCGCCTGCCCGAGAAGGACTCGTCCTTCCTGCCCGTCACGGAGGTCCTGACGGTCATGTTGCTCGACGGTTCCCCCACTCTGACCCTCGAGGGGGACGAGTTCGAGCCCCAGCGGTACGAGTGGCCGGACGAGAACTGGGATGACCCCCTCCTTGAGCTCAACGCGTACGACGCGAACACCCGGCTCACCGTCGGCTGTGGGGCGGAGGGGCCGTGCGCGCTCAGGGTGATGGAGCAGTGACCGGGCTCACACGGAGGTGACGGCGGTCCTCGCCCGGGCCCCGCGCGTCGCGGCGATGAGCTTGACGATCGCGACGATTCCGCCGATGAGCAGGATCAGCGCCCAGATCGCCGCCACCACGGCCGAGATGATCGCCGCCACCGCGTCCACGATGGACACGAGCAGCCGCGGCACCACGGAGTGGAGCACGAGGGTGATGAGCGTGAGCAGGAGCGTCGTCGCGATCAGCGCCATGAGGCCCTTGCTGCCCAGGAAGCGTTGCTGCGCCACCACGAGGAGTACGGCGCCCACGATGTCGAGGATCAGGATCGTCGTGAGCAACGCGGTGCTGGTGCCGATCGGGAAGCTGCCCCATCCGGCCGTGTAGGCGGCCGTGCCGAACGGGATGGCCAGGAACAACCCCACCATGAGGATCAGTTCGGCGAGCGCCCGGAGCGCGAGCGCGATCCCGCCGATCACCGAGAGGATGCCCACGATGAGGGTGACGATTCCGGAGACGGACCCGGTCAGCCGGTTGCCGGCGACGAGCGGGAGAGTCGCCAGAGCGATCACCATGAGCAGGAGGCCGTGGCTGACGACGAGGGCGGCGATGCCGAGTCCGGGCCGGTCGGGGCTGCCGACGAAGCGTTCGCCCGCGCTGAGGGCCGTGGCGATCACGATCGCCACGAGACAGCCCCACATCGCCCACGGACGTAGCCGGTCCATCTCCCCAGTATCCCCGCAGGGTGCGTGACGCGTCCATAATTCTGGAACACCCGTGGAGAGGCCCCGCGCCTCCGCGGAGCGCTCCACACGATCCTCTACCCATCAAAAGCTAACAGTGTTAGTCTTAAACTAACACTGTTAGTAAGACCGCTCACGGGGCGGCGACGAGGGCTCGGACGGACGAAGGGATGCTGAGGTGACGCAACGGGCAGGTCGTCCGCTGACCAGGGAAATCCTGTTCGAGCGGGCACTCGCGATCGTGGACTACGAGGGGCTCGAGGCCCTGACGATGCGGCGGCTGGCCGCTGATGTCGGAGTGAGGGCACCGTCGCTGTACAACCACGTGTCGGGCAAGGAGGACCTGCTCGAGGGCGCCCTGGCCGTGATGAGGTCGGAGGTGCGCCCTCCCCCGTCGCATCGACCCGGCGACTGGAAGGAACCGCTGGCCGCCATCTTCTCCGAGTACCGACGCGTCCTCTCATCGCATCCGAACATGATGCCGTTCGCGGGACACCGGCTCCACGGCGAGGGTCAGAGCGGGATCGAGTTCATCATGGCGCAAGGGTTCACCTCCCGTCAGGCGGTGGAGCTGTGGCAGTCCCTGCTGGCCGTGGCCGTGGGGTTCTCGATGTTCACCTCGGGATACGCGACGACCGACGCGGCGGGCCTTCCCCCCGAACTGGACGAGCGCACGCGGGTCTGGAATGACGAGACCTGCCACCTGGCTCTCGTCTCGCTCATGGACACCTACGACAGTCTTCGCGAGAGCGACGGTCGCTCCCGCAGTTCAACCTGATTCCGCGACATGGGAGGTCGAGACGATGATCATCGCCATTCGGATCGTGGCCGGAGTGCTGCTGGCGGCTCACGGCCTTGTGCACCTGTTCTACTTCGTCCGCAACACGGAGGACCCCAAGTGGCCCTTCACGCTGGACAAGTCCTGGCTCCTTCCCGAGTCACTCCGCCACCCTGTCGGCGTTGTCGTCATCGCCGTCACCGTCGCGCTGTTCGTGCTGCTCGGACTGGCCGTACTTGGCGTGCCGGGGTTGTCGACCATCTGGCCGGTGCTGGCTGTCGCGGGGTCCGTGGCGTCGCTGGTGACGCTGGTCCTGTTCTGGAACACCCAGCTGCTGTTCGGGGTGGCCATCGACGTGGTGCTGATTGTTCTGGCACTGCTCCGACCGGGGTGGACCGAGGTTCTCTGAGCGTGGCGCGGCGCTGCCGTGGCCCGCGGACCGCGGGGTCAGGAGGTCTCGTAGGACAGGAAGACGACTCCACTCTGGAAGCGGTGCTCATCCACGAGCTCGAGCTGGAGCCTCAGGTCCGGCGGCAGCAACCGCGTCCCGTTGCCGATGACGACCGGCACGACGTAGTACTCGACACGGTCGACGATCCCCGCCCGGAGCGCGTGTGAGGCGAGGTCGGGGCCGCCGATCGTGACATCGCCGTCGGTCCGGTCGACGAGCGCGCGCACAGCGACCGGGTCGAAGGACCGCTCCAGGGTCGTGCGGGCGGTGGCGACCTCAGGCAGCGTGGTCGAGTACACGATCTTGTCCCGGCCGCGCCAGGCCTCGCCGTAGTCCCGCTCCACGTGGTGGGCGCCCGGTTCGGTGCCGAAGGTCTCCCACACCTTCATCACCTCGTAGAGCCGGGGCCCGTACAGTTCCAGGGCCACCGCCTGGTCGCGCCGGTTGATGAACGCGTGGACCTCCGTGCTCGGTGCGGCCCACTCGAAGTCGCCGTTCTCATCGGCGATGAATCCGTCGAGCGAGCCGATCCCGGTGTACACAAGTCGTCCCATCGAGGACCCTTCCGCCGGGACTTCAGGACGCGGGCGCGTCCACTGACTCGTTCCACCTTCACACGTTCACGGACCGGACACAATGCCCGGGCTGCGACTGTCGGACCCTAGAAAGAGGGTCAGAGCCACGCCCGCGTCGAGGCCCGCCGGGGCACGTGTCGGGCTGCACGGCTCATGCTCCCCGGGGGATCGCTCCGAACAGCCACACTCCGTCCGGTCAGGAATGCGACCACTCCGGGGCGTCCCTGCCCCCAGACGACCAGGATGACCAGCCCCACCGCAAGAAGGGCCGGGTTGAGCAGGCGAAGTGGCACCGGGCGATTGGCGGACGCCCCCGTGCCACCGGCCTATGATCGAAGGACACGACCGAGCATGGCGGTGATAACTGTGAAGACGATGAAACGTTTGGCGGAGGCCTACCGGGACGCCCGCGTCGAGCTCATCGACGACACATCCCGCTACGTCATCATGAGCGACTGCCATCGCGGGGACGGCTCCAAGTCCGACGAGTTCCTCAAGAACAAGAACTCGTACACCGCCGCCATGGACTACTACTGGAAGAACGGCTTCACCTACGTGGAGGCCGGCGACGGCGACGAGTTGTGGGAGCACGACTTCAAGCACATCATCAGGGCCAACCGCGCCGTGTGGGAGCAGCTGCTCCAATTCCACCACGCGGGCAGGCTGATCCGGATGTGGGGCAACCACGACCTCGACCTGAGAGATCCCAGGTTTGTGCGAGAGCACCTGTGGACAGCGAAGGACGCGGTGACCGGGGAGATCGAGCCGTTCTTCGACGGGCTGGAGGCGGTGGAAGCGGTCGTGTTCCGGCACCGGGAGACCGGGCAGGACATCCTGCTGGTGCACGGGCATCAGGGTGACTTCCCCAACGACCAGGCCTGGAGGTTCAGCCGGTTCATGATGCGCGCCTTCTGGCGGTATGCGCACGCATTCGGGTTCCACAGCCCCACGAGCCCCGTGGCCAACTCCTACAAGCGGCACAAGGTGGAGCGCAACTACGTGAAATGGATCCGCCAGAACCGGATTGCGCTCATCTGCGGCCACACCCACCGCGAAAAGTTCCCGCAGGCCGACCAGGTGCCCTATTTCAACTCCGGCAGTTGCATCTACCCGTCCCACATCACGGCACTGGAGATCGAGAACGGCTCCATCACCCTCGTCCGGTGGCGGGTTGACCCCAACGAGGATGCGATCCTCCAGGTGACCCGCCGGGAGATGGCGGGACCTGAGCCACTGTCGACCTACGACCTCGGCAGCTCGTCGACGAGCCACTGAACTCGTACGACTTGCTTGATCCGGCCATCACGCACGCCTTTCTGCACAGGAGGCTCACATGGCCGGGCCGAGTCCACCGATGTGGAACCCACAACGACGAACCCGCTGGAACACCGAGACCAGCTCTTCCATCTCGGCCGCCCCGTTGAGGGGGTTGAGGTACAGCCCTGACGCGTGGCCGCGTGCGTGCGACTGGCCGGGCCACGCGGACTCGCAGGTGAGGACGGCATTGCGGCAGGGGTGTCGCGCCGGAACACTAGAAGAGGGTCGGCGCGCGATCCGCGTCGAGGACTGTCGTAGCCCGGGTGGGGCTACAGGGCTCATACGTTCCGGGTGACAGCCTTCCCCACGCGAGCCCGCTGACTCTCACCAGCTCGTCCAGCGATTCAGCACGGACACGCTGCGCCATGTTCAGTGTGATCCGGGCGCAGGTCAGGGCGTCGTCGACCGCGTCGTGATGCCGGCCGAGCGGGACCCCGGCGGCCGCGGCGACGGCGTCCAGGGTGTGTTCCGGAAGGTCGTGATGCCGGCGCGCCAGGAGCATCGAACACGCGAAGTCGATCGTCGGCCAGTCGAACCCACACCTGCTCGTGGCGTCGCGGATGACGGAGATGTCGAACGCGGCGTTGTGGGCCACGATGGGCCGCCCGGCCAGTCGTCGCTCGATCTCGGGCCAGAGCCGCTCGAACGAGGGCTGACCATCCAGGTCCCGTTCGGCGATGCCGTGTACCAGGACGCACTCCGCGTCGAACCAGTCACGTCCCGGCGGAGGGCGCATGAGCGACCCCCAGGTCGCCTCCACCCGCCCGTCCCCCACCAGTGCCAGACCGACCTGGCACGGTGAACCGTGGCTCCTATTCGCCGTTTCGAAATCCACTGCCACGAACTCGATGCCCACCGGCGCCTCCTCCCCGTCGAGAACCATCACGAGCGTCAAGAATTCTTGACGGAATACTAGTCCATGGGCCCTGCCTGCCGCGGATGCCACCCCGCCAGAAGACGAGTGCTGCGTCAGGCTATCCTGACGTTCATTCGAACGATGACACGACCCGCCCACGGCTCCGGCGACGGCGGACACCCATAGGAGGACCATGAAGATCGCCATCACCGCCCAGAACGAGGCAGGCCTGGACGCCCCAGTGTCCGGACACTTCGGCCAGGCTGCCCACTTCGCACTGGTCGAGGTCACCGACGGGAGCATCCGGTTCACGGAGACGCTCCCGAATCCCTTCCAGGAGGGACACCGACCGGGAGAGGTACCCGCCTTCATCCGGGAGCATCGTGCGTCCGTGATCCTGAGCGGCGGCATGGGAGTCCGGGCGATCCGCATCTTCGAGCATCACGAGGTCACGCCCGTGACGGGCGCCTCCGGCACCGTCGGCGTCGCTGTGGCCGCCTACCTCTCCGGCGCGCTCACGGACTCGGCTCCCTGCGCCGACAGCCTGGCGCATCACGCAAGCCCTTCCTCCCTGACCTGAGTCCCCCAGCCACCGCATTGTCAGGAGAGACATGAGCACACAGACCATCTGCGTCCCCGTCACCGAAGACGGGCTCGTCGCCCACAGCTGGGGCAGGGCCCACACCCTCGCCCTCGCAACGCTCGTGAACGGATCCCTCAGGGAGTGGCGAACGGAGGTCGTGCGCTGGGACATCGCCCACGACGAGGGCACAGAAGGCAGCCATCACGCCCGGGTCGCCCGGTTCATCAGAGGCCACGAGGTCACGGCAGTCATCGCCGGTCACATGGGCGACGGGATGCACAACATGCTGGTCAAGCTGGGGGTCGACGTCCGGCTAGGTGTGGAGGGCGGCGCCCACAGGGCGGTCATCGCCACCGCAGGTGCGTCGTCCGAGATTCGGCCATGACCCTCGACGACCTGCTGGACGGTGGGCGGGTGCTGCCCATAACGAGAGGGGGAACGCCCGTCATGCACACCCGGACCCTGCCGGTCACCAGCTTCGATGCCGAACTGCTCACCCTGGTGCGTGACATGTTCGCCACGATGAAGGCTTCCGACGGCGTCGGACTGGCCGCGACACAGGTCGGCATCGGCCTCTCGCTCTTCATCTACGACTGCCCGGACGGCGAAGGCGTCTACCGACGCGGAGCGGTGTGCAACCCCTCTCTGGTCCTTCCCGTCGGCGAGGACCGCCGCATCGATGTGGCGTCCGAAGGCTGCCTGTCACTGCCGGGCGCCTTCCAGGCGGTTGCGCGTCCCGACAGAGCGGCATGCACCGGGACCGACCCCTTCGGGAACCCGGTCACGGTGAGGGGCACCGGCGTACTGGCCCGCTGCCTCCAGCACGAAACCGACCACCTGTCCGGAGTGGTGTTCGGGGACCGGCTCCCCACGAGGTCGCGACGGGACCTCTACAAGCGGGCCGACTCGGCGGCCGGTCGATTCCCCGAACACTGGCCGGCCACCTCGAACACAGGAGTCCCCTCCTGACCCCGATCAGGGTCGGCGATCATCGCGGACGCCTAGCATGGGGACCAGGAGGCGCCACGTGGAGATCGACACAGCACTCAAGGCCGCCCTCAAGGCCACCTCGAGGGCGGTGGACAGGGTTCGCACGAGCGAAGAACGGCTGAACGACGCGGTGGCGATGGCACGCGCCGCCGGAGCCACCTGGATGCAGATCGGCGGGGCAACCGGGATGAGCCGACAGGCCGCACACGAGCGATGGGGTTACCTCGTGCGCCCCGGCGGCTGCCGTCGCGCGGACTGCGACTGCCCTGAACACCAGGTGGACGGCTGTCTGTGCGGCCACGGGCCGGGTCGCGGTTACCGGGCCAGCAGGCCCCCCGCCGGCGATTCGGGCTCCTGAAAGACGCGTCCACGAAGGTGCCGGTCGGCGGCGCACAGGGGTCTCCCAGCCGCACCAGTTGGCGCCGTCACCGGACCCGCCCGGGTCGACCACCGCTGTTCACAAGTGTCGCGTTGACATCCACTCTCGACTAACTGATAATGATTCTCATGCGGTTTAAGAGATTCTCCGTGATCGCCGTCCCGCCCCTCGCGCTTGCCCTGGCCGTCACCGGGTGCTCCTCCCCCGACGAAGCGGCCGACGGCTCGAACGCCGTCGACGTCATGACCGAGGTCTATGCCTTCACGTGGATCGCTGAGGAGATCGGAGGCGATCGCGTCTCGGTCACGCAGCTGATTCCCACCGGCGCGGACGTACACCAGTACGAGGTCTCGCCCCGCCAGGTGGACGACATGTCCGACGCCGACCTCGTCGTCCTGACCTCCGGCGCCGCCCCCGCCGTCGATGACGCCGTCGTTGAGACGGCGCCCGCCCATGTCGTCGATGCGACCGATCACATCCAGCTTCTCGCGGCTGTCACCGATCAGGATGAACACCCCGCCGGCGAGCACTCCGAGGAGGACGAGCACGACCATGGCAACTTCGATCCCCACACCTGGCTGGCGATCGACCAGCTGCCGAGCGTCGTCGATGCCGTCGCGGAATCTCTGACCGAGATCGATCCTGACGGGGCCGAGAGCTACGCGTCCAACGCAGAAGCGCTCGGAGCGGACCTCGCGGATCTGGATGAGGCCTATGCCAACGGCCTCGAGTCGTGCGAACGCGACACGATCGTCGTGACCCATCCGGCCTTCGGCTACATCGCCACCGCCTACGGCTTCCACCAGATGGGCATCTCGAGCTTCGACGAGGACACGGAGCCGTCCCCCGCCCGGCTGACGGAGGTCTCCGATATCGCTGCGGAGACCGGTGCCACCACGATCTTCATGGCCAACACTTCCAACCCGAAGGTCGCCGATGTCCTCGCGACCGATCTCGGCCTCGAAACGGCGGTGCTGTCGACGATCACCGACGCCGGCGACGGGGACGACTACCTCTCCCTCGCCGAGGACAATCTCGCTACGTTGCAGGGCGGTCTCGGGTGTCAGTGAGCGGACTGAGGAGAGCGGGCGTACATGCTGCCGTGCTTCGTGGCCTACCCGGCTCCGCCGGATCGTCCGGCTTGTCCTCACATCTCCCGGACGGCGACATCCTCCATGACAGACTCACTCGCATGATCCACTCTCCCGGGACCGTGCTGCGCACCGAGCATCTGGACGTCGTGCTCGGCGGGATCCGCATTCTCGAAGACGTCTCGATCGCGGTGCACCCCGGGGAGGTCGTTGCCTTCCTCGGTGCGAACGGTTCCGGGAAGTCGACCCTCGTTCGCGCCGCCCTTGGCGTGATTCCGCCAGCAGGCGGCAGGGTCACGCTGTTCGACGAGCCGCTCGGCCGCGCAACGCCCTGGAACAGGATCGGCTACGTCCCTCAGCGCATGCCCGCCAGCACGGGCGTTCCGACCACGGCGTGCGAGGTGGTCCGTGCCGGGCTCCTCTCCAGACACCGGTTCAGGCGGGGATCGAAGTCGGAGGCACTCGAAGCGCTCGGCGCCATGGGCATGGCCGACCGCGCGTTCCAGCCGGTGCAGCAGATGTCCGGCGGTCAGCAGCAGCGGGTCCTCATCGCCCGGGCCCTGGTGCGCCGGCCGGATCTTCTCGTCCTGGACGAGCCCACCACCGGGATCGACCTCGGCACCATCGCGACGTTCATCGAGACCATCGACGCCATGCGACAGGCCGGCACCGCGGTGGTCGTCGTTCTGCATGAGACAGAGGCCTTCGCAACCATGCTCGACCGGGCCGTGGTCCTGCGTCACGGCCGCGTGGTCCACGACGGCGCCCCACCGCCCGCGCGTGCCGAACATGCCGGCCCTCTGCACGAGCACGCACACCCCCACGCCGATCCGGCACGCCCCGCGGGCATGCTCGATCTCGGAGTGATCGGAGGCCAGTCATGATCGATCTCCTAAGCTCTCCGCTGATGCAGCGGGCCCTGCTGGCCGCGCTGATGGTCGGCGCCACTGCGCCGGTCATCGGCACCTTCCTGGTGCAGCGGCGCCTTGCGCTCCTCGGCGACGGCATCGGCCACATCGCGCTGACCGGCGTCGCCGCGGGCTGGCTCGCCGGTGCACTCGCGGGCCTCGCCACACCCGATGCCTGGGCCCTCCCAGGAGCCATGATCGTTGCCGTGCTCGGCGCGGTGGGGATCGAATGGGTCCGGGGCAAGGGCCAGATCACCGGGGACGTGGCCATGGCGATCCTGTTCTACGGCGGAATCGCGGGAGGCGTCCTGCTGATCAAGATCGCCGGTGGCACGAGTGCGAACCTCATGACCTATCTGTTCGGGTCGATCGCCACCGTGTCGTACACGGACCTGATCTGGACCGCCGCACTCGCAGGCCTCGTTCTGCTGGTCGGCCTGGGGCTGCGCGGCGTCCTGTTCGCGGTGAGCCACGACGAGGAGTTCGCGCGCGCCAGCGGGCTGCCGGTCACCCTGCTCACCATGATGCTCGCGGCGCTCGCGGCGCTGACCGTGACCGTCTCGATGCGCGTCGTGGGCCTCCTCCTGGTCTCCGCCCTGATGATCGTTCCGGTCGCCACAGCACAGGTCATCGCCAAGTCCTTCGCCCGCACGATGGCGCTGGCCAGCGTGATCGGTGTCGTCGTGAGCGTGGCCGGGCTGGCTCTCACCTACTGGTACGACCTGCCCCCGGGCGCGACGATCGTGGTGCTGGCGATCGTCCTCTACGCCATCGTCACCCTGGTCCAGAGTCGCCGTCGACACCCGGACACCAGCATCGATCCGCATCCGGACCTCGACGACGACGTGCGGCTCCTGCCGGTGGAGTGACATACCGCGCGTCACAACCCAGCGGCTCGCGCTCGCCGGTCCGCCAGCCCCGGGGAGGCGCTCTGGACGGTTCTGCGACGACCGACTAGCCCACCACCAGGCTGAGCATCCTGGGCAGCCGCGAGATGACCTTGACTACTCGGTTGTCCGCAATCCACTTGGTCACAGCGGGGTCGGCCAGTGCGAGTTCAAGCGCGGCGGCCTCGTCAATGTCAGCAGGCACCTGGAGCTTGCCGCGCACCTTGCCCCCGATCTGGACCACGCACGTCACCGTCTCGTCCACCACCAGCGCCTCGTCGGCGGCCGGGAACGGCTCGAAGGCCAGCGACTCGTCATGTCCGAGCCGGGCCCACAGCTCCTCGGCGATATGGGGGGCCACCGGACCCACCATGAGGAGCATCGGCTCGATCGCGGACCGCGGGACGGCGTCCAGCCTGGTCAGCACGTTGTTGTACTCCATCAACCGGGCGATCGCGGTGTTGAAGGCCAGATCGGCGTAGTCCTGCCGGACCGCCGCGATCGTCTTGTGCAACGCGCGCTCGGTCGCGGAATCAAGCGGGGCGTCTACCACTCGCGCTTCGCCGGTGGCCTCGTCTACGACGTTGCGCCACAGGCGTTGGAGGAACCGATGGGAGCGACGACCGCCCGCGTCTGGGCGTCCCGGAACGCGTACGCCTGGATGTAGCCCTGGTTGTACAGGCGGCGGAAGGGTTCGGCTGAAGACAGGTGACCCAGATCGAACAACGCCTTGTGCCAGAACCGCGCGTAGAGAAGATGAAGGACCGCGTGCTCGACCCCGCCGACATACAGGTCCACGCCACCGGGATCCGTGGCGTCGCGCGGCCCCATCCAGTAGCGCTCGACGGCGGCATCCACGAAGCGTTCGTCATTGTCCGGGTCGAGGTAGCGCATCTCGTACCAGCATGAACCGGCCCACTGGGGCATCACGTTGAGTTCCCGCCGGTAGGTCTTCGGTCCGTCGCCGAGGTCCAGTTCCACGGACGCCCACCCGTTGCCCCGGGCGAGGGGCGGGACGGGGTCGGATGTCTCGTCGTCGGGGTCCAGTGCGCGCGGGCTGTAGTCGGTCACCTCGGGCAGCAGCACCGGCAACTGGTCCTCGGGCAGCGCGATCGGATAGCCGCCCACGTCGTACACGATGGGGAACGGCTCGCCCCAGTAGCGCTGCCGGCTGAACAGCCAGTCGCGCAGCTTGTAGGTCACGGTGGCGCGTCCGTACCCCTTGGTTTCCAGCCACTCGGTCATGCGCGTCTTCGCCTCGGCCATCGCGAGGCCGTTCAGGGAGACGTCGTCGTTCGCCGAATTGATCGTCGGACCATCGCCCGTGTAGGCGGCGTTCTGTTCGGCGTCCGGCGGGGGCTGCACAGTCCGGATGATCGGCAGGCCGAACACCGAGGCGAACTCCCAGTCGCGCTCGTCCTCGGCCGGGACCGCCATGATGGCACCGGTGCCGTAGTCCATGAGCACGTAGTCCGCGACGAAGACGGGTATCCGCTGACCGTTGGCCGGGTTGATCACATATCCGCCCGTGAACACACCGGACTTCTCGCGATTCTCCTTGCGCTCCACGTCGGTCTTTCGGGCGGTGGCCGAGCGGTACGCGGCCACCGCCTCGGCCGGGGTCCCTGCCCCGCCGGTCCACGCCTGGCGCGTCCCTTCCGGCCAGCCATCGGCCGGGACCAGGGCATCCACCTGGGGGTGCTCCGGGGCCAGTGCCATGTAGGTGGCGCCGAAGAGCGTGTCGGGCCGGGTGGTGAACACCTCGATCGACGCGTTGCCGACCGCCGCCTCGAAGCGGACCTCGGCGCCGACCGAGCGACCGATCCAGTTGCGCTGCATGCTCTTGACCTTGTCAGGCCAGTCGAGCCGGTCCAGATCGTCCAGGAGTCGGTCCGCGTAGGCGGTGATCCGCATCATCCACTGCTTCATGTTGCGCTTGAAGACCGGATAGTTGCCGACTTCGCTGCGCCCGTCGGCCGTCACTTCCTCGTTGGCCAGCACCGTGCCGAGGCCGGGGCACCAGTTGACCGGCGCGTCCGACAGGTAGGCCAGTCGATGATCGTCCAGCACGGTTGCGCGCTCGACCCCGCTCAGCTCCGCCCAGGGGCGTCGATCGGGGGTCGGCCTGGTGCCGCCGGCGAACTCCGCCGCGAGTTCGGCGATCGGGCGCGCGCGTCCCCGCCCATCGTCGGCGTCCGCGTCGTACCAGGCGTTGAACAGCTGCAGAAAGATCCACTGGGTCCACCGGTAGAACGACTCGTCGGTGGTCGCGACCGAGCGGCGGTCGTCGTGGGCCAGCCCGAGGCGGCGCAGCTGGCGTCGCATGTTGGCGATGTTGCGCTCGGTCGTGATCCGCGGGTGTTGCCCGGTCTGGACCGCGTACTGCTCGGCCGGCAGGCCGAACGCGTCGAATCCCAAGGCATGGAGGACGTTTCGGCCCATCATGCGCTGGAAGCGCGCATAGGTGTCGGTCGCGATATAGCCAAGGGGATGGCCGACGTGAAGGCCGGCCCCGCTGGGATACGGGAACATGTCGAGCACATAGAGCTTCAGCCTGTCGGCAGCGGCGTCAGGATCGGCCCACACCCCATCCGGATTCGGCGCGTGGAAGATGCGCTCGTGTTCCCAGCGGGTCTGCCAGGCCGACTCGATCCGTCCAGCCAGCTCGGCGGTGTAACGGAACGAGGTCTCCCCGATGATCGTCCTCCGCTCGTGTCATCGATCGTCCGTCCGGGCGGGGCGGGTGGCGATGTGCCGCCGGCCTCGGCAGAGCATCCGGAAGCGTCCCCGTGGCTCATGGGCCCGCGGCCCTGGCTCAACAGTGCCGCAGGGCGGGGGCCAAGTCCAGCACTGCCCTGCCTTGTGCAGCCCGGTTCGACCGCGCTGGCGACCCTGCGCCGACTGGCGGCGCGGTCGTGGAGCTGTCGCGCAGCAGGACGGAGCGGCTGCCTCTGCTGGAGAAGGCATTGCGGGCGGAGGATGCCATGAGTCCCGACACCTCGGAGCAGATCAAGGTGGATGCCGAGACCCTCGGCGCCCCCGCCGGGATCGAGTGGGCCCGAGAGCCGTCCTCACTCCTCCCCGAAGAGGGCGGTCGCGAGCCGGAGCAGGCTCCCCGTCCCGTCGTCCTCGTCCGGGTCCCGTGCCGGAGTCACGTGGATGGCATGCAGTCCCGCGGCCCGGGCGCCCCGGATGTCGGTGTCGTAGCTGTCGCCGATCATCACGGTCGCGGAGATCGGCGTCCCGAGCACTTCACACGCCAGCTCGAAGGCCCTCGCGGCAGGCTTCGCGACGCCCAACGTCGAGGTCGCCAGCAGCCGGACCTCTGGCCGTGTCAGGCCGATCGAGTCGAGCTTCGCCCGCTGAAGGGGTTCGTCGCCGTTGGTGAGGACGCCGACCGCGCACCCGGCACGCAGCGCCTCCGTCACCAGATCCACCGCCCCGGGGAAGGCCCGCCAGTGGGTCCGGTAAAGCGCGGCGTACTCGTCGAACAGCGCGTCGGCCCGGGCGTCGTCGAGGTCGGCCAGGGCCGGGCAGAAGGCACGGATCCGCATCCGGCGTTGCTCCCAGATCGTGCATTCACCTTCCTCGTAGAGCCGGAAGTACTCCGACTCGAGCTGGAGCCATCGACGGGCGGGGTCCGTCACCTTTCGGGCTCCGGGGATCGCGCTCGCCCATTCGGCGATCGCCAGGTCGGCGGCTCCGCGATGGTCCAGCAGTGTGCCGTCCAGGTCGAACAGGACCCCGCGGAGACCGGGCGCCACCCGCCCGCGACCTACGGCGGCACCGGTGCTCACGCCCGGCGCGATTCGACGGGCTGGCGCAGGATGGTACGAAGATACTCGGGCGCGGTTCTGCGGAAGTCGCTCAGGTAGATCTCGTGGTGCCGCCCGGCGGGCCCGAGTCCGTTCGCCGGGAGGAAGTCATCGTGGAGCCGCCTGAGGACGGGTGCCTCGTCCGCGAAGCTGCCGAAGTGAAGAGTCTGGACGCAGTTGCCCTCCTCCAAGGACTCAAACCTGACCCCATCCAGTCCTGGGACGTCCTTGGTCGCTGCCTTCGCCAGCGCGTCGTCGACCATCGCCGGGTCCGTCCACTCCGGCTGCATGATCATCAGCGTCCATCGCCACCGCGCCCGGTCGCCCGAAGCGAATACCGTCATGTCGTCGGCCCACCAGAGCCCCTCAAGGGGCATGACGACGTAGTCACGACCAAGGCCGACCTTGCTGGCGAACTTCAGCGCATAGGCCACCGGGTAGAGGGCCCCGATGGCCTCGGCGAACGACGGGTCCGTGTTGGGGTCGCCGTGCCCGTCGATCATCAGGTACTGCAGCGTGGGCACGCGGAGCACCTGGAACTCGCCGCGTTTTGCCTTGTATGAGTCGAGTTCCCGCTTGAAATCGATCTTCGTCACGCTGGTGCCCTTGTCGTCCCGGTACTCACCGCCCCCTGGGGGACGGGTCCAGTATGACGTGCGAGACTGGAGCCGTTGCAGCAAAGGTTCCATCCCACTCGAGGAAGGCAAACTCATGGCTAACAACAACGCCGGCGCGGCCGGCGGAGGCGCACTGTACGGGCTCGGCATGTTCGGTGCCTGGGTCTGGTTCTTCCAGCAGGCCGACTCCTTCTGGACCTTCATCCTCGCTTTCTTCCAGGGCCTGCTCTGGCCCGCGTGGATGGTCTACGACGTCTTCGGCTTCCTCGCCGGATGACCGAAGGCCCCACAGCCGCCGGTTCGGATCTACATGGTTCACTCCGGTGTGGAGGCTGTGCTGCGCTGGGCTCGGTTGCGCTCATCCTCGTCCAGGTCGTAGTCATATCGATCTGGCCCCCGCAGACGGTGTGGTCGAGGTGTTCGAGCTCATGGCCAACGCACAGGCTGCTGTCGCTCGCCATCGGCGTCAAGGCAAGAGGGCCTTCCCGGCTCAGAGGGGATAGATACCTCGTAGCGCGCATCACGAGCCTGGACGGCCGGGCCTTCCCGGCTCAGAGGGGATAGATGTTGACGGCTGAGGCCTGACCGCACGGGTGATGATGGCGGGCCGGTCCGCAGCAGCGGGGCCACCGCCCCGTCGAGGGCGGCCATGGGCTCGTCGAGCAGCAGGAGTCGCGGCTCGGCGGCGAGCGCTCGAGCGAGGCGCAGTACAAGAGGATGGGTCGGTCCACGCGGAAGGCCGGCTCGTCGGGATAAGCCGTGGACGGACAGGCCCGGAACTCGAGCAATGTCTCCGCCAACAAGAAAGTCCTGGAAACCCGTGAGTTTCCAGGACTATCACCGTCGGGCTGACAGGATTTGAACCTGCGACCCCTTGACCCCCAGTCAAGTGCGCTACCAAGCTGCGCTACAGCCCGCCGCTGCCGTGTGGCAACTCGGATAGCTTAGCGACTCCGTCGCCGGAGCGCACATCGGCGCTGGCAGGACCTCCGAACCCGCTCCATCGGGGCCACCCGCCGTCCCGAACGCCCCGAAGACGAGCCTGACACGCGGCTCGATCAGCCTCCTTGAGCCTGAGCCATGGATCGACCGACGATTCGGGCCGAAAACCCGAAAGTCGGACGACGAGACCCGCCTCAGGCTCGTCGCTGCCCCACGAGCCGGACACACGGCTCAACAGGCCTCCTTGAGCCTGAGCCATGGGTCGACCCACGAATCGGGCGCAGAACCCGGAAATCGGGCGTCGAAACCTGGCGCAGGCTCGTGGCCGCGCCACGAGCCGCGTGTCAGGCTCAACCTCCCCCTCGGTCGGGTCGAAGGGAAGCCGCCCCCAGGGGCTGCTAGGCGCGGTCCTTGCGCTTCTCGCGAGCACGAACCTCGACGTTGACCGGAGAGCCGACGAAGCCGAAGTCCTCGCGCAGCCGCCGCTGGACGAACCGCTTGTACGTCTCGTCCATCAGGCCGCTGGTGAACAGGATGAAGGTCGGCGGGCAGTTCTGCGCCTGGGTGCCGAAGAGAATCCGCGGCTGCTTCCCTCCCCGCACCGGGTGGGGATGCGCGGCGGCCAGCCGTCCGAGGAAGGAGTTGAGCTTGCCGGTGGACACCCGGGTCTCCCAGCCGGCGGCCGCAGCCTCGACCGCCTTGCTCAGCTTGTCGACGTTGCGACCGGTCAGCGCGGAGATGTTGATTGTGGGCGCCCAGCGGAAACCGACGAGGTCGCGCTCGGTCTCCCGCTCTAGGTAGCGGCGACGCTCCTCGTCGGTGAGGTCCCACTTGTTGAACGCGATGACCAGCGCGCGGCCGGCCTCCTCGATGGAGGTGAGGATCCGCAGGTCCTGGTCGGTGATCGGCTCGGAGGCGTCGATGACCATGATGCAGACCTCGGCCCGCTCGATCGCCGCCTGCGTGCGGAGGCTGGCGTAGTACTCGTGGCCGCTGGCCTCCTTGACGCGACGCCGGATGCCGGCGGTGTCGATGAGCCGGTAGACCTGTCCCCCGACCTCGACGATCTCGTCGACCGGATCGACGGTGGTGCCGCTCACATCGGAGACCACCACGCGCTGCTGCGCGGCGAGCTTGTTGAGCAGGGACGATTTGCCGACATTGGGCTTGCCGACGATCGCGATGCGCCTGGGCCCGGCCTCCTCGACCTCCGGCTCGCGGGGCGCCTCCGGCAGGGCGTCGAGGATGGCGTCGAGCAGGTCGCCCGAGCCTCGGCCGTGCAGGGCCGAGACCGGCATGGGCTCCCCGAGCCCGAGGTTCCACATCGTCGCGGCCATCACCTCGTGGCGCTGGTCATCGACCTTGTTGGCCGCCAGGACCACGGGCTTCTTCGAGCGGCGCAGCACGCGAACGACTGCCTCGTCCTCATCGAGGGTGCCGACGGTGGCGTCGACGACGAACAGCACCGCGTCGGCCATCGAGATGGCCAGCTCCGCCTGCTCCGCGATCCGTGCGGCCATGCCCTGGGCGTCGGAGATCCAGCCACCGGTGTCGACGAGGACGAACTCGCGGCCGTTCCAGTTCGCGTCGTACGACACCCGGTCACGGGTTACCCCGGGGGTGTCCTGCACCACCGCCTCGCGGCGGCCGAGGATGCGGTTGACCAGCGTCGACTTGCCGACGTTGGGTCGGCCGACGACGGCGATGATCGGCTTGCGCAGCTCGCTCACTGAAGCTCCTAGTAGTCCGGGCGTTGCCGCCCCATCCTACCGGTGAAGCAACAACTCGACGATTCGCTCAACCACCTCGTCGGGAGCGAGGAAGGTCGAGTCGATCACCGTGACCCCCTCGGCCGCATCGGTGAAGTTCGACACGGTCGAATCGTCGCGGTCGCGACGCAGCACCTGGTCGGTGACCTCGGCTGCGCTGGCCTTGCCCGCCACCTCGGCGGCGCGGCGTGCCACACGTGCCTCCGGATCTGCCACGAGCAGCACCCTAACGTCGGCGTCGGGGGCGACCACGGTGGTGATGTCGCGTCCCTCGACGACGATGTCCCGGTCGTGCTCCTCGATGATGCCGCGCATCCTCTCGGTGAGCAGCCGGCGCACCTCCAGGATGGTCGCCAGGGTCGACACGGCGGCCGAGATCCGCGGCTCTCGAATCTCCTCGGTGACGTCGGTGCCGTTGATCCGGAACGACGGCGAATCCGGCGAGGTCTCCGCGACGAGTTCGCACGTTGCGACGACGTCGACGATCTCCGCCTGCCCGGCGCCGCCGTCGGGGTAGCGCCGCAGGTACTCGGTGGTCGCGGCGCGGTACATCGCGCCGGTGTCGAGGTAGCCCAGCCCGAGCCGCCGCGCCAACAGCTTGGCGGTGGTGGACTTCCCCGAGCCGCTCGGCCCGTCGATCGCGATCAACCTGCTCATTCGTGCACTCCCCTGCTCGCCCAACCGGTCCAACCCCTCGCGACGATGTTGGCCCGCAACTGCTCGGCCACTTCGCTCTCGACGGAGATCGACAGGTAGCCGACCTCGCGCACCGGGTCGTGGGTGAGGTCGAAGTCCTCGACGTTGAACCCGGCCTCGCCGATGTCGGTGAACAGCCTCGCCAGCGCCCGCGGCTCGTCGGGGATCTCGACGGTGACCTGCAGCACGTCGAGGGGGTCGTGGCCGTGCTTGCCGATCAGCGCATGCGCCCCGGCCTGGCCGACGGCGAGGAACCGCTCGAGCTCTTCGGGATCGTCCAGCACGGAGATGAGATGGGTGAGGTCGTCGGATACCTCCCGCAGCTCCTGGCGCACCGCGTCGGCGTTGGAGGTGAGGATCTGCCGCCACAGCCCGGGGTCGGAGCCGGCGATGCGCGTGACGTCGCGGATGCCCTGCCCGGCGAGCCGCAGGTTGCCGGTCGGTACCTCGCGGAGATGGCCGGCCGTCAGGATGCTCATGAGGTGCGGCACGTGGCTGACCTGGGCGACGGCCTCGTCGTGGGCATCCGGCGGCATCGTGACGACGCGCGCGCCGACGTCGCGCGCCAACTGCTCGACGGCGGCGACGTCGTCAGGCACGTTGCCATCGACGGGGGTGACCACCCAGGTGCGGTCGCGGAACAGGTCGCCCGAGGCCGTGAGAGGACCGGTGAACTGGGATCCGGCCATCGGGTGAGAGCCGACGTAGCGGGCGTGCTCGGGGGCCCGCTCCGCCACTGCGGCGAGGATGGGCGCCTTGACGGAGCCGACGTCTGTGATGACGGCGCCGGGGAACTTGGCCAGGACCTCCGCCACCAGGTCGGGGATGACGCCCGGGGGTGTGGCGACCACGACGATGTCAGGGTTGTCGGTGGCCTCGTCGGAGACGCGGCCGGCACCGAGCCCCGCCGCGACGAGGGAGTGCGAGGGGACGATGTCCCACAGCATGACGTCGTAACCGGCCCGGGTCAGACCGAGACCGAGGGAGGAGCCGACGAGTCCGGCGCCGAGGATGAGCACGCGGCGGGTCATGAAGCCTCCCCTTGGAGCAGCGCCGCGATCTCCGGCGGCGCGAGGCGGCGGAAGGTGCGGCGCCTCGGCGAGCGCCGGTCCAGCACCGCGACCTCGAGGCGCTCGGAGCCGAGTGCCCTCGCGGCGAGCCGGACGGCCCCGGCAAGCGTGGCGTCGGCGGTGAAGCCGTCCCGGACGATCTGCGCGATGCGCTCGGCGTCTCCACCGATCACCGCGACGTTCTCCTCGTCGCTGATCACCCCGTCGTAGCTGATCCGGAAGATGACGTCCGCGCCCGGGTCGTCCCCGAGTTCGGCCACGATGAGCTCGACCTCGAACGGCTTCTCCGCGGCCGACGCGAAGGCACCGCCCAGCAGCTGCGAGTAGGCCCCCGCCAGGCTGCGGCCGGTGACGTCCCGGCGGTCGTAGGAGTAGCCACGCAGGTCGGCGTGCCGGATCCCGGAGATCCGCAACGACTCGAACTCGTTGTACCGGCCGACGGCCGCGAACCCGATCCGGTCATAGAGCTCGGCGACCTTGTTGAGGGTGGTCGAGTGATTCTCGGCCACGAGCGCGATGCCCCCGGCGTAGCGCAGCACGACGACGGAACGGCCGCGGGCGATCCCCTTGCGGGCGAACTCGGCCCGGTCGAGCATCTGCTGCTCGGGGCTGACGTAGAACGGCATGCTCACAGCGCGGCCCCCCTCGGCCCGTCGGGGCGCCCGGCACGCGCGGCGATGATGGCCTCGGCCAGTTCACGCACCCCGGCCTCGTCCCACCGCGCGACCCCCTCGGCGGAGGCCCGCATGACGAGCGGGAAGATGCCCCGCGTCAGGTCGAGCCCGGAGGTGGCCGAGTCGTCGTCGGCCGCGTCGTAGAGCGCCTGCAGCAACCCGAGGACGGCGGTGCGCTCGTCGACGGAGGGGTCGTGGAGCTTCTTCAGCGCCCCGCGCGCGAAGGCCGAGCCGGACCCGACGGAGCAGTACTCCTGCTCCTCGTAGCGGCCGCCGGTGGAGTCGTAGGAGAACATCCGGCCGCGGCCGGCGCGTTCGTCCCAGCCGACGAACAGCGGCAGCACGACTAGCCCCTGCATGGCCTGCGCCATGTTGCCGCGCAGCAGGGCGCCGAGCCGGTTGGCCTTGCCGTCGAAGGACAGCTGCAGGCCCTCGACCTTCTCGAAGTGCTCGAGCTCCACCTGGAACAGCCTCACCAGCTCGACCGCGATCCCGGCGACACCCGCGACGCCGATGATCGTGCGGTCGTCGGCGCCGAAGACCTTCTCGATGTCGCGCATCGCGATGGCCGAGCCCAGGGTGGCGCGCCGGTCACCGGCCATCACGACGCCGTCACGGTAGCGGGCCGCGACGATCGTCGTGCCGTGGACGGCGGGGAAGTTCCCTCCCGCGGCGCCGGGCAGCGTCTCCGGGGCGACGCGCCGCAGGTAGTCCGCGAACGACGGCGACTCACCCGGCAGCATCGTCGGCCCCCTGCCCGCCGAGATCGGCGGGGATGTTCGACGGCCTGGGTCCCTGGTAGTCGGGCCCGTAGGCGCCGGGGGCGGGACGCCGCTTGCGCATCGGCGGGGTCTGACCGGGGGCCAGGCGCCGGGAGATGATGAGGAACCCGGTGTGGCTCGAGGTGCCGTGGCCGGGCCGGATGGCGAGGCCCTCGGCGTGCCAGTCGCGCACCGTCGTCTCGGTCGCGTGGGGTTCGGTGAATCCGCCGTGGGCGCGCAGCGTGTCGGCGACGCGGCCGAGCTGGGTAGCGGTGGCGACGTAGCAGGTGAGCACCCCGCCGGCGACCATGCGCTCCGCGACGGCGTCGATGCACTCCCATGGGGCGAGCATGTCGAGGATGGCGCGGTCGATCGGCTCGTCGTCGATGGACTCGACGAGGTCGCCGACGGTGAGCGTCCAGGCCGGGTGCGGGCCGCCGAGAAAGCTCTCGACGTTCTTGCGGGCCACGTCGGCGAACTTCTGCCGCCGCTCGTACGAATGCAGGATGCCATCGTCGCCGATGGCGCGCAGCAGGGCCAGCGACAGGGCCCCGGAGCCGACGCCGGCCTCCAGCACGCGGGCCCCGGGGAAAATGTCGGTCCACATCAGGATCTGGGCCGCGTCCTTGGGGTAGATGACGGCGGCCTCGCGGGGCATCGACACCATGAACTCGCTCATCAGCGGCCGGAACGCGAGGTACTGCATGCCGCCGACCGACGTGATGGTCACGCCCTCGGGTCCGCCGATGAGGTCGTCGTGGTGCACGGCGCCCTTCGTGGTGTGCCAGACGCCGCCCTCCCTGAGGACGATCGACTTGCGGCGGCCCTTCCCGTCGGTGAGGGTCACCCGCTCCCCCACCCGCAGGGGCCCGGTCGTCACGCCGGACAGGTTCATGCCAGGACTCCTTGCTTCTCTCGCCAGAGGTCCGCCAGCTCGCTCCACGTCGTGGTCCTCAGCCCGGTGGGCGAGACGTGCATGCGGGGGTGAGGCGGAAGCGTCACCATCGTCGGCACAGCGTAGACCACCGCGCCCGCCGCCAGCGCCGCAGTGGTTCCCGGCACCGAGTCCTCCAGCGCGACGGCGTGGGCCGCGTCGATGCCGAGCCGCTCGGCAGCCAGGAGGTAGGCCTCCGGGTCGGGCTTCGCGCTGGACACCTCGTCGACGGTGACGATCACCTCGACGTTCGACGGCAGGTGCTCACGGGCCGCGTCGATGATGATCCGGTCGCTGGCCGTGACGATGGCGCACGGCACATCCGCCGCGGCCAGTTCGACCATGAGCCGCTGCGCCCCTGGGAGCCACGGCAGGCCCTTGTCCCGGATGTGCCCCGCGATCCGCTCGTGCAACTCGAGCCAAACGTCGCGGCCGCGTTCCGGGAGGCCCATGTCGTCGGCCATCATCTGGGCGGTGACCAGGGCGTGCTGCCCGTGGCAGGCGGTCATCTTCTCCGGCCCCCAGGTGACGCCGTGGCGGGCGAGGATCTCCAACTCCGTCGCGGCCCAGAGGGGCTCGGTGTCGACGAGCGTGCCGTCGAAGTCCCACAGGACGGCGGTGGGTTCAGCCCGCATTGAAGTACTTCGCCTCCGGATGGTGCACGACGATGGCGTCGGTCGACTGCTCGGGGTGCAGCTGGAGTTCCTCGCTCAGCTCGACGCCGATGCGGCCGGGCTCCAGCAGCTTCACCAGCGTCGCACGGTCCTGCAGGTCCGGGCAGGCGGGGTAGCCGAACGAGTAGCGGGAGCCCCGGTAGGCCTGGTCGCGGATGGCGGCGGTGATGTCGCCTTCTCCGCCCAGACCGAGCTCCCCGCGGACGCGGTGGTGCCACAGCTCCGCGAGGGCCTCGGTCAGCTGCACGGACAGGCCGTGGAGCTCGAGGTAGTCGCGGTAGGAGTTGGCGTCGAACAGCTTCTGAGTGGCCTTGGCGACCTCCGAGCCCATGGTGACGAGCTGCATCGCCAGCACGTCCGGCCCCTGTTCGGCTGCCTCCCCCTCGTCGCGGAAGAAGTCGGCGAGGCACAGCCGGCGGTCGCGACGCTGACGCGGGAAGGTGAAGCGCGCCACCTCGCGGGTGGGATCCTCCGGCGAGCCGACGATGAGCGTCTCGCCCGACGAGTGGACGGGGAAGTAGCCGTAGACGACGCCGAAGTTGGCGAGCGCGTCGGTCTTGATGCGGTCCAGCCACATCCGCAACCGCGGCATGGCCTCGGTCTCGACGAGCTCGTCGTACGAGGCGCCGCCGCGGACCGGCTTGAGGCCCCACTGGCCGAGGAACGTCGCCCGGTGGTCGAGCCAGGCCGCGACGTCGGCGAGCGCGATGCCCTTGACGACACGGGTCCCCCAGAACGGCGGCGTCGGGCGGTCGATGTCCCGGGCGACGTCCGAGCGCACGCCCAGCTCGGGCTCGGCGATCTCCACGAGCGACGTCTTCGCGTGCCGCCGCTTCCGCGGTTCGGGCAGCGCCGCGCCGGGCACACCCTGCTTGACGGCCATGACCTTGTCCATGAGCGCCAGGCCTTCGAAGGCGTCCTTGGCGTAGCGGACCTCGCCATCGAACATGTCGCCCAGGTCGTGCTCGACGAACGCCCGGGTCAGCGCGGCGCCGCCCAGCAGCACCGGGTACTTCTCCGCGAGGCCGAGGCGGTTGAGCTCGGCCAGGTTGTCCTTCATGACGAGCGTGGACTTCACGAGCAGGCCGGACATGCCGATGGCGTCGGCGTTGTGCTCCTCGGCCGCGTCGATGATCGCCTGGATCTGCTGCTTGATGCCGATGTTGATCACCGTGTAGCCGTTGTTGCTGACGATGATGTCGACGAGGTTCTTGCCGATGTCGTGCACGTCGCCGCGGACGGTGGCGAGCACGAGCGTGCCCTTCCCGGCCCCGGCGTCGGACTTGTCCATGTGGGGCTCGAGGTGCGCGACGGCCTGCTTCATCACCTCGGCGGACTGCAGGACGAACGGGAGCTGCATCTGGCCGGAGCCGAACAGCTCGCCGACGACCTTCATGCCGGCGAGCAGGTCCTCGTTGATGATGTCGAGGGCCGGCTTCTCGCCGAGCGCCTCCTCGAGGTCGGCCTCGAGGCCCTTGCCCTCGCCGTCGATGATGCGGCGCTGTAGCCGCTCCGCCAGCGGCAGCGCGGCCAGTTCGGCGGCGCGGGATGCCCGCACGGAGGCGGCGGTGACGCCCTCGAACAGCTCGAGGAACCGGGTCAGGGGGTCGTAGTCCTCGCGGCGGCGATCGTGGACCAGGTCGAGGGCGACGTCGCGCTGCTCGTCGGGGATGCGGTCCATCGGGATGATCTTGGCGCTGTGCACGATCGCCGAGTCGAGACCTGCCTGGACGCACTCGTGGAGGAACACGGAGTTCAGCACCATGCGGGCGGCGGGGTTGAGCCCGAAGGACACGTTGCTGACGCCCAGCGTCGTGCGCACCCGTGGGTATCGGCGCTTGAGCTCGCGGATGGCCTCGATGGTCTCGAGACCGTCGCGGCGGGTCTCCTCCTGCCCGGTGGCGATGGGGAACGTGAGGCAGTCGACGAGGATGTCCCCGACGTCCATGCCCCAGTTGCCGGTGAGATCGTCGATGAGCCGCGACGCGACGCGCACCTTCCATCCGGCAGTGCGGGCCTGACCCTCCTCGTCGATGGTCAGGGCGACGACGGCGGCGCCGTGCTCCTTGACGACCGGCATGATCCGCGCGAACCGGGAGTCGGGGCCGTCGCCGTCCTCGTAGTTGACCGAGTTGATGACGCACCGGCCGGCGAGCTTCTCGAGGCCGGCACGGATCACCTCTGGCTCGGTGGAGTCGAGCACGATCGGCAGGGTGACCGACGTGGCGAGCCGGGACGCGAGCACGCCCATGTCCTCGGCGCCGTCGCGGCCCACGTAGTCGACGCAGAGGTCGAGGACGTGGGCGCCGTCGCGGGCCTGAGCCTTGGCGATCTCCACGCACTCGTCCCAGTTGCCCGCAAGCATCGCCTCGCGGAACGCCTTGGAACCGTTGGCGTTGGTGCGCTCACCGATGGTGAGGTAGCTGGCGTCCTGCGCGAACGGCGCCTCGATGTACAGCGACGAGGCGGCGTTCTCGTGCACCGGCTCGCGGGGGGCGACCTCACGGCCGCCGTAGCGGTCGGCCAATAGCCGGATGTGGTCGGGGGTGGTGCCGCAGCAGCCGCCGATGACCGCGAGGCCGTAGTCCTCGACGTAGCCGCCGAGGGTGTCGGCGAGCCCGTCCGGGCCGAGCGGGTAGCGGGCGCCGTCGGCCGTGAGTTCGGGCAGGCCGGCGTTCGGCATGGCGCCGATGGCGGTGCCGGAGCGGCGGCTGAGGTGGCGCAGGTGCTCGCTCATCTCGGCGGGGCCGGTGGCGCAGTTGAGTCCGATGCAGTCCACACCGAGCGCCTCGAGGGTGGTGAGGGCGGCCCCGATCTCGGAGCCGAGCAGCATGGTGCCCGTGGTCTCGACGGTGACGTTGATGAGGATCGGAAGCTCGACGCCCACCGCCTCGCGCGCCCGCTTGGCCGCGATGACGGCCGCCTTGGCCTGCAGCAGGTCCTGGCAGGTCTCGATCTGCACGGCGTCGATGCCGCCACGGATCATCGCCTCGACCTGGCGCTGGTAGGCGTCGCGGATGTCGGCGTAGGCGACGTGGCCGAGCGTCGGGAGCTTGGTGCCCGGCCCCATGGAGCCGAGCACGAAGCGGGGACGCTCGTCGGTGCTGAACTCGTCGGCGACACCGCGCGCGATGCGGGCGGCGGCCTCGGCCAGTTCCTCGAGCCGCTCGACGATGTCGTACTCGCCGAGCGCGGCCAGGTTGGTGCCGAAGGTGTTGGTCTCCACGGCGTCGGAACCGGCCTCGAAGTAGGCGCGGTGAACGGCGGCGACGATGTCGGGGCGGGTGACGTTGAGGATCTCGTTGCAGCCCTCGAGGCCGAGGAAGTCCTCGTCGAGGCTCAGGTCGCCGAAGGACTGCAGCATCGTGCCCATCGCACCATCGGCGACGAGGACACGGCGGTTGAGCAAATCTGAGAGCGAAGTGGGCACCCGCCAAGGCTACCGGCACCGCGATATTGTGGAGGAATGCAGTTCACGCCGCTGGAGGGGCTCCGGAATCCCGCCGTTCTCATCGCCTTCTCGGGATGGAACGACGCGGCCAACGCCGCCAGCGACCTGTTGAGCCACGTCATCGACAGCTACCCGGGCGACGACGCGGGAGTGATCGACGACGAGCGGTTCTACGACTTCCAGGCCACCCGGCCCGAGTTGCACCGTGCCGCCGACGGCCCATGGGTGGAGTGGCCGGCCATCCGCATCCGCGTGGTGCACCACCCCGACCGGGACCTCGTCGTGATGCTCGGGCCGGAACCCAGCCTGTTGTGGCGCACGTTCGCGCGCGAGTTGATCTCGCGCGTTCAGCAGGTGGAGCCGGACCTCGTCGTGTTCATCGGCGCCCTGCTCAGCGACACCCCGCACACCCGGCCACTGCCCGTCGGGGTCTACACGTCGGATCCGCGGCTGGAGCAGCGCCTCTCGCTGAAGCCAGGTGAGTACGAGGGCCCGACGGGGATGATCGGTGTGGCGTCGCAGCAGATGCTGCAGTCGCGGATCCCGGCGGCGTCCGTGTGGGTGTCGGTGCCGCATTATGTGTCGTCGCCGCCCAACCCGAAGGCGCAGGATGCGTTGCTGACGGAGCTCGAGGGCGTGCTGCACGTGTCGCTGGACCACAAGGCCATGCCCGAAGAGGCGGCACGCTGGACCAACGCCGTCGACGAGCTGAGCCAGCAGGATCCGGACATCGCCGAGTACATCGGTCAGCTCGAGGAGGCCAGGGACCAGGAGGAGGTCCAGGGCGCCACGGGCGACACCATCGCGGCCGAGTTGGAGAAGTTCCTCCGCCGTCGTCGCCGCGAGAGCTGACCCCGCGCCGGCCCGCCGGCGCCCGCCGGCCCGCCGGCGCCCGCCGGCCCCTGCGTCGTACCCCGGCCCTGGCGCGCCCCGCCCGGCCCCCTGGCGATGAGCCAGACTCACCTTTCGACGCACTTTTGAACGCTCAAACGCTCAAGAATCGACGTTGAACCGCGAGTCAGGCTCGTCTGACGTCAACGAACCGCGAGTCAGGCTCAACCCCGACGGCGTCGGGAGGGCGGGGCCGGGCGGGGCGGGGCGGGGCCGGCGGGGTCAGTGGCGGCAGGCGGCGACGGCGCGGTCGCGGAGGGCGCCCACCATCGCGTTGGCGTCGTCGGCGCTGTAGACCGCCGAGCCCGCGACGAAGGTGTCGGCGCCCGCCTCAGCGCAGCGCTCGATGGTGGCGAGGCTCACGCCGCCGTCGACCTGGATCCAGATCGGGCGGCTGCCCACCAGTTCGCGGGTGCGGCGGATCTTGGGCAGCACCAGGTCGAGGAAGCCTTGGCCGCCGAACCCCGGCTCGACGGTCATGAGCAGCACCATGTCGACCTCGTCGAGCATGTCCGCGAAGCCCTCGATCGGGGTGGCGGGCCTCAGCGCCATCGACGCCCGCGCGCCTTCGGCCCGCAGCGCCCGGGCCAGACGGATCGGGGCCCTGGCCGCCTCGACGTGGAAGGTCACCGACTCGGCGCCGGCCTCCGCGAACGCGGGCGCCCACCGGTCCGGGTCCTCGATCATGAGGTGGATGTCGAGCATCTGGTGCGTCACCCGGCGCAGGCACTCGACCACCGGCAGGCCGATGGTGAGGTTCGGCACGAAGTGGTTGTCCATCACGTCGACGTGGATCGCGTCGGCGTCGGGGATGCGGGCGATCTCGGCGGCGAGGTTCGCGAAATCTGCGTTGAGGATGCTCGGCGTGATGCGCATGGACGACACCCTAGCGGGCCTCAGCGGGTGAGGAGGGCCAGGTACATGGCGTCGGTGCCGTGGCGATGCGTCCACAGCTGTACGTCGTCGCCGAGTTCGCAGCCTGGCACCTCCGGCAGGAGGTCCGCCGCGTGCAGCCGCCGCACATCCGGACGCTCGGCCAGCACGTCGTCGACCACCTCGACGGTCTCCGCGCGGTGGGGCGAGCACGTCACGTAGGCCACAACCCCGCCGGGGACGATCGAGTCGAGGGCCGTGCGCAGCAGGTCCCGCTGCAGCCCTGCCAGCGCCGTCACGTCCTTCGGCGATCTACGCCACCGCGACTCCGGCCGGCGGCGCAGCGCGCCCAGCCCGGAACACGGGACGTCGACCATCACGCGGGAGAAGGATCGGCCCCACGCGGGGGCGGTGCCGTCGGCGGCGATGGTGACGGTGCCGTCGGGATACGCGGACAGCGCCTGGCGCACGAGGCGGGCGCGGTGCTCCTGCGCCTCCCCCGCCAGCAGCCAGGTCCCGGACTCCCGGGCCAGGCCGGCGAGCAGCGCCGCCTTGCCTCCGGGGCCGGCACACATGTCCAACCACGGCCCCTCGGGGGCCTCGACGCGCGCGAGGGTCCAGGCGACGAGCTGCGAGCCCTCATCCTGCACCCCGGCGCGACCCTCACGCACGAGCGGCTGCTCCGCGGGAGCGAGAGTCGACGTCGCGCCGAACGGCGACCAGGCGGCGGGAGTGGCGTCGGCCAGCTCCGAGACCTCGGCCAGGCCGGGCCGGACCACCAGCGTCGGGACGGGGGCGACATTGTTGGCGGCCAGCGCCTCCTCCAGCTCGCCCTCGGACAGCACATCGGCGTAGGCATCGACGATCCAGCGCGGGTGGTGCCCCCGGATCGCCAGGGCGTCGGCGGGGTCCGCCGACGCCGCGAGATGCTCGGTCCACTCCTCCAGCGTCCGCGCCGACACTTTCCGCAGCACCGCGTTGACCAGCCCGGTCACCCGCTGGCCGACGGTGGAACGGGCGAGTTCGACGGTGGTGCTCACGGCGGCGTGCTTCTTGACTCCCATCCCGAGGAGCTGGTGGGCGCCGAGCCGCAGCAGGTCGACGACGGCGGGCTGCAGCGTGTCGAGCCGGCGGCCCGACGCGGCCTCGAGGATCCGGTCGTAGGTGGCCATGAGCCGGCAGGTGCCGGCCACGAGTTCGGTGACCAGGCCTGCGTCGCGGCCGTGGAGGCCTGACGCGGCGAGCCGCTTGGCCAGCTCGAGGTTCGCGTAGGCGCCCTCTCCGTTCACCTGGCGGAGCACGTCGAACGCGACACGCCGGGGTGTCGTCACGACAGCACCCGGCCATCGACGCCGCTGCGCGCCCAGTCGATGCCGGGCATGCGCCGCTTGCCGGGCGCCTGGACCTCGGCCAGTTCGAGCGGGGCGGTGCCGGTTCCGGCGTAGACGTGCCGGCGGTCGGCGTGCAGCTGACCGGGAGCCAGCGGGGGGACACCCTCGGGGGCGGCGCCGACGCGGTACACCTTGAACCGCTGACCGTCGAGCTCACACCATGCCCCGGGATCCGGCGAGCAGCCGAGGATCTGGCGGCGCACCTCGTCGGCCGGCCGCGTCCAGTCGATCCGGGCCTCCTCCACTGTGATCTTCGGGGCGACGGTGACGCCCTCAGCGGATTGCGGGGTGGGCGTCACCCCGGCCTCGACCAGGTTCATGGCCTCGACGAGCTGCTCCGCGCCGGACCCGGCGAGCATCGCAAGCAGCTCCCCCGCCGTCGCGTCGGGCATCGGCCTCGACTCCATGAGGTAAACGTCGCCCGCGTCGAGCGCTCGCACGATCTGGAAGCAGGCGGTGCCGATCTCCGCGTCGCCCGCCATGATGGCGCGCTGCACCGGCGCCGCGCCGCGCCAGCGCGGCAGGAGCGAGAAGTGCAGGTTGACCCAGCCGTGCTTCGGGATGTCCAGCGCCGACTGCGGGAGCAGGCCGCCATAGGCGACGACGGCACACGCATCGGGAGCGATCTCGGTCAGGCGCGCCTGGAAGTCCTCGTCGCGGGGATGGACGGGTTTGAGGACCTCCAGCCCCAACTCCGCGGCCCGGGCCGCGACGGGGGACGGCGTGAGGTGCCGACCGCGCCCGGCGGGGGCGTCGGGCCGGGTGACAACCGCGACCACGTCATGCTCGGACGCCATCAGGGCGTCCAGCGACGGCACCGCGACATCGGGGGTTCCTGCGAAAACCAGCCTCATCTGTCCTCCAAACTCTCCGGGTCGACGTGGATGCTGAGCATCCCGCGTTCCTTCCGCGCCGAGCGGATTGCGGCCGCGCTCTTGACGCGGCCCGTCAGGTCTTTCGCCCGATCGATGGGGCTCCGCAGCAACGCCGCCCAGCGCCCCGAACCGGTCTCCGTTGGTCCGAGGATATCCACCCCGGCCCAGTCGTCGTTGTCGAGGAACTCGCGCACCGCTTCGGAATCCCCGACGATCCGCGCCAGCTTCGTCGCGGGGCTGAGGCCGGCGTCAGCGCGGTCGGCGAGTTCCCGGCGGGCGAAGCCCACGGGGTCGGCACGCAGCAGGGCCTGCACGGCGGGATGCTGAGGTGGGCCGACGATCAGTGCGGATCCGCCGTCGCGGGGGCCGCGCGCCAGCGACACGGCGTTGGACCACCGCCGTAGGGCCTCCTCCCCCGCACGGAGGTCGGCGCGGGCCAGGGTGATCTCCCCGTCGAGGATCAGGACCCCCGAGTACCCCGACGGCGTTGGCGGCTCGGCGCCGGGCGTCGCCACCACGATCGCGGGCTCGTCGGGCACCTCGTCACGGATCCGGTCGGCGGAGCTGTTGATCGCGAGCACCCCCGGGAAGGCCCGGGCGAGCTCCTCCGCCGTACGGGCGGCCCCGGGCAGCGGGGTGCGCAGCTGCCCGGTGTGGCAGTGGGGGCAGGTCCACCGCACGGGCCGGTGGCCGCACAGCGCGCACTGGGGTTCGCCCTTCGCCCTGGCCCGCAGCGGCCCGCCGCACTTGCCGCAGACCGCGCGGTTGCGGCAGCGGGCGCAGTCCAGAGCGGCGTCGTAGCCGGCCATCGGCACCTGGACGAGGACGGGGCCGGCCGCAAGGTGGTCGCGGAGGAAGCGGAACGCGACGGACGGGATGCGCAGCGCCACGGCCGCCGGGTCACGTTCACGGTCCCGGTCGTCGACGGCCCGGACGGGGGTGGAGATCCGGCGGGCCTCCGACGGCGCCAGCGCGAGGTCGCGGAGCCATCCCCGGTCCACGAGCGCCTGGGCGTCGGTGCTGCGGGAGTGGCCGGCGAGCAGCACTGCGGTGTTCTGCCGGGCCCCACGGACGACGGCGACGGCGCGCGTGTGCGGGTGCGGGGCGCGCAGTTCGGAGTGCTGGTCGTGCCCGTCGTCGACCACCGCGACGAGCCCCGGATCGTGCACCGGCGCATAGGCGGCGCTGCGGGTGCCGAGAATGATCCTGGCCTCTCCCCTGGCGGCGGCGAGGAAGGCGCGGTAGCGCGCCGATCTCCCGCTCTCCGCGGCGAGCACGCCCACGGCGCCGTGGCCGAAGGCCGCACGGAACCGTGAGACGGCGGGTTCGAGCTCCCGGACCGTGGGCAGGATCACGACGGCGGACCGGCCGGATCGCAGCGTGGCGTCGACTGCCTCCATCACGCCCCCCAGCAGGTCCCCCGGCCCGTCGACCACGGAGGCGACCTGCCAGGCGACGCGGGGTGAGTGGCCGGCAGCGAGCGCTTCGAGCAGGGCGTCGCCCTCGGGGTAGGCGGGCAGCACCGTGTGCTGTCCGAGCGGCGTGGGGTCCGGCCATTCCCGCTGCGGGGCCTTCTCGGTCGTGGCGTGGCGGGGCGGGATGGCGAGCCTCGCCACGTCGGACCAGCAGCCGGCGTAATGGTCGGCAACTGCCCGGATCAGCCCGTATGTCTCCGGTGTGGCGACGGGCTCGGAGGACACGACCTTCCCCAGCCGGGCGAGCGACTCGACCCGTGTTTCGTCGCTGAGTTCGATGAGCCAGCCGTCGCGTGTGGTGCCGGCGAAGGGGACCTTCACCTTGGCGCCGACGACGGCGGCCTCCGCGAGCGGCTCGGGAATCTCGTAGTCGAACAGCCGGTCCAGATGGGCCAGCGGGACGTCCACGGCGACCCGCGCCACCCGCGGGGACACGTCAGGCCCTGACGGCCGCCGCCAGGGCTTCGGCGCGGTCCGTGCGCTCCCAGGTCGCCGCGGGGATCTCGCGCCCGAAGTGCCCGTAGACGGTGACGTCGCTGAAGATGGGCCGCAGCAGGTCGAGGTCGCGGATGATCGCGCCGGGGCGCAGGTCGAAGGTGGCGAGCACGGCGTCGCGGATGCGGTCCTCGGGCACCACGGCGGTCCCGAAGGTGTCCAGGTAGAAGCCGACGGGGTGCGCGGTACCGATCGCGTAGGCCACCTGGACCTCGCAGCGCTCGGCCAGACCCGCGGCCACGACGTTCTTCGCAACCCAGCGCATCGCGTAGGAGGCGGAGCGGTCCACCTTGGACGGGTCCTTGCCGGAGAAGGCGCCGCCGCCGTGCCGGGCCATGCCGCCGTAGGTGTCGACGATGACCTTGCGGCCCGTGAGGCCGGCGTCGCCCATGGGGCCGCCGATGATGAACTTGCCGGTCGGGTTGACCAGGGTGCGGCGGGGCGCGTGGAAGCCGTAGCGCTCCAGCACCGGCTCGATGACGGCGCGCTGGATGTCGGGCTGGATCTGCTCGAGGGGAACGTCGGCACTGTGCTGCGACGACACCACGACGGTGTCGATGCCAACGGGTCGGCCGTCGTCGCCGTACTCGACGGTGACCTGCGTCTTGCCGTCGGGGCGCAGGTAGCCGAGCTCTCCGCTCTTGCGGACCTCCGTCAGCCGCTCGGACAGGCGGTGCGCCACGTCGATCGGCAGGGGCATCAGCGTCGGCGTCTCCGTGCACGCGAAGCCGAACATCAGGCCCTGGTCGCCGGCGCCCTGGAGGCTCAGCGCGTCGTCCTCGGAGCCCGTGCGGTGCTCGTAGGCGTCGTCGACGCCCTGCGCGATGTCGGGCGACTGCGCGCCGACGGCGACGCTGACGCCGCAGGAGGCGCCGTCGAAGCCCTTGCGGGACGAGTCGTAGCCGATGTCGAGGATCCGCTGGCGGGCGATGCCCGCCACATCGACGTAGCCGGAGGTCGAGATCTCACCGGCCACGACCACGAGGCCGGTGGTGACGAGGGTCTCGACCGCCACGCGAGCGGCCGGGTCCTGCGCGAGCAGGCCGTCCAGCACGGCGTCAGAGATCGAATCGGCGATCTTGTCCGGGTGTCCTTCGGTGACGGACTCGGACGTGAAAAGTCGGCTCATGCGAGCACTCCTAGCGCGGCGACAAGCCGCATCGTTGGGTTGAATGCGGCGGCAACAAGCCGCCCCCGTGGGTTAAGTGTGCTTGACGAGCGCTGGTTCAGGAGGCGGTGTCCGGCGCCTCGGGGCTCGCATCGCTGTCCGCGAACGGATCGACGAAGGTGAAGGCGGGGTCCGCGTCGGCGGTGCGCTGGGCCTCCTCCTGCTCCGGGTCGATCTCGGTGTACTGGAGGAGGCCCTCGTCCATCTCGCGCAACGCGATCGACAGCGGCTTCTCCTCCGGGGCGGCGGGCACGAGCGGCCCGACGTTCTCGAGGAGGCCCTCGCCGAGCTGGGAGTAGTACGCGTTGATCTGCCGCGCGCGCTTGGCGGCGAACAGCACGAGACGGTACTTCGAGTCGATCTGGTCGAGCAGCGAATCGATCGGCGGGTAGGTGATGCCCTCTGGCTGAGTGTTCAAGATGATCCTCACGAGAAATCAGTTACGCCCGGTCACAGGCCCATCAAGCTTACCAGAGCGTCGACGGTTTCCTCGATGTCGACGTTCTCCACGACGAAGTCCGCCTCCTGCTGGGCCCGGAGCTCCAGTCTCGCGGTCTCGAGCCGCCGCTGCTGCGTCGACTCGTCCTCGGTACCCCGGCCCCGCAGGCGGGTGACCAGTTCGTCCCATGACGGTGGGGTTAGGAACACCAGCCGGGCGGCCGGAAGGTTCTCCTTGACCTGCCGGGCACCCTGCAGATCGATCTCGAGGACGACGGGCCTGCCGGACTCGACGGCCTCGAGCACCGGTCCGCGCGGGGTTCCGTAGTAGTTGCTGCCGTGCACGACGGCCCACTCCAGCAGTTCGCCGGCGTCGATGAGCCGCCGGAACTCGTCGACGTCGACGAAGTGGTAGCTCTCGCCGTCGACCTCCCCCGCTCTCGGCGGCCTGGTGGTCATCGACACGGAGTAGTACGCCTCGGGGTGCCGTTGCCGCAGCCGGGCGCACACGGTGCCCTTCCCGACGGCGCTCGGCCCGGAGATCACCCAGACATCAGAAGAGGTCACCAGGCTGAGCTTAGGGAGGAGCGGGTCAGCTGAACAACTCGTTGAGCCGGTCGATCTGGTGGCGGCCGAGGCCGCGGATGCGCCGGTTCGGGGCGATCTCCAGGTTGTCCATGATCTCGGTGGCGCGGGTGACCCCGACGCGCGGCAGGGAGCGGAGGAGGTCGATGACTTTGATGCGCGAAAGCGTGTCGTCGTCGACGGCTCGGTCCAAGGCGTCGGAGAACGACACCTTGCCCTCCTTGACCTGCTCCTTGAGTTCGGCGCGTGCGCGCCGGGCCTGCGTGGCCGCCTCGCGGGCAGCTTCGAGCTGAGCACTGCTCAATTGCGGAATCGCCATGGGAGGTCCCTTCACCCTCTGACCTGCACCCCGGCTTGGGGCTTTCAAGAAATCTACCGCTAAACGCGCCGCCGCTTGGGCAAACGCAGGGATTTCAGTCGAGTTGGGACACCTGATCGAGGAGCCGGTCCGCGCGGGCGGACAGTTCGGCGGCCCCCGAGCCAATCACCTCGCGGCTGGCGGTCGGCAGGACGTGGCCGATCGCTCCTCCGAACACCTCGGCGAGCGCGGCGACCGTGCCGCCCTGCGCGCCGATGCCGGGCACGAGGATGGACGCGTTGAAGGCGGTCACGTCGCAGCCGAGATCGGAGTGGGTGCCGCCGACGACCAGCCCGACGGCGTGGTCGGACGTCTTGTTGAGCTCCGCGCAGGTGTCGACGACGTGCTGCGCCACGGATGCCTCACCGCTGCGGGCCAGCTGCACCGGGGCGCCGTCGGGGTTCGATGTGCGCGCCAGCACGTAGAGTCCCTGTCCGCCGCCGACCGCCCGTTCGACCGCCGGCGCGAGCGCCCCGACCCCGAGGTAGGGGCTCACGGTGATGGCGTCGGCCCGCAGCGGGGCGTCGTCGCCGAGGTAGGCGGCGGCGTAGCCGGCCATCGAGGAACCGATGTCGCCGCGCTTGACGTCGAGGATGCTGAGCGCCCCGGCGGCCCGGATGTCGGCGAGCACTGTCTCGAGCACCGCCACCCCCTTGGATCCGAAGGCCTCGAAGAAGGCCGACTGCGGCTTGAAGACCGCCACCTTCTCCCCCAGCGCCTCGACGATCCCGCGGGCGCAGCGCTCCAGGCCAGTCACGTCGTGGGGCAGGTCCCAGGCGGTCAGCACGGTCGGCATTGGGTCGATGCCGACGCACAGGCGGCCCCTGGCGTCGGTGGCCGCGGCGAGGCGCTCGGCGTAGGTCATCGGGTCTGTTCCCTCCTGAGGTCGTGCACGCCGCGCACGAGCGCGACGCCCTCGTAGATGAAGCCGGTGTAGAGCTGGATGAGGGTGGCTCCGGCGTCGAACAGCCGCATCCCGTCGCGGGGGCTCATCACGCCGCCGACCCCGACGAGCGGCAGGGACGTGGCGGTGGCGAGCCGCTCGACGAACGCCAGGGAGCGCGCGGTGAGCGGGGCTCCGCTGAGCCCGCCGGCCTCACGGGCCAGCGACGCGTCGGCCGGCGCAAGGCCGTTGCGGGCGAGCGTGGTGTTGGTGGCGATGACCCCGGAGGCGGCTGAATCGTTGATCACGGCGATCGTCTCGGTCAGGTCGTCGCCCTCGAGGTCCGGGGCGAGCTTGACGAACACGGGGACGGGACGCTCGTCGAGCCGCGCCGCCTCGTCCGTCAGGGCGGACAGCAGCGCGGTGAGTTCGCCGGCCGCCTGCAGCGACCGCAGCCCGGGCGTGTTGGGGCTCGAGACGTTGACAGCGATGTAGTCGGCGTACGGGGCGAGTGCCCGCAGCGACGTCAGATAGTCCTCGCGCGCCTCCTCGACGGGCACGACCTTGGTCTTGCCGATGGAGATCCCCAGCGGAATGCCGAGCGCGGCGTTGCCACGGGCGACGCCCTTGGCAGCGAGCGTGCGCGCCATCGCCTCGGCGCCGTCGTTGTTGAAGCCCATCCGGTTGACGATGCCGCGGGAGGCGACGGCCCGGAACACGCGCGGCTGCGGGTTCCCCGGCTGCGCATGGGCGGTGACCGTGCCGAGTTCAGCGAACCCGAACCCGAAGCGGGCCCAGGCCTGGGCGGCGTGGCCGTCCTTGTCCAGGCCCGCCGCGACGCCCACGCGGTTGGGGAACCGCACCCCGGCGACCGTCACCGGATCGACGACGGCCGCCTTCCGCGTCGCCGGCAGCCGCGACAGCATGCCGATCATCGCCTCATGGGTGCGTTCGGCGTCGCCGCCCGCGTAGCGGAACAGCCCGCTGCGCAGGCCGTGGTAGCCGGA